>CALDNT010000038.1 GCA_937915145.1 uncultured Reyranella sp.
GTCCATGGCTGAGCTCGAGATCGCCTTCCAGCAAGTGCCGGGCAGCGAAGCCCAGGTCGTGCGCGAGCACCTGGATTTCTACAACGTCGGCGCGACCGGCGTGTCGACCTATTATCCCGTGAATTATTTCCTCAAGAACGCGCGCGGTGAGGTGATGGGCGGCCTGCTCGGCAGCGTCTGGGGCGGTTGGCTGCACGTCACGATCCTCTGGGTCGACGAATCCGTGCGCGGCCAGCGCTGGGCGACGAAGCTGATGGACCAGGCCGAGGCCTACGCCGTTGAGCGCGGTTGCCATTCGGCGACGCTCGACACCCATTCGTTCCAGGCACGGCCGTTCTACGAGCGGCGCGGCTACGAGGTCTTCGGCACCCTCGATGACTACCCTAAGGGCCACCAGAAGTTCTTCCTCAGGAAGAAGCTTTAACCCCCAGCTCCTCGAGTTTCTTGTCGATCGCCAGCAAGTCGAGCCAGCTCTGGCGCTTGCTGGCGGGTGTGCGCAGCAGATAGGCGGGATGGAACGTCGGCATTGTCGGCACCTCAGTGCCGTCGTCGAGCCTCAGGGTCGTCCACTTGCCGCGCAGCCGCATGATACCCTCGGTGGTATCGAGCATCGCCTTCGCGGCCGTGCCGCCGGCCAGTACCAGCACCTTGGGCTTCGCCAGCTCGACGTGGCGGCGCGTGAAAGCGAGGCAGATCGCCTGTTCGGCCTGCGTCGGCGTGCGGTTGCCGGGCGGGCGCCAGAACAGGATGTTGGTAATGTAGAGGTCGCGCTGGCGGCTCATGCCGATAGCGTCGAACATGCGGTCCAGGAGCTGGCCGCTGACGCCGACAAATGGCTTGCCGACGCGATCCTCGTCGGCGCCCGGCGCCTCGCCCACGATCATTACCGGTGCGCCTGATACGCCGTCGGCGAACACCGTGGTCTTGGCGGTGCGCTTCAGGGCGCAACCCTCGAAGGCACGCACCGCTTCCTCGAGCTCGGCGATGGTGGTGCAGCGCAGTGCCAGTTCGCGCGCATCCTCGACGAGTTGGGGCGATTCGAGCGGCACGGGTGCACGCACGGCCGGCGGCGGCGCGGGAGCGCGGATCGGCGTTGGTGCCGCTGTGCGCGGCGGCGTGATTGGCGGCGGTGTGGCGGCAGGTGGAGGAAGGGCCGCAAAACGGTCGATTGCCTCCTCGCCGATGGTCTCGTCGAGCCCGTGGTCGACATACCACTTCAGCAGCGCAGCTAGATCCTCGTGTGGGAGGGACGCTGCGTCCATCAGAGACTCTTCAGGAACGCACCGAGGATCGGCGCCCACAAGGCTGCATCGGCATGGCTCGCCATGTGGCCCTTGTTCGACGGCAGCTCGACGTAGGTGATATCGATACCGGCCTTGCGCATGTCACTGGCATAGGCCGGGCAGTGTGCGATGTCGAACAGCTTGTCGGTCTTGGATTGCACATAGAGCACCTTGGTGTTCCTGAGCTTGGCGTAGTCGCCGGTTACGTCGAGCGTGCCGATCGCGCGGCGCAGCGTCACCAATGAGTGGCCGTCGTAGATGTGCGACCAGGCTTGCGCGCTGTCGCGGATCGCCGCCTCGCGCATCTTGGGGTCGGGCATCGTCTCGGCCAGGATTTCGTTCTGGCCATAATTCATCAGCGTCTCGAAGCGGATCTCCTCAAGCGTGCGCGCGATGCCGCCGTTGTCGTAGTACCAGCCGCCATTCCAGTTGGAGTCCGAGGCCAGGCGTTTCTGCAGTGCCTCCAGCCGGTCGAGGCCGGCCGGTGAGCGAGGCGCGGTGACCGAGGGGATGATCGCCTTCATGAATCCGGGGTAGGACGCTGCCCACTGGAACGACTGGAAGCCGCCCATCGACGGGCCGATCACCGCGACGAGGCTCGCGAGGCCGAGCGATTCGACCAGCAGCTTCTGGCTCGCCACGATGTCGCGCATGGTGATCTCGGGGAAGGTCGGACCGTAAGGCTTGCCGGTGCGAGGATCGGTGCAGTTGGGGCCGGTGCTGCCGTGCGCCGAGCCCAGCGCATTCGCCGAGACGACGAAATAGCGATCGGTGTCGATGGCCTTGCCCGGCCCGATCAGCCCGTCAAACCAGCCCGCAGCACCCTCGGCAACACCGCGGCCCTGTTTGCCGGCAGCATTGCGGCCGGCGGCATGATGGCTGGACGTATAGCCGTGGACGACCAGGATGGCATTGTCGCGACGGGGCGAGAGCGTGCCATAGGTCTCGTAGGCCAGCTCGAGAATGGGCAGTATCTGGCCATTTTCCAGCCGGAATTCGCGGGCAAAGAAGAGTTTGCTCTCAATTTCGGTCAATGCTGCCACGGGAATTCCCCTCTTCCGCGGGTGGCGATCCTGCCCCCGACAGGCTATTTACGTCACAAGGATCGCCGCCGGCCAGCGGCGCGTCCATCTGGAAAAGGCACAGCAGAGCGAGACGATCATGACGCGCGAGGCGATGGAGTACGACGTGGTGATCGTGGGCGGCGGCCCGGCAGGGCTGTCAGCGGCGATTCGCCTGAAGCAGCTTGCTGCGGAGCGCAACCACGAGGTCTCGGTTTGCCTGCTCGAGAAGGGATCGGAGATCGGCGCACACATTCTTTCCGGCGCGGTGGTCGATCCGATCGGGCTCAACGAACTGATCCCGGACTGGAAGGACAAGGGCGCGCCGCTCGAGACCCAGGTGAGCGACGACCAGTTCCTGTGGCTCACCAAGGCGGGCTCCTATCGTTTCCCCAATTTCCTGATGCCGCGGCTGATGAACAACCACGGCAACTATATCGTCAGCCTGGGCGACGTTTGCCGCTGGCTTGGGCAGCAGGCCGAAGCCTTGGGCGTCGAGATCTATCCCGGCTTTGCCGCCGCCGAGGTGCTCTACAACGACGACGGGTCGGTGAAGGGCGTCGCCACCGGCGACATGGGCGTGTCCAGAACCGGAGAGCACAAGGACACCTACACGCCGGGCATGGAATTGCACGCCAAGTACACGCTGATCGCCGAAGGAGTGCGCGGCTCGTTGTCCAAGCAGCTGATGGCCAAGTTCGACCTGCGCGACGGCGTCGATCCGCAGAAGTTCGGCATCGGGCTGAAGGAACTGTGGCAGGTCGACCCGGCCAGGTTCAAGAAGGGGCTGGTTGTGCATTCGCAAGGTTGGCCCCTGTCGGAGACCGACGGCGCCGGCGGCTCGTTCATGTACCATTTCGGCGACAATCTCGTGGCCATCGGCTTCGTGGTGCATCTCAGCTACGAGAACCCCTATCTGTCGCCGTTCGACGAGTTTCAGCGCTTCAAAACCCATCCGGAAGTCGCCAAGTACCTGCAGGGTGGCAAGCGGTTGTCCTACGGGGCGCGAGCCATCAACGAGGGCGGCATCCAGTCAGTGCCCAAACTCACCTTTCCGGGCGGTGCGCTGCTGGGCTGCTCGGCCGGATTCGTCAACCTGCCGCGCATAAAGGGCAGCCACAACGCCATCAAGAGCGGCATGTTGGGTGCCGAAGCCGCTTTCGAGGCGCTGGCTGGCGGCAAGACTGGCGGCGACGAGCTGATCGCCTATCCGGTGAAGGTCAAGGCGTCGTGGATATGGAAGGACCTCGACAAGGTCCGCAACGTCAAGCCGGCGCTGAAGTGGGGCACGGTACTGGGCACGATCTATGGTGGCTTCGACATGTGGATGCACGATCTCGGCATTCGCCTGCCATGGACGTTTCGTCACAAGAAGGCCGACCATGAATGCCTGCGGCCGGCCAGCGAGTTCCAGCCGATCCAGTATCCGAAGCCGGACGGCGTGCTCAGTTTCGACAAGCCCTCCTCGGTGTTCCTGTCGAACACCAATCATGAGGAGGACCAGCCCGTTCACCTGAAGCTGCTCGATCCGTCGATTCCGATTGCCGTCAACCTGCCGCTCTATGCCGAGCCGGCGCAGCGCTATTGCCCGGCCGGGGTCTACGAAGTCGTTACCGCCGACAACGGCCAGCCGCGCTTTCAGATCAACGCGCAGAACTGCGTGCACTGCAAGACCTGCGACATCAAGGATCCGGCGCAGAACATCGACTGGACGGTGCCCGAAGGCGGCGGCGGTCCCAATTACCCCAACATGTGACAGGTATGCGACGCACACTCCTCACTCTTCTCCCGGCAGCGCTGCTCTTGGCGCTTCCGGCGACGGTCGACGCGCAACCCCAACGCGGACGTCAGATCGCGGCGACGCTCGACGGCCGCTACCTCGCCGGCCGCGTGGCCGAACAGGATCATGACTACGACGCCGCAGCCGACCAGATGGACGCGGCGCTGGTGCTGGCGCCGAACGATCCCGATCTGATTTATTCCGCCTTCCGGATGCGCATGTATGCCGGCCGGATCGATGCCGCCGCTCAGTTGGCACCTCAGGTTCTGGAGACGCGCCCGGGCGACGGCTTCGCCAACCTGGTGCTGGCGGTTCAGGCGGTCAGGAAGGGCAATTACAAGGCCGCCGAGCAGCAGCTCGGTCGCATTGGGTCGGAGAATCAGCTCGGACCCCTGCGCGAGTACGTGATCGCCTGGCTCAAAGCCGGCGAAAAGGACTACGCCGCGGCGCGCGTGGCTCTTGGCAAGCTCAGGCCGGCTGCCGGCGAGCGCGCCGAAGCACCTGCGCTGGTCATCGAGGCGCAGATCGACGAGATGGCGGGCGATCGGGAGGCGGCGGAGTCGAAATATCGCCGAGCCATTACCCTCGACCGCAACGGCCTGCGCACCACGATCGCTGTCGCTGAGGGGTTACGCCGGCTCGGCAAGGCCGATGAGGCTCGCAAACTCCTCAAATCATATGGCGAGCAGCACAGCGACGCCGTGCTGATGGACGCCCTGATTGCACCTAACGCGCCGATGCCCAAGCCGCCGTCGGTGGCGGCAGGTATCGCCGAAATCCTGTTCGACATCGGTGGCATCCTGGCGTCCGATCCGCGTAACCAGCGCGCTGACCTCGCGTTGATCTTCGACCAGCTTGCAACGAACCTGAAACCTGACCACGAATTTGCCTGGTTGATGATCTCGAGTCTCTACGAGCAGTTCCAGCAGATTCCCAAGGCCGTCGCTGCGCTGGCCAAGATCAGCCCGACCTCGCCGCTCTTCTGGCAGGCGCGACTGCGCATGGCGGCGCTCGAGGCCCAGCAGGATCGCTTCGACGAGGCGATCACCCGGTTGAAGGTGCTGGTGGCGGAAAAGCCCGATCGCATCGATGCAGCTCTGACGCTGGCCGATCTGCTGCGCAGCAAGGAGCGCTATGCTGAGGCGATTGCTGCCTACGATACGGCAATCTCGCGACTGCGTTCCGTCGATGAACGTTATTGGCCAGTCTATTTCGGTCGCGGGATCGTGCTCGAGCGGACCAAGCAATGGCCGAAGGCGGAAGCCGACATGAAGAAGGCGCTCGAGCTTTCGCCCGAGCAGGCCCATGTGCTGAACTACCTCGGCTATAGCTGGGTCGACCAGGGCCTGCATCTCGAGGAAGGCATGAAGATGCTGATGCGGGCGACGGCGTTGCGGCCCGACGACGGCGCGATCACCGACAGCGTCGGCTGGGCGTTCTACCGGGTCGGCCAGTTCGACAAGGCCGTTGAATGGCTGGAGCGGGCGAGCGAGCAGAAGGGCGACGACGCCACCATCACCGAGCATTTGGGGGACGCCTACTGGCACGTCGGCCGTCGCCGAGAGGCGCGCTTCGAATGGGAACGCGCGCTCAACCAGAAGCCGGAGAAGGATCGGGTGCCGGTCCTCAAGGACAAGCTCGCCAACGGCCTCAATCCGTCCAACGACAAGCCGACCGTCTACGAGAAAGTGGCGGCCCCCAAGCAGGGCGGCTGAGCCGGCATCCCGGACCGTTCGACGCTGCGTCATGCGACCTGCACACGCCAAGGTTAATCTCTGGCTGAACGTCGTTGGCCGCCGCGCCGATGGCTATCATTTGCTCGACTCGCTGGTCGTCTTCACCGACCTCGCTGACACGCTGGAAGTTCGGCCTTCCGACCGGTTGTCGCTGGCGCTCGAGGGGCCGGAGGCGGGGCAACTCGCCGGCGATCCCGACAACCTCGTGATCAAGGCGGCGCGCCTGCTGGCCGACCGTGCCGGCGTGGCGCCGCGTGCCGCCATCCGTCTTGCCAAGCACATTCCGGTGGCGGCCGGTCTGGGGGGCGGATCGGCGGACGCCGCGGCGGCGCTTCATGCGCTGGTGGACCTGTGGCGCGTGGCGATGCCGGTTGAGGAGCTGTTCGATCTGGCCGCCACGCTTGGTGCCGATGTTCCCATGTGTCTGGCCGGCGGGGCGGCGCTGGTATCGGGTGTGGGCGAAATCCTGCGGCCGGCGCCAGCTTTGCCGTCCTGTGCCATCTTGTTGGTCAATCCCGGCACGCCGCTCGCGACGCCCGCGGTCTTCGCGGCACGCCGGGGCGCGTTTTCGCCACTATCGCCCGTTGCACCAAGGTGGCGGGACCTTGATGAGCTGGTAGCGGCCCTGGCCGCGCGCGGCAACGATCTGACGAGTGCCGCTATTTCCCTCAGACCGGTGATCGCCGATGTGCTGGACGTACTGCGCCGGGGCGCGGGTGTGCGCTACGCAGCGATGAGCGGCAGCGGTGCCACCTGCTTTGCCTTGTACGACAGGGTCCAGACCGCACGTCGGGCGGCGGCGCGCATACCGGACGGGTGGTGGCGGCACGCCGGCATGCTGATCTCCGGCTGAGCGCCGGGTGTCAGTCGGATTTCGGCGCAGCGGTCAGCCGCGTTTCGGCCAGCGCCTCGAATAACGCCTTGCTCGGTTCGCCCGTCACATTGAGACCGGCCGCGCGCTCGTAGTCGCGGATCGCTGCGCGCGTATTGGGGCCGATCAGCCCATCGGGGACATCGCGCGAGTATTTGAGCTCGAGCAACAGCCGCTGAATCGCCCTGACCTGGTCGGCGGCTAGGGTCGGCCAGGCTTCCGGTGCAGGTTTGGCCGGTTCGATCCTGGGTGCGGCCCGCAGGAAGTCGGCGGATGTCGGTGGTGCCGGGGCCGGTTCCGGCTGGCCGAGATCGACGATCGCGGTAGGCGGTTCAGACTTGGCTTGTACGCTGGTCGTTTCCGGCACGGCGGCAGTCGGTGCCGGCTTGGGTGGATCGACCTTTGGCGGCCCGGTTTTCACAGGCGGCGGCGGCGAGTTGGCCACCACATCGCGGGTGGCGAGCGCTTCCTTCAATGCCGCGTACACGTCCTTGGTCGGTTCGCCGGTCTCGCGCGCGCCGATGCTGCGCTGGAAGGAGCGAACTGCCGCGCGGGTCACCGGGCCGATCACACCATCGGGTTTGTCGTTCAGGTATTTGAGATCGACCAGTGCCTTCTGGATGGCGCGAATCTGATCGCTGACGGCTTTGGGCCAACCCGGCGGATCGGAGGCGGCGAGCGGTGGCGTCGTGGCGGTCCCGGCCGTCGCTGGACCTTCGGGTGGCGGCTTGGGGGGTGACAGCGCTTCGACGATGTATTTGAACTCGCTCTGGCCGATTTGCTGGGCGCGCTCCAGCTCGGACGGCGTCAAGATTCTCTGGAGGGTCTCGACGCGTTGGGCCGCGGTCTTGGCAAGTGCCGTTTCGGCGCCACGATTGGTCTGGCGTTCGAATTCAGCGGCGACGGCAAACCAGGCCAATGCGGTTGCCGGGTCCTTCGGTGCCGCATCGCCGCGTTCGTGGATATCGCCCAGCGTGAACATCGATGCCGCCATGCCTTGGCGGGCCGCTGAGCGCAGCAGCTCAACGGCCTCCTTGCCGTCGCGGGCTGCGCCTCTGCCGTCACGCAGCAGCAGGGCGAGATTGTGCTTGGCCACCGGCAGGTTGGCGTCGACGGCCTTGCGGTACCATTCGACAGCGCGTGTCGAGTCGCGCTCGACTACGAAGCCGCGTTCGTACATCACGGCGACATTGAATGCCGACTGCGCCGAGCCGCGCTGGGCCGCGCGCAACAGCCAACCCGCCCCGGCCTGTTGGTCCTTGGTCACGCCGGCACCCTGGATCAGGCGGCGCGCCAGATCTTCCATGGCAGGAATCTCGTTGGCATTGGCTCTGGCACGGAGTTCGTCGATCGGCATTGTTGCCCAATCGGCCGGCTTGGCTGGCTCCGAGGACTTGGGCGGCTCCGACGACGG
>CALDNT010000039.1 GCA_937915145.1 uncultured Reyranella sp.
GAAGCCCGGCCGGTCGCGGTCGGGGCCGCTCTCGCCGTAGCCGGTCAGCGAGGCATAGATCAGCCGGGGGTTGACCGCCTTCACGTCGTCGTAGGCGAGTTTCAGCTTGTCGCGCACCGGCGGCGGGAAGTTGCAGATCAGGATGTCCGACTTGGCGATCAGCCTGTCGAGGGCGGCGCGCGCCTCGGCCTGCTTGAGGTCGAGCACGATGGAGCGCTTGTTGCGCGAATCCATCTGCCAGGGATAGTTGACCTCGCTTTTCGGGTAGTTCGACGAATCGTGCATGATCCGGCGGTTGGGATCGCCCTCCGGTCCCTCGACCTTGATCACGTCGGCGCCCCAGTCGCCCAGCACGACCGCCGCCGCGGGGGCGGCGATGAACGAGCTGATATCCAGAACGCGCAATCCCGCCAGCGGCAGGTCAGACTCGGCCATGTCCGTTCCTCGAAGGGTGTTCCGGCCGATATGGGCGCGAGGCTCTGGCTTCCGTCAAGGCCAGCGGATAGCGTGGTTTCGGCACGCGGCGTGCATGGGAAAATGACAGCGGGGCAATCATCGTGGCGAAGAAGCGCAAACCAAATATCCTGATCGTCCTGATCGACGACCTCCGGTTCGACGAACTCGGCATCTGCGGCCATCCCTACATGAAGACGCCGCACATCGACCGGATCGGCCATGAGGGCGCGATGTTCACCTCGGCATTTCACACCACGCCGTTGTGCTCGCCCAACCGGGCCTCGATCCTCACCGGCCAGTATGCCAGCCGGCACGGCATCATCGACAACGTGGCGCGCGACGCGCACAGCCATCGCCTGTCCAACTATCACGTCATCCTGCAGCGCCTGGGCTACGAGACCGCCCATGTCGGCAAGTGGCACATGGGGAACTCGGGCGGCCCGCGGCCTGGCTACGACAAGTGGGTGAGCTTCCCCGGGCATGGCTCGATCATCGACCCGATCCTCAACATCGACGGCGATGAGCGAAAGCACGAGGGCTACATCACCGATCTGTTGAACGGCCATGCCGTCGATTTCCTGCGCCAGAAGCGCGACAAGCCGTTCGCGCTGTTCTTCGCGCACAAGGCAGTGCATCCCGACGCCTACCAGGCGCCGGACGGCACCATCGACTTCACCGATGGCGGCTATCGCCCCGCGCCGCGCCATGCCGATCTCTACAAGGGCGCGCATTTCCCGCGCCGGCCCAATGCCCTGCCGGCGGCCAAGGTGGTGAAGGACAAGCCTGCCTGGACGGAAGCCCATGCGCTGCGCGTCAATGACGCTTCCCGCAAGCTTCTGGACGGCATCCTGGCCGGCACCGACGAGGAAATCCGGTTGCGCGCGGCAATGATGGCGTCGGTCGACGAAGGCATGGGCGATGTCTTCAAGGCGCTCGAAGACAGCGGCGAACTCGACAACACCTTCATCCTGTTCCTCGGCGACAACGGCTATTTCTTCGGCGAGCACGGCCTCGGGCCGGAGCGCCGCTTCGCCTATGAGGAAGGCATCAAGTCGCCGTTCCTGATCCGCTATCCCGCCTGGTTCAAGCCGGGCACGGTGAACGACGATCTCGTGGCGGCGCTCGATATCGCGCCGACGGTGATCGATCTGGCGGGCGGCAAGGCCGCGGACCGCGAGACCATGCAGGGTCTGTCGCTGCGGCCGCTTGCGAACGGCAAAAAGCCACGTGCCAAGGGCGCGAAGCTGAAGGGCTGGCGCAAATCCTTCATGTGCGAATACTTCAGCGAGAACGCCATGCCGTGGCTGATCGGCATGAGCTACAAGGCGATCCGCACCAGGCGCTACAAGTACATCCATTGGACGCAGAAGTCGCTCGATGGCGTGGCGTGCGACGAGCTCTACGATCTCAAGAAAGATCCCTACGAAATGCACAATCTGATGAGCAAGCGCCCGCCGCGCGGCCTGGTCGCGCGCCTGCGCAAGCAACTGGCGACACTGGTCGCAAAATCCGTGGGGCTTTGAGGGAAGGGGACAGCATGTCGATTACGAGGAGGACTCTGGTGGCCGGCGCGTTCGCCATCGTGGCGACTCCGGCGGTGGCTCAGGACTGGCCGGCCAAGCCGATCCGCATGATCGTGCCGCTGGCGCCCGGCGCCACGGCCGACATCGTCGCCCGCCTGTTCGCCGAGGAGCTGGGCAAGTCGCTGGGCCAGACCTTCGTGGTCGACAACAAGACCGGCGCCGGCGGCACCATCGCCACCGCCGAGGCAGCGCGTGCGCCGGCCGACGGTTATACGATGGTGC
The DNA here is from genome assembly GCA_937915145.1 of uncultured Reyranella sp. GTDB lineage: Bacteria > Pseudomonadota > Alphaproteobacteria > Reyranellales > Reyranellaceae > Reyranella. Next base: position 2,262 of record CALDNT010000039.1, read on the forward strand.
TGGTCTCGCAGGGCACGATGGTCTTCAACATGGGCCTCTACAAGACGCCGGGATACGACTCGCTGAAGGACCTCGCACCGGTCGCGGTGAGCGGCGGTGTTTCCAACGTCCTGATCGTCCATCCCGACAAT
>CALDNT010000040.1 GCA_937915145.1 uncultured Reyranella sp.
GGCGGCCGTGTCGGCCGGCATATGGTCCTCGGTCCAGACCGAGCCGTCGCTCTCGTGCACCCGCCAGCGCGGTGCGTCGATGGCGGCTTGCGGATTCTGGCCGTAGTCGACGATGCGCGAGAACACCTGCATGTGGCCCTGAGGCTGCATCGCGCCGCCCATCAGGCCGAAGGTCGCAACCGGCCTGCCGTCCTTGGTGATGAAAGCCGGGATGATGGTGTGGAATGGCCGCTTGTTCGGGCCGACCTCGTTGGCGTGGCCCTTTGTCGTGACGAACCCGGTGGCGCGATTCTGCAGCGCAATGCCGGTGCCCGGCACGACGACGCCGGAGCCGAAGCCGGTGTAGTTCGACTGGATCAGCGACACCATCATACCGGATTCGTCGGCGGTGCCGAGATAGATCGTGCCGCCGTCCTTGGGCGTGCCGGGGCCGAAGTCCTTGGCCTTTCGCGGATCGATCAGTTTGGCGCGGCTCTTGAGGTAGCCCTTGTCGAGCATCTGCTTGGGCGTCACTTCCATGAATCGCGGATCGGCCACGTAGCGGTGGATGTCGGCGAAGGCGAGCTTCATCGCCTCGATCTTGAGGTGTGCGATCTCGGGGCCATCGACGTCATGGCCCGCGATGTCGAAATTCTCGAGGATACCCAGCGCCATGCAGGCCGCGATCCCCTGACCCGACGGCGGGATCTCGTGCAGGGTCGTGCCGCGGTAGCTGAGGCCGATCGGATCTACCCAGTCGGGCTTGTGCGCCGCGAGATCTTCCTTGCGCAGCGCGCCGCCGGTCTCCGTGGCGTACTTGCCCATCGCCTCGGCGAGTTCGCCGCGATAGAAGGCCTCGCCCTTGCTCTCGGCGATCTTGGTCAGCGTCCGGGCCTGATCGGGGAACTTCCACAGCTCGCCCGGCTTGGGCGCGCGGCCGCTGGGCAGGAAAGCCTTCACCCAGCTCTCCTGGCCCTTCAGCCGGTCGATCGCCCGCTCCCATTGGCGCGAGACCATGTAGGAGACGCGAAAGCCGTCGCTGGCATACTTGATGCCCGGCTCGAACAGATCGGCGAACGGCAGCTTGCCGTAGCGACTGTGCAGTTCCATCCACAGCGACACCGCGCCCGGCGTGGTCACGCTTCCCCAACCGACATGGGGCATTGCCGCCTGGCCCTTGTATTGGTCGGGCGTCATCAGCGCCGGCGAATGGCCCGAGGCGTTGAGGCCGACCAGCTTCTGGCCGTCCCACAGGATGCAAAAGGCGTCGGCGCCGATGCCGTTCATGGTCGGCTCGACCACGGTGATGGCGATGGCGCTGGCGATCGCCGCATCCACCGCGTTGCCGCCTCTGGCCATCATGCGCAGGCCCGCCGTCGCGGCGAGATGCTGCGAGGAGGCCACGACATTCGAAGCAAAGACCGGGAGTTTCTTGGTGGAGTAGGGGAAGTCGTAGTTGAAAGACGGCACTCGGAGTCCTTTCCAGGTCTTCTTCTCTAACTCTTCGTCGAGGCTGCGAGGGCCTCGACGCGCGCCACGAAGCGTGGCGTCTGCAGGAACTGGCGGTGCTCCTCGACGCTCTTGCCGAACAGGCGGGAGAGATCGAACACGCCGGAGCCCGCGATCTCGCCCAACCGTCCGGAGAGCGTCACGCGTTCACCGAGCCGGAGCGTTTTTAGCGCCGCGATGGCGGCTTCGGAAAGGCCCGGCGGCGGCGTTTGACGCGATCGTGTGGAGAAGAGGTCGGTCACCGAGCCGGCGAAGGCCAGGGCCCAGTCGTTGAACGCGTACAGCGAAACGTGAGGGCCGACCTCGATGGTGACGGCGGCGGTCTGGGCGTTGCCCTCGATCTTCCGGACGGTGCCGCACCAGCCGGAAAAGGCGCCGACCTTGTCGGCCAGCGCCACGCTCCGGCGCGCCGCTTCCTCGACGGCGAGCGGGTTGTTCGAGGCCAGCGCCGGCTTGGCGAGCGCCTGCAGCCCCTCGAGGAACGCTTTCTGCGCCGGAATGCGCTCATGGCAGGGCCGGTCGAAGCAGCCGCCGAGGATGAAGCCGGCACCGCCGAGAAGAAAAACGCGTCGGCCTGCCATGCTTGCGTTACGCCGCCTTGGCTTTCGCCTTGGCGCGCTCTTCCTCCTTGAGTTCCTTCTTGGAAAGCTTGCCGACCGGGGTCTTAGGCAGTTCGGTGCGGATCTCGAGCGCCACCGGCATCTCATGTTTGCCGATCTTGCCCTCCAGATGCGCCTTCAACTCGTCGAAGGTGAGCGCAGTGCCGGGCTTCAGCTTCACGAACACCTTGGGCGCTTCCTGGCGGTAGGGGTCAGGGATGCCGATCACGATGCATTCGTCGACCGAGGGATGCTCGTAGACCGCCTCCTCGATCATGCGTGGATAGACGTTGTAGCCCGAGGAGATGATGAGGTCCTTGGAGCGGTCGACGAGATAGAGCCAGCCATCCTCGTCCATGTAGCCCATGTCGCCGGTGCGCAGCCCTTTCCAGTTGCTGGCGGGGTGGCTGAACAGCACCTGTTCGGTGTCCTCCGGCTTCTTCCAGTAGCCCTTCATGACCTGCGGGCCGATGATGCAGACCTCGCCGACATTGTCCTTGCCGGCCGGCAGCACGCGGTCCTTGTTCTCCATGTCGCGGATCTCGATGATCGTGCCCGGCATCGGCACGCCGCACGAACCGACCCGGCGCACCGTCTTGTCGACCGGGCAGATCGCGCCGGTCGGCGACGTCTCGGTGAGACCGTAGCCCTCGATCAGGGTGGCGCCTGTCAGCTTCTCGAAACTCTGCTGGACCTCGACCGGCAGCGGCGCGCCGCCCGACATGCAGATTTTCAGCGACTTCAGGTCGAGCCCCTGCGCCTTGGGATGCTTCAGGATCGCGGTGTAGAGCGTCGGCACGCCGGGCAGGAAGGTGGGCTTCTTGGTCGAGAGATCGGCCACGACCATGTCGATGTCGGGTCGCGGGTAGAGGATGAGCTGGTTGCCGTTGGCCACCGCACCCAGCATGATTCCCGACAGCGCATAGATATGGAACAGCGGCAGCACGCACACGACCTTTTCGGTGCCGGGCGTCGTGTAGGGCCGGGTCCAGGCCATGCCCTGGCTCATCGCCGCCATGACGCAGCCGTGCGTCAGCATGGCGGCCTTGGGCAGGCCGGTGGTGCCGCCGGTGTATTGCAGGATGGCGACCTCGTCCCAAAGGTTCTCGTCCGAGGAATGGGGCGCGTACTTGCCGTCGTTGGCCAGCAGGTCCTTGAACGACATGTGCCAGTCGTCGCGCGGCCAGGTCGAGATCTCTTTCTTCTTGGCGATCGGATAGAGCCAGTTCTTGGGCCACGGCAGGTAATCGGCGATCGAGCCCACGATCAGCTTCTTCAGCCGTGTCTTGCCGCGCATTGCTGCCATCTTGGGGTAGAGCGCATTGACGTCGAGCGTCACCAGGATGTCGGTCTCGGAATCGCCGATCTTGTGTTCGAGTTCGCGGGCGGCATCGAGCGGGCTGTAATTGACGACGATGCCGCCGGCCTTGAGCACGCCGAAGAAGGCGACAATGTAGTGAGGCGTGTTGGGCAGGTAGAGGCCGACATGCACGCCGGGCTTCACCCCCAGCTTCTGGAAGCCGGCGGCAGCCCTGTCGGAGGCGGCCTTGTAGTCGCGGAAGGTCATCACCTTGTCGAGGAAGTCGGTGAAGGGCCGGTCGCCATGTCGGGCGCAGCTATCCTCGAAGGTCTGATGAATGGTCTTCTTCGGAACCTCGAGCTCCCACTTCACGCCCGGCGGATAGCTCTTCTCCCACGGATAGTTCGGCATTTTTTGTTCCTCCCGGGTCGACTATGTGAGGCCGGGCGCCGGGGGGTCAAGCCGCCGGCCTTCAGGGTGAGGGCGGGACGCGATACTCGTAGGCGTAGGCGGTGCGGAAGCCTTGGGCGGCGTAGAGTGGTCGTGCGGCGGCGTTGGTCGCCACGACCTGGAGGTAGGCGACGCGTGCGCCGTGGGCCCAGGCCCAGGCATAGAGGCTTTCCGTGACGCGCCGCGCCAGCCCGCGCCGGCGAGCCTCCGGCATTACCAACACGTCGAACAGGCCCATGTGGTCACCCTCGACCGCGCCGATCGCCATGGCCATGGGCCGGCCGGCCGTCGAGACCAGGGCGAAGCCCGCCGGGGCGGCGATCGCGACCAGCATGCGTTGCATGGTCTCGCGATGCCGCGGCGGTACCGGACTGTAGGTGCAGAAGGCTTCTATCCAGGCCGGCGTCGGATGGGGATATATTTGTACTTCGGCGTCCGCGGCGAAGCCGCTGTCGAGGGGGCAGACCTGCAAAAGGCTGCGCTCGATGGCCTGGTAACCCCGCGCCTCCAGAAGTTCGGCGATGCCGCGCGGCGCCAGCGGCGTCAGCCGCCAGATCGGCGCCTGGCCGCGGGCAAGATAGGGCGCCTCAAGGGCCGAAACAATCTCCGGGTCGAATCGAGAGTCTGGCGATAAAGAGTTGATAGAATTAGCTCTTTTGGTGTAGCCGCCGGCAAATCTCTGGCGCCAGCCGGCGAAATCCCGGGTCTCCAAAGCGGGCCAACCCCGGAAGGCCCGCTCCTCCAGACGGAGGATCATGTCGAGACTATCGATGGGTGACATCGGGCATCCTAGGTGATATGATAAACACAATAATAACAATAGTTTATATTAATTACTGCAAGTCACACATGAAGATCGACTATCCCTTCGTCGACACTCGTGTTTGCTGGCAGCCGCCCGTCGCACCCTCCTCCCGTGTGTCCGGTCTACGGCTGCCAGCCTTCCTTCTGCTCGCCCTTTTTCTGGTACTCGCCCTTTTCCTCACCGGCTGCGGCAGCAGTACCCATCATGGCGGCAGCTACAGCGAGCGGCCGCCCAGCGACCGGGTCGCCAACACGGCGTGGCAGGAGTGGACCAAATTCGGCCGCTCGACGGTCGTCTATGGCGGGCAGGCCAACGGTTACACCAACCGCACCGGCGTCAGCGAACGCAGCGAGCCGCTGGCCAGCCGGGTCGGTGATTATTGGGGTGCCTGCGGCAAGCCGGAATGGAACGGCCGCACTTCCAGTAAGCCGTGGTCGGGTGCCTTCGTTGCCTGGGTGATGACCCGCTCGGGCTACAGCGCCGGCGATTTCCCGCGCAATGGCCGCCACGGTGGTTATCTCGCCGCGCTTTACGACCGCCAGAAGAGCGGCGGTCGCGCCCCGTTCGTGCTTCATGCGCCCAACGAGTATTCGCCCAAGCAGGGGGACCTGGTGTGTACCGGCAGCAGTGGCCCGACCTGGCGCTACGCCGACCCGCGCACGGCGCACCGGCGGATCGACAACACGGCAAACCACTGCGATGTCGTCACCGACGTGCGCGGCGGCTTCCTGCACGCGGTCGGCGGCAACGTGAAGAACAGCGTGTCGATGAGCCTCTACCCGGTCGACTCGCGGGGCCGGCTGAAGCCGGTCGGCGGCCGGCCGTGGCTGCTGGTCGTCGAGAAGCGCGGCTGAGTCTCAGGAGCGCGGTGGCGCGATGGCCAGTGCGCTTGCCGCGCCGATCGCAGCGATCGCCAGCAGCAGCACCGGCGCCAGCGACCACCCCGCCCATCCGACCCACAGCGCCAGGAGAGGCGGACCCGCCAGCGATCCGAGACTGCCGGCCTGCGCGACCAGGCCGTTGATCGGGCCGATCGCGCTCGCGTCTGCGGCGAGGCGCGGCACCGATGCGAAGGTCGCGGCCGGCACCAGCCCGCCCAGAGCAAACGAAAGAGTGAAGCCCGCGACCGCGAGCGGCAGCGGCGCTGCCGCGCTGAAAGCGAAGGCGGCAATCGTCGTGGAGGCCATCAAGCCGGCTGCGGTCAGCCGCCCGGGTGACACGCCGCGCGGCATCATCCAGGCTGCGAGAAGGCTGCCGGCGATTCCGAAGGCGGTGGCGACGGCGACGATTCGTCCAGCTTCCGCGGCGGTGAGGCCAGGGTGTCCGACGAGATAGGCCGGCAGCAGGCCGGCGAGCGCCAGGAAGAGCAGCGCGAAGCAGAAGAACGCGATCGACAGCCGAATCGACGGACCGAGTCGTTGTAGCGGGATGGTGCTTGAACCCGACTGGGACGCGCGAATATCCGGAACGGCCGCCAGAGCGACCAGCAGGGCGAGCGCCAGGACAGCGGCGTCGACGGCGAAGAGGCTCCGCCAGCCCGCGCCATTCGCGACGCTCGCCACCAGGAGGCCGGCGAGCGCGATGCCGGCCGGCACGAAGGTTCCCCATAGCGCCAGCGTGATGGGCTGATGCCTCGGCTCCGAGGTGCTTGCCATCAACGAGGGACCTGCGACGACGACCAGCAGGTAGCCGATACCCGCCAGGCCGCGCGCGGCAAGCAGGGCGGTGGCGTCATCTGCCGCGGCGCAGAGCGCGGCCGCCGATGCCATGACCAGTATGCCGATGCGAAGGGCCCGCGCATGGCCAATTCTTTCGGACCAGCCGCCGGCGAGCAGGCCGAACACCGCGCCCACCAGGGCGACGATCGACACGCTCGTGCCGGCCATGGCGAGCGACAGGCCGAGGTCGCGCTGCAGCGCCGGCACCAGCGGTGGCACGACACCGAGCTGGCCGGCCGCCAGCACGCCGATTCCGTAGAGCAGGGCGATCCGTCCCCAGGATGTCGTCATGGCGGCGACTGTAGGAACGCGCAGCGGGCCGGCCCACGAATAAAGTATTCGCTTGGTGCCCGATCCTAGTCCGCGGTCGAGGTTACCAGACGGGCCAGTGTCCCGTCGCTGAGCTGCAGCCGCTCCCACACCAGGACTCCGGCGCCGATCGGCACGACCTCGCTGCGGTTGGACTCGGTCCAGAAGGTCAAAGACGGAGCGGCCTCGTCGTACCAGCCGAGGTCGGCGAGGCAGTCTTCGACAGCGCGGATCTCATCGGTCGCGAAGCGCCACAACGACACGCCGCGAAGCTCGTTGGCGCTACCGCGCCAGTCCGCGACGCGTGCCGGCGACGCCGCCAGCAGCCGGTGCGTCAGATCGCAGATGAGATGGGTCGGAAGCCTAGAACTCTCGACGAGCCGGCGCAATCCGGCGTCGCCGGCCGAATCCAGCGGCGCGGCCAGGAGCTTCGACAACTTGTCGGCAATCTTCTGCGAGGCGCGATGATGCCCGCGCTCCCAGCGCGACAATGTCGCCTGGGTGACGCCGAACAACTCCGCGGCATGGCTCTGCTTGACGCCGCGCAGGCGGCGCCAACGTTTGAGGGCGCGCCCGAACTCGTTCACAGCGCCCCTTGCTCAGTTCGTGAGGCCCGCCGCATGCATGATGGCGGCAGTGCGCTCGGCGATCATGATGGTGGGGGCGTTGGTGTTGCCGCCGACCAGGGTCGGCATGATCGAGGCGTCGACCACGCGCAGGCCCTCGACGCCGTGCACCAGAAGCTTGTCGTCGACGACGGCCATGCTGTCGGTGCTCGGGCCCATCTTGCAGGTGCCGACCGGGTGATAGATCGTCTCGCACTTGGCGCGGATCCAATGTTCGAGCTCGGCGTCGGTCTTTGCCGCGGCACCGGGCTGCAGTTCCTCGGCGCGATAGGGATCGAAGCCCGACTGGGCGAAGATCTCGCGGCCCATCTTGACGCCGGCGATCAGCGTGTCGAGGTCGCGTCTCTCGGCCAGGTAGTTGGCGTCGATCAGCGGCGTGTCCTTGGGGTCGCTGCTGCGCAGCCGGATGGTGCCGGTGCTCTCGGGCCGCAGCGCGCAGACGTGCAGGCTATAGCCGTTCTTGTTCAGCTTGGTGCGGCCGTGATCCATCACCAGCACGGGCAGGAAATGAAGCTGGACGTCGGGCGCCGCCAGACCCGGACGGGTGCGCAGGAAGCCACCCGACTCGGCGATCGGCGAGGTGCCCGGACCCTTCTTGCTCATCACGTACTGGAGCAGCGAAACCAGTTTGTTGGCGGTGTCGTAGGTGTCGCGCGTCTTGCAGAACTGCAGCAGCGCCGCGTCGAGATGGTCCTGGAGGTTGTGGCCGACGCCGGGAAGGTCGTGCACCGGCGTGATGCCGAGTGACTTCAGGTGGTCGGCCGGACCGACGCCGGAGAGCAGCAGCAGCTGCGGCGAATTCACGGCACCGCCGCACAGGATGACTTCGCGGTTGGCGCGCGCCACCTCGTCGCGGCCGTCGATGACATAGCGCACGCCCATGGCGCGGTTGCCGTCGAAGATGATGCGCTCGACCAGCGCGTTGGTGATGATCTCGACGTGGGCGTTGCCGCGCGCCACCGCCGGCCGCAGATAGGCGCTGGCCGTGCTCCAGCGCTGCTTGTCCTTCTGTGTCACCTGGTAGTAGCCGACGCCGTCCTGTTCGGCGCCGTTGAAGTCGGTGACGCGTTTGTGGCCAGCCTGTTCGCCGGCCTTGAGGAAGGCCTCGTTGAGTTTGCTGGGGTCGATCTGGTCGGCGACGTTGAGCGGACCGCCGGCGCCGTGGAAATCGTCGGCACCGCGCTCGTTGTTCTCGGCCTTCTTGAAGTAGGGCAGGACGTCGTTGTAGCTCCAGCCCTCGTTGCCGAACTGGCGCCACTGGTCGTAGTCCCAGGCATTGCCGCGGACATAGAGCATGGCGTTGATCGAAGAAGAGCCGCCCAGTGTCTTGCCGCGCGGCCAGTACATGCGCCGGTCGTTGCAGTGTTTCTGCGGCGTGGTCTCGTAGTGCCAGTTGAACGGCGATTTCTCGCCGAGGCTGGCAAAGCCCGCCGGCATCTTGAGCAGGAAGGACTTGTCGGGGCCGCCTGCCTCGAGGATCAGGATCCGCAGTCCATCCTTTTCGGCGAGACGGTTGGCGATGGTGCAGCCGGCCGATCCGGCACCGATGATGACGTAGTCATATAGCGATAGCGCGGACATTGACGTTCCCTAGGGCAGACGATTTTCGATCACGGTGAACACTGGACGGGCGGAAATGGGCGACAAAAACCCGTCGCCGTCCAGTGGAAAGACACTGCGTGTGACGGAGTCGCCCACGTTGCCGCCAATGGCATGCGCCTCGCGGGGCCGGATTTCGACCACGATGTCGCAGTGCCCGGCGCCGCGGTTGAGATTGTCCAGCGCCGCGCCGCTGGCGTTGCGCGAGGCGCAGATCAGGTCGCCGACCTGCGGCGCCCGGTCGGCGGGCGGATGCGGGATGAAGATCGCGCCGGGCTGGCGCGCCCGCGTGACCATGCGTTCGACATAGATCGTGTGGGTCTGGCTGGGGCAGAACAGGCTGCGCGGCACGCCGGCACTGGCGATGTCCCAGGAGATGAACGCGGCCGACCAGGGAATGTCGGTGAGGCCGCTGCGGCCGGGCTTGTCGACCGCGCGCCAGTAGTCGGCGATGCGCTCCGGCGCGTCGCGCTCCTTGACGCCGAGCTGTTCGGTGCGGGGCGGTGCGGTGGTCGAATAGGTGACGACCTGGCGGCCGAAGCGCGCCCATTCGCCGACGGCGAGCAGCACCATCGACGTCTTGGCGCTGGCCGTCGGCGGCGACGCTTCCGGCTTCCACGACGATTGCGGGCAGGGGCCGAGCGGCACCAGGCCGGCGGCCGACTTCGGTGATGGCGATGGTGCGCAGGCGGCAATCGACAGAAGGACGAGGATCGCCAGCCGTCTCATCGCGGTGATTACCAGCGGCCCACGCCGCCGATCACCAGGGTGGGGACACCCCCGGTGTGGCTTTTCACGGTGAAGACCTGGCTGCCCGGACGGCGGCCGTCGCGCGCCGCGGTGACCTCGACGCCGGCGGCCTTGAGGCGCGCGTTGGCCTTGGCGACGTCGGGCACGCGCCAGGCCAGCCCCCACAGCCGGTCGGGACCATTGGACACGCCCTTCTTCAGGTCGTGGGAGATCTCGACCACGAGGTCGCCGCAGCGGAAGAACAGCAGTCGCGCACCCCAAAGGGGATTGCTGCGGTCGAGCCGCAGGTCGAGCCCCAGCCGCCCGGCATAGAAGGCGACGGCGCGCTCGGGATCGGGTGTGTGGATCACGACATGGTCGAGCGACGAGACGCAGGCCGCTTCGTCGGCCGCGAGCGGCGAGGGCGACACGCTGCCTTTCGTGGTGAGCCCGATCGCCACGCCATGTCCGGCGAAGGCCAGCGTGCCGCCCTCGCGCGTCGCCGTCACGGCCCGTCGCTCCAGCAGCTTCGCCGCCTCGTCGAGATCGGCGGTTGCGAATACCATCGACTGCAGCCCCGCGGCGCCATCTGCGAAGGCCAGGCCGACATTGCCGGTGCGCAGACCTCCATTCGTCGCGCGGCGGCCGAGCAGCAACTCGTAGTCCGCCGCCGGTCCGCCGATCACGAGATGGTCGAGCGCGTCGATCACGGCGTCAGCCGATGCGTTTGAGGTTCGCCTTGTAGTTCTGGCCACGCACGACGTAGCTCTCGGCGCTCATGCGCAGCCGCGTGGCGTTCTCCTCGTTGAGCTCGCGCACCACCTTGGCCGGCGAGCCGAAGATCACCGAGCGGTCGGGGAAGCTCTTGCCCTCGGTCACCACCGCGCCGGCACCGACCAGGCAATCCTTGCCGATCACCGCGCGGTTCAGCACCACAGCCTGGATGCCGATCAGCGCGCCGTCGCCCACGGTGCAACCGTGCAGCATCACCTGATGGCCTATCGTCACGCCCTTGCCGATGGTCAGCGGTGCGCCGGGGTCGGTGTGCAGCACGCAGCCTTCCTGAATGTTGCTGTCGTCGCCGATCACGATCGGCTCGTTGTCGCCGCGCAGCACCGCGCCGAACCAGATATTCACGCGCTCGCCCAGGATCACCGAGCCGATGATCGTGGCCTCCTCGGCGATGTAGCAGGACGCCGGGATGACCGGCTTGCGGTCGTTCAGCTGATAGATCGCCATTTTCGCTCCCTTCCGTTTACGTAAACCCACATTGACGTTTACGTAAACGTTAACTATAAAACCGGCATCATGTCCGTCGCCGCCCCGCCGGCCGCTTCCACGGCCAAGAGCCCTGCCATTCGCGACTCTCAGCGCATCTATAGCATCGCCGAGCTGGCGCGCGAGTTCGCGGTGACGCCGCGCACCATCCGCTTCTACGAGGACGAGGGGCTGATCAAGCCGCGCCGCCAGGGACTGCAGCGGCTCTATAGCGCCGGTGACCGCGCCCGGCTGAGCTGGATCCTGCGCGGCAAGCGTCTGGGCTTTGCCCTGGCCGAGATCAAGCAGCTGCTCGATCTCTACCAGGTCGACCGCACCGGACTTCAGCAGATGCGCGAACTGCTGCGCCGCAGCCGGCTCCATATTGAGGACCTCGAGCGCCGGCGGCGCGACCTCGACGCCCAGATCGGCGAATTCAAGGACGTCGAGACGCATGTCGCGGCCGAGCTGCGCCAGCGCGGCGCAGACCCCGATGGCGACGAGTCGAAATAGAGACTGAGGAGAAATTCCATGGCCGTCTACAAAGCCCCGCTGAAGGACATCCAGTTCGTGCTGAACGAGGTGCTCGACGTCTCGCAACTCGCCAAGCTGCCGGGCTACGAGGACGCCACGCCCGACACCATCCACGCCATCATCGAGGAAGCGGCCAAGCTGTGCGAGAACGTGCTGTTCCCGCTCAACCGCAGCGGCGACGAGGAAGGCTGCACCTACGAGAACGGTGTCGTACGCACGCCCAAGGGCTTCAAGCAGGCCTACGACATGTTCCGCGAGGGCGGCTGGACCTCCGTCACCTGCGATCCCGCCTACGGCGGCCAGGGCCTGCCGGCCACCGTGGGCTTTGCGCTCACCGAAATGTTCACCGCCTCGAACCAGGCCTTCGCGATGTATCCCGGCCTCAGCCACGGCGCCTACGAGGCGCTGTCGCGGCACGGCTCGGACGAGCTGAAGAAGCGCTACCTGCCCAAGCTCACCGACGGCACCTGGTCGGGCACCATGTGTCTCACCGAGCCTCAGTGCGGCACCGATCTCGGCCTGATCCGCACCAAGGCCGAGCCGCAGGCCGACGGCAGCTATTCGATCACCGGCACCAAGATCTTCATCTCGGCCGGCGAGCACGATCTCACCGAGAACATCCTCCATCTCGTGCTGGCACGCCTGCCGGATGCGCCCGGCGGCACCAAGGGCATCTCGCTGTTCCTGGTCCCGAAGTTCGTGCCCAAGGCGGACGGCAGCATCGGCGAGCGCAACGGCATCCGCTGCGGTGCCCTCGAACACAAGATGGGCATCAAGGCCAACGCCACTTGCGTCATGAACCTCGACGGCGCCCGGGGTTGGCTGGTCGGTGAGTTGAACAAGGGCATGCCCGCCATGTTCGTGATGATGAACGCCGCCCGCCTCGGCGTCGGCATGCAGGGCCTCGGCATCGCCGAGACCTCGTACCAGAGCGCTGTTGCCTATGCTCGCGACCGCCTGCAGGGCCGTTCGCTGACCGGCCCGAAGAACGCCAAGGGCCCGGCCGATTCGATCATCGTCCATCCCGACGTGCGGCGCATGCTGATGACGCAGAAATCCTTCACCGAGGCGGCCCGCGCGCTGGCGCTGTGGGTCGGCCTGCTGATCGACGAGGCGCACAGCCATCCCGACAAGGACAGGCGCGAAGCCGCCGACGACCTGATCCAGATGCTGACGCCGATCATCAAGGCGTACTTCACCGACATGGGCAGCGAATGCGCCAACCTCGCGGTGCAGACCTATGGCGGCCACGGCTTCATCCGCGAGAACGGTGTCGAGCAGTTCGTCCGCGACGCCCGCATCACCCAGCTCTACGAGGGCACCAACGGCATCCAGGCGCTCGATCTGGTCGGTCGCAAGTTGCCGATGAAGGGCGGCGCTGCCGCCCAGCGCCTGCTGGGCGAGATCGCGGGCTTCGTCGCCAAGCACAAGGCCGACGACAAGATGAAGGAGTTCGTCGAGCCGCTGGAGAAGGCGCTGGGTCGCGTCCAGGACGCCGCGCTCTTTCTGATGCAGAACGCCATGAAGAATCCCGACGAGGCCGGCGCTGCCGCCACCGACCTGCTGCGCCTGATGGCGCTCACCGCCATGGCCTTCATGTGGAACCGCATCGTCGTGGCCGCCCACAAGGGTCTGGCCGCCGGCAACGACAATGCCTTCTACGAGGCCAAGCTCACGACCGCCCGGTTCTACATGGCGCGCGTGCTGCCGCAGACCACGTCGCTCAACCACCAGATCAAGGCGGGTGCGGCGACCGTGATGGCGCTGCCGGCCGAGGCGTTCTGAGTCTTCCGGGACGCTCGCCGCCCGGAAGAAGATAGAATGTCCGACCTGACCTCCCGCAGCCTGCTGGCGCTGCAGGCCTTCGAACTCGCCATCCGCACCGGCTCCTTCAAGGCGGCGGCGGAACAACTGCACATCACCTCCTCGGCGGTCAGCCATCGCATTGCCGGGCTCGAAAGGCTGCTCGGCGAAAAACTGTTCGAGCGCGGGCCGCGCGGCGTCGTGCCGTCACCGGCCGGCCGATTGCTGGCCGCCACCACCGGCCGCGCCTTCGGCGATCTGTCACGCGCGCTGGCGCAGCAGTCGGCAGGCAGCCAGAGGCTGCGCGTCTCTGCGGTGCCGATCTTCGCCTCGCACTGGCTGCTGCCGCGGCTCGGCCAGTTCCTCAGCCTCCATCCCGATATCGAACTGCAGGTCGAGGCCAGCCCGCGCATGGCCGACATGGAAGCCGGCCTCGTCGACGTGGCACTGCGCTACGGCGACGGCCAATGGCCGGGCATCACCGCCGAACATGTCATGTCTCTTTATTATGTTCCGGTCGCCTCGCCGGCGTTGGCCCGCCGTCTGCGGTTGCGCACGCCGGCCGACCTGCAGCGTGCACCGCTCGTCCGCGTCGCCCCGTTCGGCACCTCGTGGACCGATTGGGCGAGTGGCGCCGGCCTCGATCCGGCGGCCTTCGCGCCGCGATCCGGCCGGCAGAAGAGCCTGCAGGTCGACGGCATGGGCGCCTCGCTGCGCGCCGCCGCGCACGGCCTCGGCGTGGCGCTGGTCTTCGATCCCCTGGTCGAGAGCGAAATCGCCGCCGGCACGCTGCTGCGGGTCGGGCCCGCGGTGCCGGCGCGGGGCCAGATCTGGTTCGCCCGCCGGTCGCGTGAACGTGGCCTGCCGGCGATCCGGGCGCTGTGGCGCTGGCTGCAGGCGGAGCTCGCCGCGGGCTGAATGCCATTCACGGTGCGTGCCGCGTCTTGCGTTTGTCGCGGCGGCAGCATCCGCCGTTAGATCGGTGCCATGGATCTCACGCTCGCCGCCCGCGACGGCACGATGCTCGCGGCCACCCTGTTCGAGCCGTCCGCGCCCAACGGTGGCGCCGTGCTGCTGAACAGCGGCACCGGCATTGCCCGCCAGTTCTATGGCGCCTTCGCCGCCCATCTCGCCTCGCGCGGCTTTGCCGTGCTGACCTATGACTATCGCGGCATCGGTGGATCCGCGTCGCCCGCCGGGGCCACCATGGAGGACTGGGGCGCCGTCGATCAGGCCTCGATGCTCGACCATCTGGCGCGGCTCGCGCCGGGCGCATCGCCGGCGGTGATCGGCCATTCCTTCGGCGGCCAGGTGCTGGGTCTCGCCGACAACATCGGCGGTGTGCGCGCCGCCGTCCTGATCTGCAGCCAGAGCGGCCACTGGCGGCACTGGCCGCGTGGCCGGCGGCGGCTGCGCATGCTGGCGCTGTGGTGGCTGCTGATTCCCGGCCTGACCGCGCTCACCGGACGCTTTCCCGGATCGTGGATCGGCACCGCCAACCTGCCCGCCGGCGTCGCCCGAAGCTGGGCACGCTGGGGCCGCTCGCCGCATTATGTCTGCGACGCGCGCGGCCGGCCGCTGCGTCCGCACAACGACGACGTGACGTGTTCCGTCCGGTGGCTGAGTTTCAGCGACGATCCCATCGCTCCGTACGGGGCGGTCGAGGCCCTGCGGTCCTACTACCCCAAAGCCGCCGTCGAACGCCTTCATCTGGCGCCTGCCGATCTCGACGTTGAGGCGGTCGGCCATTTCGGCTTCTTCCGCAAGTCGATGCCGCGCCGGCCATGGGATGAAATTGGCGATTGGCTCCGCAGTCAGATGCGGCAGACTGGCCCCCAACAGGAGTTGGAGGAAACGCCCGCATGTCTGCCCCCCACGTTCTCGCCGAGGTCAAAGACGGCATCGGCTGGCTGACGCTCAACCGGCCGGAGCAGCTCAACGCACTCTCGATGGAGATGCGCGATCTGCTGATCGAGCACTCCGCCAAATTCGAGAAGGATCCGGCGGTACGCTGCGTGGTGATCCGCGGCGCCGGCACGCATTTCATGGCCGGCGGCGACATCCGCGGCTTCCACAAGTCGCTGACGACCGAGAAGGCAGCCCATCTCGCCGGCTTCGAGATGCGCGTGGTGAAGGCGCACCAGGCGATCTACCAGATCCGCCGCATGCAGAAGCCGGTGCTGGCCTCGGTGCAGGGCGCCGCCGCCGGCTTCGGCCTGTCGCTGATCCTGAACTGCGACCTGGCCATCGCCAGCGACGATTCGTTCTTCACGCTCGCCTACCGCCACATCGGCCTCTCGGCCGACGGCGGCGCGACCTATTTCCTGCCGCGCGTCGTGGGCGAGCGCAAGGCGCTCGAGATCGCGCTGCTGGGCGAGCGCTTCGGCGCCGCCGAAGCCAAGACCAACAACATCCTGAACTGGGTGGTGCCCAAGGATCAGTTGGTTGCCGAGACCGCGAAGATGGCGCGCAGGCTCGCCGATGGGCCGACGTTTGCGCTCGGCGTCGCCAAGAGCCTGATCCGCAACTCGTTCGACAACAGCTGGGATGAGCATTCGCACCGCGAGGCCGAGGGCCTCGCCGCCTGCGCCGCGACCGAGGATCATTTCGAGGGCCTCAACGCCTTCCTCGAGAAGCGCCAGGCGGCGTTCAAAGGGAGATAGCCATGCAAGACCGTCACATCGGCGACGTCCGCGTCACCCGCATCGAGGAGCAGATGGGGCCGGGGTTTCCGGCCAAGGATTTCTTCCCGGAGTTCGAGGCCGATACCTTCGCGGCCGAAGGCCATTGGCTGGCGCCGAACTATTTCCAGCCCGAGAGTGGCCGGCTGGTCGCCTCGATCCATTCGTGGCTGCTGCGCACGGCTGAGCACACCATCCTGGTCGATGCCTGCAGCGGCAACCACAAGCCGCGCCCCGGCATGCCGCGCTTCAACATGCTCGACACGCAATACCTCGATCGCCTGCGCGAGGCCGGTGTGCAGCCGGAGGAGATCGACTACGTGATGTGCACCCATCTGCATGTCGATCACGTCGGCTGGAACACGCAACTGAAGAACGGCAAGTGGGTGCCGACCTTCCCCAACGCCAAATACGTGATGTCGCGCACCGACCACGATCATTGGGCGGCACTGGCGAAGAAGGCCGACACCGAGGCCTATCAGGTGAACACCTATAACGATTCTGTGCTGCCCATCGTCGAGGCAAGGAAGGCCGAGTTCGTGTCGGGCGAGCATGCCATGTGCGGCTGCCTCACCCTGAAGCCGGCACCGGGCCACACGCCGGGCCAGATCCGCGTCGATCTCGACTCGAGGGGCAAACGCGCGATCTTCTCCGGCGATGTCCTGCATAACCCGGTGCAGGTGCCGCTGTGGAAATGGAACAGTTGCTTCTGCGAGGACCGCGATCTGGCGCGCCAGTCGCGGCAGAAGCTGCTGGCGGATTGCGTGGAGCAGGGGGCGCTGCTGATGCCGGCCCACTTCGCACCGCCGCATGCCGCCTACATCAAGGCCAAGGGCGACCGCTTCGAGCTCGACTGGGACCACGACAACAAACGCGGGCGTTAGCCGACGGCGCCCTCGCCCGTCGTCGAGCGGCGCTCGACCAGAAGCCAGGCCGCCAGCACGGTCGCAACCGTCAGGCCGCGCTTTCCTTCAGCTGTTCGCGCGCGAAGGGTCGAACCGTCGCGACCAGGAGGTCGATGGTCTCTTCGCGTTCGGTCATGGTGGTCCTCTTGCTGCCTACTGGGTCGTGATCTTCGCCGACTCGACCAGGCCCTTCCACTTCGGAACCTCGGCGCCGATCAGGGTGGCAAATTCCTGCGGCGTGCTGGCGGTGGCAATGCTGCCGTAGTTTACGAACTTGCGCTGGATTTCCGGATCGGCGAGCACCGTCCGGATCGCCGCGTTCAGCTTGGCGATCACCGGCGCAGGCGTTCCGGCCGGCGCCAGGATGCCAAACCAGACATTCACCTCGAAGCCCGGCAGCGACTGGGCGATGGTCGGCGCGCCAGGCATCAGCGACGAGGGCTTGGCCGTCGAAACTCCCAGCAGCTTCAGCTTGCCGTTCTTGACCGCCGAACCCATCGTGTCCGAGGAAGTGGTGAGCAGCATCTTCACCTCGCCGTTCAGCACCGCCATGGTCGACGGTGCCTGGCCCTTGTAGGGCACGTGGACGAGCTTGAGACCGGCATCCCTGGCGAATAGCTCGGTGGCGAGATGACCGAGTGAGCCCGCGCCTGCGGTCGCGTACTCGACCCCGTCCGGCTGGGTCTTGGCCCAGGCGATCAGCTCCTTCACGTTGCCGGCGGGCACGCTGGGATTGAGCACAAGCACCAGCGGCGCGATCGAGACCAGAGAAACCGGCGCGAAATCCTTGACCGGGTCGTAGCCCACATCCTTCTGCAGCAGCGGCACGATGGCGCTGGGTCCGTTGTTGCCGAACACCAGTGTGTAGCCGTCGGGGGCGGCCGTCGCGACCTGCTTGGTGCCGATGGCGCCGGCCGCGCCGCCCTTGTTGTCCACGATCACCGGCTGGCCCAGCGCTTTCGACAACGGCTCCTGCAGGGTACGGGCCATGATGTCCGTCGTGCCGCCCGGCGGATAGGGCACGAGCAGCCGGATCGGCTTGTCGGGATATTGTCCCTGTGCGGCGGCCGGCAGGGCGGCGAGTGCCAGGGCAAGAGCGAGCAAGCCCATCCGTCTTTTCATCATGGTTTCCTCCCGTGGGTTGTTCCGGCGATTGATCCCAGCATTGCGTCGTTGTCGGCGCCCAGCGCCGGTACATCCGGACCGACGCCGACCGAGCCGTCGCCGAAACGGAAGGGCGGATTGGGCACCAGGAAGCTGCCGGCGCCGTCGGCCACCGTGGCCAGTGAACCGCGCGCGGCGAGCTGCGAATCGGCCATGGCCTCGGCCACGCTGAGGTAGCGCGAGCAGGGGACACCTGCCTTCATGAGAGTATCCTCGCAGTCGCGGGCCGGATGCAGGACGGTCCACGCCTCGACAGCCGCCATCAGCGCGTCCCAGTTCGTCGTGCGCGCTGCGACGGTGGCGAAGCGCGGCTCTGCCTTCCATTCGGGATGACCGACCGCGTCGGCGAGTTGCTCGAAGTTGCGCTGGTTGACCGGCGCCACGATCACGAAGCCGTCGCGTGCCCGCATCGGCACATAGAGCGGCCGGCGTTGCTTCGACGGGAACTGCGCCTCCTGGCACTCGAAGACCAGCAGGTTGATCATCGAATCCATCAACGCCACGTCGATGAACTGGCCGTTGCCGTGGCGCAGCCGGCCGATCAGGGCGGTCTGGATGGCGCCGAAAGCATAGACCGCGGCCAGCACGTCGGCCACGAAGATGCCGGTCTTGGCCGGGCGCTCCTGCCCATCCTGATAGGTGAACTGCGTGTGATCGAACCCGCTGGCGGCGTGCACCACCGGCGCGTAGGCCGGCTGTTCGGCGCGCGGGCCGGTCTGGCCGAAACCCGAGATCGAGCAGTAGACGAGATCGGGCTTTGCTGACGACAGAGCTGCATAGTCGAGGCCGAGACGCTTCATGACGCCGGGCCGGAAGTTCTCGACCACCACGTCGCTGGAGGCCACGAGGTGCCGTGCCGCCTCGCGGCCTTCGGCGCTCTTGAGATCGAGGCTGAGGCTCTTCTTGCCGGCGTTGAGATGGCCGAAGTAGGTGCTGTGGCCATCGCGCAACGGTGGACGCGTTCGCATGTGGTCGCCGTGCGGCTCCTCGATCTTGATCACCTCGGCACCGCAATCGGCGAGAAGGCGCGTGCAGTAGGGGCCGGCGATCATGCTGGTGAAATCGACGATGCGAATGCCCGCCAGCGGCCTGGCCATGGCGGCTAGTTCGTCTTCGCCGCGCGGATGCGGTCGCGATAGCGCACCCGCAGGCTTTCGAGGTGCTCGGTCATGGCCGAAACCGCGGCATCGGCATCGCGCTCGACCAGGGCGGCCAGGAAGCGGCGGCGCGCCTTGATGGTGAGGTCGTTGCGCTCACCGCCGGCAGCGCGGGCGAAATCGCGCATCACCTCCATCAACGCGCCCATCAGCATGATCATGACGGCGTTATGCGTGCACTGCGCCAACAGATTGTGGAATTCGATATGGACATCGATCTTGGCGTCGTAGCGCCTGGCCAGAAGCAGGCGTTCGGCCTCGTCGACATTGGCCGCCAGGGCCGCGAGATCGGCGTTGGTCGCGCATGCGCAGGCGATGCGCACGACTGTCGATTCGAGCCACAGCCGCGCTTCCGTGAGTTCGTCCAGCGACACGCTGCCGAGCTGGTAGAGGTTGCGGAAGCTGTCGCCGATCAGGCCGGGATCACCCTGGCCGATGAAGGCGCCGCCGCGCGACCCCGCCTGCAGAGAAACGAGGCCGGTGCGCTCGAGAGTGCGCAACGCCTCGCGCACCGCGCCGCGGCTGACGCCGAAGCTTTCCGCCAGCTCGCGCTCGGGTGGCAGCTTGTCGCCGGAGCGCAGTTCGCCGGCGGCGATGCGCACCTGGATCTGTGCCGAAACCTGGTCGGAGAGCCGCCGGCGCTTGATCGGGGCAAAGGCCTGGGTCATGGCGCGGTTCCCGACGTGAGGCCGGCCAGTGCCCTGGCGCCGATGCGATCGCGATAGACATCCTCGCCGCCGCCGCGCACATGGTCGGCGAGGTAGGCATCGAACGCGGCCTGGTCGCGGCTGGCGGTGACGTAGGCCTTCAAGTGGCGTTCGTCCTGGTCGTAGAGGCCGGGGCTGCCGCCCGGATGGGCGCCGAACGGCGCCACGACCACGGCATCGACGAAGGCTGAGGGAATCTTGGTCAGTCGCGCCTGGTGGCGTATCGTGCTCGACGGCACGAGGCGATCGACCGAGCAGATGACATGCTTGGCCGCCTGCGCCATCAGCAGGTCGAAGTAACCCGCGCCGAAATACTGCACATTGCCTTCCTCGTCGGCCTGCTGGCCGTGCAGGAACACGACGTCCGGTTTGATCGCCGGTACCTCGAGCAGGGGCCGGCCGCCTTCCTGGATGCGGGCCTTGCGGTAGCCTTCGGGGTTCACTCTCGGCAGGTCGGTGCCGAGGTCAGGGATCAGTCCGTAGGGCAGATCGCAGGCGCCGGCGCGCAGACCGCCCGCGATGCCCGGGCCGTCCATCTCCAGCACCTTGATCGCGCCCGCCTGGGCGACGCGGCGGAAATTGGGCGCAAGGCCCAGATGCTCGAAGCTGATGAAGACGCAGGCCGTTTCGCGCACGCAACCCGCGCCGATCAGCATGTCGGGCGCCACGCTGCCGGGCGCCGGCACCAGCGTGAGGTCGCGCACGCCCCTGCGGACGAGGCCGCGCACCAGCGCCATCGGCTGGCCATGGAATATCCAGCCGCCGATGCCCAGTGTCATGCCGTCCTTGACGGCGGAAAGAGCGGTGTCGAGATCGACGAGTTTCTTCGATGCGGCCATGGCCCTACCTCCGCAGCATGTCGCGGGCGATCACCAGGCGCTGGATCTGGTTGGTGCCCTCGAAGATCTGGTTGATCTTGGCGTCGCGCATGAAGCGCTCGACCGGGAAGTCGCGCATGTAGCCGGCGCCGCCGAAGATCTGCACCGCGTCGGTCGTGACCTTCATGGCGGTGTCGCTGCAGAAGCATTTCACCATCGAGGCCTTGGCCGAGAAGCTGTCCCACTCCTCGCGGTCGGCCATGCGCGCGCAGTCGTAGAGCAGGCAGCGCGCCGCCTCGGTCTGCATCTGCATGT
>CALDNT010000041.1 GCA_937915145.1 uncultured Reyranella sp.
GCCTTCATGTTGGTGTTGGGCGCCAGCGGCTCGGGCAAGTCCTCGCTGGTGCGCGCCGGGCTCGTGCCCGACCTCATGGCGCCCGGCGTGGTCCCAAGTGTGGACGGGGGCCAGATCACCTGGCGCCATGTTATCGTCCATCCTGCCGAGCTGTCGCCTGCGCCGTTGAGCGGGTTGGCGGCGGCACTGCTTCGCCCGGGCGCCCTGCCGGAGCTGGCGGCGATCGGCTACGGCGAGGCCGAGCTGGCGGCTCTATTGGGTGGCCCGCCTGCGGTCGGCGCCGGACCGCTTCGCGTGGCGCTGGAGCGCGCCGCGACCACCGATCCGAACGCCGTGCCCGGCGACCGCAGGGTGGGCCGGCTGGTGCTGGTGCTCGACCAACTCGAAGCAGCTTTCACGTCAGCTACGATTTCCGGCGAAGATCGTCGCGCGCTCGATGCCGCTGTGGCGCGACTGGCGACCTCCGGCATGGTATGGGTGATCGCCACGCTGCGCAGCGACTTCTTTCATCGCATGCCCGACTTACCGCAGCTGGCCGAACTGGCCGGTGGCCTTGGACAGTATCATCTCGCGCCGCCGACCGGCGCGGAGATCGACCTCATCATCACCCGGCCGGCCGAAGCCGCCGGCATCGCATTCGAGAAGGATCCCGAGACCGGTGTACCGCTGGCGGCGGCGATCCGCGAAGCGGCCACCCGCGATCCAGCCTCGCTGCCGCTCCTGTCTTTCCTGCTCGATGAACTCTATCACCGCGATGTCGAGGGGGGTGGCGAGACCCGGCTGCTCACCTATGCGACCTACAATGAGCTTGGCCAACTCGAAGGGGCGATCGCGCGGCGGGCCGAGCGGCTGGTGCAGGAGCTTTCGCCCGAAAGCGCAGCGGCACTGCCTGGCTTGCTGCTTTCCCTGGTCGAAGTTGGCGAAGCCTCGGCAGCAGCGACGTCGCGCGTGGTTCGCGAAGGGTCGATCACCGATCTCCGGCAACAAGCGCTCGCGCAGATGCTGGTCGACGCCCGGCTGGCGGTGGCCGACGACACCGGCCACGGCCGCACCTTCCGGCTTGCACACGAGGCGCTGCTCAGCCACTGGCCGCGGCTCAGAGAACTGATCGTCGAGCATCGCGACTTTCTGATCGTGCGCCGGCGTCTGCACGCCGAGGCTGTCGCCTGGAATCAGGAAGACCGCGATTCGGATCTGTTGCTGCCACCCGGCCGACGGTTGGCCGAAGCCGAAGATGTACTCGCCCGCCGCGGTGCCGACCTCGACCCGGAGACCGTTGCCTACGTCGAAGCCTCGAGTGCCGCCGAACAGAATAGGCAACGTCGCGCCCGCGAGGTGGAGCAAGCGGCCTTGCGCGACAAGCTCAGCCGCAGTCGGCGCTTTGCCGTTGCCGTGTCGGTGCTGCTGCTGCTGGCCGTGGCGACGGGCGGCTACGCCTGGCATCAGCGCACGGTGGCCACTGCCTCGCGCATCGAGGCGGAGAACAGCTACCGTCTGGCGCTCGACCAGGCCGCGGGCAGCCTGCAACAGCTGGTCGATGGATACCAGGAAGGCGTGGTGTCAAATCGTCTGCTCGCCGAGCTGGTGGCGCGCTCGCGCAAGACGGTCGATGGCCTCCCGGGTGAGCCGGACGACGTGACTGCTGCCCGCGTACAATTGTTGAGCGTATTGAGTCAGGCCAACATCGACTTGGGCGACGTTGCCGCTGCTCGTGTGCTCGGCAGCGATGCCCTGGCGCTGGCCAATGGCCTTGCGGCTAAGCACCCCGGCGACAAGCGGTGGGCCTTGTTGCAGGGCCGCTCGCATGGCGCGCTCAGTGAGATGTTCTATCGCGCCGGCGATTCGCCGGGGGCCGTCCTGCAAGCCCGCGCGGCGCTTGCCCGGCTGGCGCCCGTCGTTGCCGCCACCCCCGATGATGAAACGGCGCAACGGGAGTTCCTCGACAGTCATGAGAGGCTGGGCACGCCGCTTAGGAACATCGGTGAACTGGAGGAGGCTGCGGCGGTGCAGATCTCATGGGCGCAGCATGCCGAACGACTCGCCGCCCGCCAGCCCACTAACCTGCGGTGGTTGCGCTATGTAGCGATAGCGCGAGAGGAGCTCGGCGACACACTGCAAGCTCATGGCAAGCTCGCCGAGTCCGTCGGCGCCTACCGGGCAGCCAGTGCCATCGCGACGCAATTGTCTGCCGGCGCTCGGAGCAATAAGGATTTTCTGGTGCTGGTCGCCGGAACTCGGCTGCGCTTGGGCGATATCCTGCTGCAGACTGGCGACATCAAGGGTGCCTTCGCTGAATATCAAGCTTCCCGCGATGCTGTCCATCTCCTGACGACTAGCGACCCGTCAGTGTATGGATGGCGGCAGGGTCTCGCGGTCGCGTACCAGCGTATCGGCGATCTGCATTTGCGAGACGGCAATCCTGCCGCGGCTCTGGCGGGCTTCCAGCAGTATGTCGACCTGGCAGGCGAGACGCTCGAACGCCTGCCTAATAGCAGCAACGCGCGCTACGATCTTGCCAATGCGCGTCAAAAACTGGGCGACGCTTTGCGAGAGGCGGGAAAGCTGAAGGAGGCGTTGAAAGCCTATGGTGACGCGCTTGCCATCACAATCGAGTTGGACAATCGGCCAGTGAAGAATCCAAGATGGCGCAAATCACTCGCCGTCAACTACCAGCGCATTGGACTGACGCTCACGCTGCTCGGTGACCATCCGGGGGCGGTTTCTGCCTTTCAGGCGTGCCTTGCGATCCCGATAAGCAAATTCACCTGGAGCCCGCGCGAACGATGGCCACAGGACGTTAATCAGGATTGCCGCGAACACATCATCGAGGCGGGCGGAAAACCCGGTCGGTGATCGACAATGAAAATCCCGTCGCCGCTGGAGACGAATTAGGGTTTTTGTTTGTTGTCGCCGCCAGCCTGGGTCGTAGCGGCAGTCGCGACCAAAACGGCAACACCGCTGAATGCAATGAAGAGCGCAAGGATGATCGACTTCATGATTTTGAGCCTATGCTAGAGCACATCGCCCACGCACTCACACTCTGGCGAAGGGTAGGAGGATGAGGCCGTCGGGTGGGCCGGTCAAGTGGGACATGCGGGGCAGGAATTTCATCGCGACTGCGACGATTGCCCTGCTGGCTTGGGCGACGGCCATCGTTCCTGGTGAGCGATTGCTGCGCAGTCCCGACGTTTTTTCCCATATCGCCGTCGGGCGATGGCTGCTCGCACATCGCGAGGTGCCGGGCGGCGACGTGTTTTCGCATTCGATGCTGGGCGCCACTTGGGTGACTCACGAATGGCTGGTCGAAGTAGCGATTGCCTGGCTCTACGACACGCTGGGTTGGCCGGCGCTGGCCGGTGCTGCAGCCGCATGCTTCGCCGCGGCATTGGCACTTCTTGCTCACACTTTGCAGCGTTACTTGCCGTTTGGGGCGACGGTCCTGGCGGTCGTGGTGGCCTGGTGCCTTAGTTTTCCGCACCTGCTTGCGCGTCCGCATCTTGCCGTGTTCCCGCTGTTGGTGGTCTGGACGGCGTTGCTTGTCGCGGCGCGCGCCGACGATCGGGCGCCATCGCCCTGGCTGGCGTTGGTGATGGTGTTGTGGGCCAACATCCACGGCAGTTGCGTGTTCGGGCTCATGTTGGCCGGGATGTTCGCCGCCGAAGCGGTTTTCGAGGCCGCAGATCGCCGCGAGGCGGTGCGCGCGGTGCGCCGCTGGGGCCTGTTCGTCATCCTGGCGTTTGCCGCCGCGTTGGCGACACCAAATGGTATTTCCGGCCTGCTGGTTCCGTTCCAGGTCGAACTGATGAGCTACGCGCTGTCGTGGGTTGACGAATGGCAGCAGCCTGATCTGCAACACGGCCACGTGCTGGCGATATGGCTGATGCTCGTGTTGCTGTGCGCCCTTTCGTTCGGGGTGCGCCTGCCGGTGACGCGGGTCCTCATGGTCCTGTTCATTCTGCATATGGCGCTGATGCATCAACGGCATGTCGAGTTGCTGGGACTTTGTCCGCCGCTGATTGTGGCGCCGGCGCTTGCCGGTGAATTGCGGCGGCTGGGCGCTTCTGCCTTCGCCGACTCGCTGCGTGGCATACTTCCGCGATGGCGGCGCCCGGCAAGCATTGGACTCTGGGTCCTCGCCGCGGCCACAGCGACCGCGGTGGTCGCCGGTGTGTGGCGCCTGCCGCAACTTGTGACGCCCACGGCCTACGCGCCTGCGGCCGCCGTCGAGGCCGTTAGGCGGTACGGCGACGCGGGCCGCGTGCTCAACGGCTACAATTTCGGCGGCTACCTGATGTTCGTGGGTATCCCGCCATTCATCGATGGCCGGTTGGACATGTACGGCGAGCCGCTGCTCCGCCGGTTCAATGCGCTTGCCGATCTGCCCAGGCTGCTGGCCGACTACGACATCGGCTGGACGCTTTTCCATCCCGCCGATCCCCATGTCGCCGAGCTCGACCGCTTGCCCGGCTGGCATCGTTTCCATGCCGACGACGCTGCCGTCGTGCACGTCCAGAGCGCGGCGCAGCAAAAGAGGTAACGCGCCCTCGCGCGGCGTGTCATGGTGACAGACGCAAGCGTGGGTTGGGCAGTCGTGATTGAGGGGATCCATGTCTGCGGTCGAGCAACATCTTTTCTCGCCGGGCCCCAAGCGCATCCTTGCGCTCGATGGCGGTGGCGTTCGCGGTATCCTGACGCTGGCTATCCTCGAGCGGATGGAAGCCCTTCTGCGCGAGCGCTCGGCCACGCCCGATACTTTCAGACTCTGCCAGTACTTCGACCTGATCGGCGGCACCTCGACCGGATCGATCATCGCCTCGGGCCTGGCGTTGGGCCTGTCGGCGCGGGAACTGCTCGACCTTTATCGAAACCTGTCGACCCGGGTGTTCCGCCGGCCGCCCTGGAGCGTCGGCATCTTCGGCCCTCGGTTTTCGCGCGGGCCGCTGGCGGCCGTGTTGAAGGAGATCATCGGCGACATCACGCTGGGCTCGGACAGGATCAGGACCGGCCTGGCGATCGTCACCAAGCGCGCTGACAACGGCAGCGTCTGGATTCTGCACAACAATCCGCGCGGTCAGTTCTTTGCATCGTCTTCGGCGACCGGCGGCAGTACCGCTAACGGCGACATTCCGCTGGCTTCGGCGATCCTGGCCAGCACGGCGGCGCCGACTTTCTTCCGGCCCGAGTTCATTAAAGTGGCCGACCAGGAGCTCGGCGCCTTCGTCGATGGTGGAGTGAGTCCGCACAACGACCCGTCGCTGCATCTTCTCATGCTGGCCAACCTCAAGGGCTACAACATCGGCTGGCCGCTGGGGCATGAACGCCTGTTGCTGGCATCGGTCGGCACGGGCTTTTTCCGGCAGCGCCGCAGCGTCGAACGCTTGCGCTACACGCCCTCGGTCTTTCAAGCGGTCAATGCGCTTACCTCGATGATCGACGATGGCAGCCGGCTGGTTCAGCTTCTGATGCAATGGGCGTCGGATACGCCGACGCCGCGCCGCATGGACAGCGAGGTCGGCGACCTGTCTGAGGACCGGTTGGCGCATCAGCCGCTGCTGCACTACGTGCGCTACGACGGGCAGCTCGAGATCGACTGGTTGATCGAGCGCCTCGGCATCACGATCACGCGCGAGCAGGTGATGCGGATCCAGAAGATGGACGATCCGCGCAGCGTCGATCTGCTGATCCAGATCGGCCAGGAAATCGCCACGCGCCATGTGAAGGCCGAGCATTTTCCCGCGGTGTTTGATATCGCGCTGCCCGTCACGGCCTGAAAAGGGTCAGCCTGCCGGTGGCTTCATGCGCCGCTGACGCCTCAGGATCACCCAACCGACATTCTCGACCAGTGCCGCGCGGCCGAGCTGGACGATCAGGCGGATCAGCCGGGGTTGATCGTCGGTTGCAGCGGCGGCGCGCGCCTCGTCCCGTGCCAGGCTGAAGAGATGCGCCGACACGGCGAACGAGCGCTGGAGGTCGCCGAACGACATGACGGCTTGATAGGCCTTGACGCTGGCGGTGATCGCAAGCGCGACGCGGCCCACCTGCAGCAGCAGTTCGGTGTCGAATACCGTCTGGTGGATATGGGTGATGTCGAGGAACTTGTTGCCGGCCACGATCAGCAGGCCGATGCCGAGACAGACCAGCCCCAGGATGGCGAAGTGCCGGGCCTGCCGGCGATAGCGGGGCACAACACCGTGACTTCCGAGAAAGTACGCGACCTGCTCGTCGATCCAGGCGTGTGCGGCGTCGGCGTGACGCTTGCGTTCGGCGGACGACGGTGATTCGCGCGCGGGCCGGATGCCGTCGAGAAGGAAGGCCGTGCGGATCGCGCGTCTGATCCACGCAACCGACGTCGCCTGGGCGGGATGGTAGTTGTCGGCGACGCTGAGCGAGAGGCCGCTGGCGATCCACGCGTCCTGGATGCGGCCGGCCTCGGCCAGCGCGCGCAGGTCGGCGTGCAACCGCTGCCAGCGGCTTCGGGTTGAGTAGACCCACACGGCAAGGCCCATGGCCAAAGCCGTGGTGGTGACGATCGGCGCCATCGCACCGTGAAGGGCCGAAGCGAGTGCTGCGACAAAAGTGGCAAGCACCATGAGGCGCACGGCGATATTGGTCCGGCGCTGGAATTGGCTGGCGAGATGGTCGGCCGCCATCTTCAACGCCTGAACATTCGGTGCCACGCTGTCGGAGATCCACCCGTCGCGGGTTCGGCCGGCGTGCTTCAGCAGGCGATTGAGCGTGTTGAAGGCTGACAGGATAGCGGCATGGTGACGGTTGCCACCGCGTGCGCCGATTTTCACAGTGTCGGAATAGAGCCAATGGGTTTGGCCGACGCCTGCAGGCGGAGTTTCGCCGGCGCGTGCCGTGACCACATGGGCGATCGGGCCGCCTTCGTCGTATTGCAGGGGCTCGCCCTCGTTCCAGCCGGCGTAACGTCCTTTCAGCTTCGCCTGGACGACCTGCGCGGTGCCGCCGTCGCCGCGCCCGGCGTCGCCATCCCACAGCGCGATCAGCAGGTGGGAATGAAGTGCCGTAAAGTTACCGGCCCACGCGTAACCCACCGTTGCGTCGGCGACAGGCCCTTGAGCGGGCGCCGTGACGACAAGCCGGGCCGAGGCGAGCAGGCGGTCGAACTCGGTTTTGCTCTCTTGAGTCTCGAAATCGCCGCGATAGTTGGCGGCCGGGCGGGGCAGCACGACCACCAGCTCGGCGCTGTAGCGCTCGCTGGCGATCCTGGCGACCAGCCGGTCGGCGCCCTCGGCGAGGCCAGTCAGCAGGAGCAGTGGGGCTTCTGGTGCCTTTGTGCGCACGTCATCGAGGATGGAATGGACGGCGGCTTCGATCTTCGCCGTACAATCGCCGGCGATCTGTCGATGGCCGGTTACGCCGATGGTCAGGGGGACCTGGAAGGGGTGCACGGCATACCCTCGACGGCGGCGAAAGGGCTGTCAACGACAGGGCACCCTTGACCGAGGGCCGCTCTTCCCCGAGTAGAAGTCCGCAATGCAGCGGTCCTTTCCCTATGACGTGATCGTGGTTGGCGGCGGCCATGCCGGCTGTGAAGCCGCGTCGGCCGCGGCGCGGCTGGGCGCACGCACCCTGCTGCTGACCCATCGGCTCGACACGATCGGCGAAATGTCCTGCAATCCGGCGATCGGCGGGCTGGGCAAGGGTCATCTGGTGCGCGAGATCGATGCCCTGGACGGCATCATGGGCCGCGCCATCGACCGCGCCGGTATCCAGTTCCGCACCCTCAACCTCTCCAAGGGGCCGGCGGTTCGCGGCCCGCGCGCCCAGGCCGATCGCAAGCTGTATCGCCAGGCCGTGCAGGCGCTGCTGGCCGGGCAGGTCAATCTCGAGATTCGCAGCGGCGCGGTTGCCGATATCATGCTTGACGCGACTGGAGCGTGTTGCGGCGCGGTCTTGGAATCGGGTGCCGAAATCGGCGCGGGCCGCGTGATCCTGACGACGGGCACCTTTCTGAGAGGCCTGATTCACCTGGGTGAA
The DNA here is from genome assembly GCA_937915145.1 of uncultured Reyranella sp. Classification (GTDB taxonomy): domain Bacteria; phylum Pseudomonadota; class Alphaproteobacteria; order Reyranellales; family Reyranellaceae; genus Reyranella. Next base: position 8,005 of record CALDNT010000041.1, read on the forward strand.
AGCAAAACGCCGGCAGGACGCGCGCTTGGCGATGGGGTTGAAGAGCCATCCACTCTTCTCGCGCAGACGTTGCAGCGATTCGGTTTCGCTCTGGGGCGTCTGAAGACGGGCACGCCGGCCAGACTGGATGGCCGCACGATCGATTATGGCGGACTCGAGCGTCAGGACGGCGACGATCCGCCGGTGCCGTTTTCGTATCTCACGGACCGGATCACCACGCCGCAGATCGCCTGCCATGTCACGACCACGACGGCGGCCACGCATGCGATCATCCAGGCCAATCTTCATCGCGCGCCGGTTTACTCCGGTCAGATCGAGGGCGTGGGTCCGCGGTACTGTCCCTCGATCGAGGACAAGGTGGTGCGGTTCGCCGCCCGCGAGCGGCACCAGATCTTTCTCGAGCCGGAGGGCCTGGACGACACGACGGTCTATCCCAACGGAATTTCAACCTCCCTGCCCGGCGCAGTGCAGCTTGAGATGTTGCATAGCATCCCGGGGTTGGAGCGGGTAGCTATGCTCCGGCCGGGGTATGCCATCGAATATGATCATATCGACCCCAGGGAACTCCACGCGACCCTGGAAACCCGGCGTATTCCCGGCCTCTTTATGGCAGGCCAGATCAACGGCACGACCGGATATGAGGAAGCCGCCGCCCAGGGCCTGATTGCCGGGCTGAATGCGGCGCTGTCAAAGCCCTTCACCGTCGACCGGGCGGATGGCTATCTTGGTGTTTTGATCGACGATTTGGTCAGTCTGGGCGTTACCGAGCCCTATAGGATGTTCACCTCGCGGGCGGAATATCGCCTGTGGCTGCGGGCCGACAATGCCGATCAACGACTGACGCCGCGTGGCGTGGAGATTGGCTGCGTTGGTCCCGATCGCGCACGTTTGTTTCACGTGAAACAGAAGGCTCTCGCTGGTGCGCGAGATCAAGCGGTCGGCCTGAAGCTCAGCCCCTCGGCGCTGGCCAAGCTCGGCATTGGCATCAACCAGGATGGTGTTCTGCGGTCGGCCTTGGACCTGCTGGCCTATCCGGAGATCACTTGGGCCAAGGTGGCTGAGCTGTGGCCGGAGCTTGCGCCCGTTTCCAACGAGATCGCGGAACAGCTGGTGATCGATGCGCGCTACGCCGGCTATCTTGCCCGCCAGCGCCAGGACATTGTTGCCTACCGCCGCGACGAGGCCCTGGAGCTGTCGGCCGATCTCAACTATGCCGCGATCGGCAGTCTTTCGAACGAGGTCCGCCAAAAGCTTGAGGGTCACCGGCCTGCGACACTTGGCCAGGCGGCGCGAATTTCCGGCGTGACTCCGGCCGCATTGGTGGCCTTGTTGAAACACGTGCGCCGCAGGACCGCTGCATAGCGTGACCCACATTCATGCCGGTCGCGACCTGTTTCTGCGGGAAATGCGCCAGCTAGGGGTCGATGTTTCACGTGAAACACGCGATCGGCTCGAAGCGCTGGTGAACATCCTGGTGCGCTGGCAAAAAGCCATCAACCTGGTCGGCAATACCACCATGGAAGGTATCTGGACCCGCCATATCCTCGATTCGGCGCAGCTCAAGCTGCTGATTCCCGAGCGGGCCAAAACCCTGACCGATCTCGGCAGTGGCGCCGGATTCCCTGGCCTGGTCGTGGCGGCGCTGCGGCCTGACCTCGATGTCACGCTGATCGAGGCGGATGCCCGCAAGGCCGCCTTCCTGGGCGAGGCCGGCCGTCATATGGACCTGGAGAAACAACCAAAAATTATCGTCGGCCGCATCGAATCAGTGGCTCCGGCAAAAGCCGATGTCGTGACCGCCCGGGCACTGGCGCCGCTGACCAAGTTGCTGAAATGGGCTCACCCGCACCGGACGGATACCGCTATTTGCCTTTTCCACAAGGGGAAAGACTGGCAGGCTGAACTGCGCGAGGCCATGAAGGACTGGGACATTCCCGGCAAGCCTTTCAACAGCGTGACCGACCTTGACGCCGTTATCCTCCGAATCGGCCACTATACTGCCCGATAGCGCGCCGCAGATCTTTGCGATCGCCAATCAGAAGGGCGGCGTTGGCAAGACCACGACGGCGATCAACCTTGCCACAGCATTGGCAGCCGTCGGCGAAAAGGTCCTGCTGATCGACCTTGATCCACAAGGCAATGCCTCGACCAGCTTGGGTATTTCAAGAAGTGAGCGCTCACCCGGATCATATGAATTCCTATTGGGCCTGTCGCCGCTCGCCGACTGCGTGCGAACCTCACAGATTCCCGACTTGGCGGTGATCCCGGCCGCGACCTCGCTCGCCGGCGCCGAGATCGAGCTGATAGACATGGATCGCCGCGAACATCGCCTGGTCGATGCGCTGGGAAGCGGCGAGGTGCGGGCGCGCTGGACCACGATCCTGATCGACTGCCCGCCGTCGCTCGGGCTGGTGACGCTGAATGCCCTGGTTGCGGTCGATGCCGTGCTGGTGCCGCTGCAGGCCGAGTTCCTGGCGCTGGAAGGCATCGGCGCGCTCGGCACCACGATCGACAGGATCAGCAAGAGACTCAATCCCAAGTTGCATATTGCCGGCGTCGTCCTGACCATGGTCGATCGCCGCATGACACTCAGCCAACAGGTCGAAGCCGATGTCCGCGCCCACTACGGCGACCTGGTATTCGGCACCACGATCCCGCGCAACGTGCGCATTGCCGAGGCGCCGTCGCATGGCCTGCCGGTCCTGATCTACGACAATGCCTGCGCCGGATCGCAGGCCTATATCCTGCTGGCGAGCGAGTTCATCCGCCGCCGGCGCATCGCGGCAGAGCAGAAGGCCCATCATGAGCCAGCCTCCTAAACCGCGCGGCCTTGGCCGCGGTCTCTCGGCCCTCTTGGGCGATGAAGAAATTGCCGCCACGGTTGCAGCGCCGCCACCGGCCCCGCCGCCGCCCTTGCCCGACTATGCCAACCGGGAGGCCGAGCGCCATTTTCCCAACCGGCCGCCGCCGACGCTGCCGATCGGCCAGCTGAAGCCCGGCAAGATGCAGCCGCGCACCAGCTTCGAGGGCATCGAGACACTGGTCGAATCGATCAAGGAATTCGGCCTGCTGCAGCCGATCCTGGTACGGCCGCTGCGCGACGGCGCCGACACCTACGAGATCATCGCCGGCGAGCGCCGCTGGCGGGCGGCGCAGCGGGCGCAACTGCACGACGTGCCCGTGGTGATCCGCAGCATCGGCGACATGGACGCGCTGCAGCTCGGCCTGATCGAAAACCTGCAGCGCGCCGACCTGACACCGATCGACGAGGCGCTGGGCTACCGCCGCCTGATGGACGACTTCACCCAGACCCAGGACGACCTCGCCAAGACCATGGGCAAGAGCCGGCCCCATATCGCCAACACCTTGCGCCTGCTCGACCTGCCGCAAAGCGTCCAGGAGCTGATCCGCGGCGGCGAGCTTTCGGCCGGCCAGGGCCGCGCCATGCTGGGCCTCGCCGATCCGGCGGCAATGGCGGCGCGCGCGGTCGAGCAGAAGCTCTCGGTGCGCGACGTCGAGCGACTGGCGCGCGGTGAGAAGGGCCAGCGCGGGAGCAAAGGCGGCAAGCCAAGACCTGGTACAACAGGCGCGAAAACCGCCGACACCCGCGCACTGGAAAAGCAGCTGGAAGAGGCGCTGGGCCTCAAAGTCGATCTGCAGCCAACCGGCGTCGGCGAACAGACCCGGCTCACGCTGGAGATTCACGACTATGACCAGCTCGATACAGTCATGGCGAAGCTGACGCGGCGCTGAAGTTACCGGTGAGGTAATCGACGCTAGCGGGCATCGGGTGCATGTCTCCGCCATGACCGTCCTGTCGCCACGTACCCAGCGCCTTCTGGAAGCGCCGGTGTTGCCGTTGCTGCTGTCTCTGGCCGCCCCCAATGTCGGCGAGGCGGTGGCCCGGATCACCTTTCTGGCCGCCGACGCGATCTTCGTGTCGTGGCTGGGTAGCGATGCGCTGGCTGCGGCTGCGGTGGTCCTGCCGTTGTTCCTGATCCTGCAGACTGCGACGGCGTCGGGGATTGGCTCGGGCGTATCGTCATCGATCGGCCGCGCGCTGGGTGCTGGCGATCGCGCGCTGGCGTCGTCGTTGGCCGGGGTGGCGGCCATAATCGCCGTGGTCGGTGCCGCCATCACCAGTGGGGCCCTGCTGCTGTTTGGGCCTGGCCTCTATGCCGCCATGGGGCTTGCCGCGGCGCCGCTTGAGCTTGCCATCGTCTACGGTGCCGTCCTGTTCGGCGGCTCGGGGTTCGTCTGGCTGATGAACGTGCTGGCCAATGTGTCGCGCGGCGCCGGCAACATGGTGGTGCCGGCCACCGCCATCGTGATCGGCGAGGTCTTCCACCTTGCCCTGTCGCCGGCGCTGATCCTGGGTTGGGGGCCCTTCCCTGAGCTCGGCATTGCCGGCGCGGCTCTGGCGGCGCTCGCGGCCTACGCCGTCGGCGCCGCCATCCTCGTCGGCCATCTCGCCTCGTCGGCCGCCCTGGTGCGTCTCGAACGCATCTATCTGCGCCTGAAGCGCGACGAGGTGGTCGCGATCCTCCAGGTCGGCGCCGTCGCGGCCGGCAGCGCCGTCCTGCTCCAGCTCACGATCTTCTTCATGGCCGGGCTGATCGCCGGGCTGGGCAGCGCCACGGTCGCCGCCTACGGCGCGGCACTGCGGCTCGAACTGCTGCAGTTTCCGGTCACCTTCGCCTTCGGCTCGGCGGTCATCACCATGGTCGCCACGGCGGCCGGTGCGCGCGACTATGATCGTGCCCGCCGCGCCGCCTGGACCGGCGCCGCCGTTACCGGCGCGATCGGGCTGGGCGGCGGCTGGCTCGCGCTCCGCCTCGGCGGCGGTGCGTTGGCGGTATTCGTAGTGATCGCCGTCGTCTCCGTGCTGTTCGGCGCCGGCCTTGTCGTTTTCATGCGCGTGGCGTTCGCGCGTTTGGCGAGGGGCTGACCCGGCACCCGGGCAGATGCCGGCTTCAGGCTACCGCCGCGAGGCCTTGGCTGAGCGGGCCGCTTGCGCCAGACGGAGGCAGAGCCGGCGGGCGATCGCCTCGTCGGGCAGGCCGGTGCGCTTGCACTCGATCTCGGCGTCGAGAATCGCCGACAGGGCCGAACCCAGCCGCGGCAGCGGCCAGGCGCGCAGGTGGCGCTCGAACCGCTGGCGCACCGGGCCGCCGCGCGGCAGGCCGCGGGCCTTGAACATGGCGGCTTCGAGATTGCCCCCCTTCGCGGCATGGCCCGATACGAGATGGAGCTGGTCGGCATGGCGCTGCAGCGATCGCACCAGCTGCACCGGGTGGCCGCCCTCGGCGAAGACGCGGTCGAGGGCACGGTCGAGAGCAACCAGTTCGCCATCGAAGGTGGCGGCGATCACATTGTCGATGCCGATCGCGGCGGTATCGCCCAGCACCGCGATGGCGTCGTCGAGCGTGACGGTCTTGCTGGCATCGCCCACTTTGTAGAGCAGCAGCTTGTCGATCTCACCGCGGGTCTGGCCGCGGTCGCCGCCCAGCCGTTCGACGATCCATTGCAGGGCATCGCCCTCGACGGCGAGACCCTGGGCGCGGGCCGCGCTTTCGACCAGGCCCTCGATGGCGGCTTCGTTGTCCATGTAGCAGGGCATCGCCGCCAGGCAGGCCTCGGTTTCGGCCAGCGCCCTGAGACCGGAACGGGGCGAGAGGTTGCCGCCTTCGACCACGATCAGGGCGTCGCCGGCCGGTGCGGCCACGAGATTTTCCAGTGCCGCCACCGTTTCCTCGCCGGCCGGCCGCACCCGGATAACGCGACGGCCGCCCAGCATCGACATCGCGCCGAATTCGTCGGCCAGCCGCGCCGGATCGTTCTTCAGCGCCTCGCCGGAGATGTCGATGACGCGGAACGGATCCTTGAGATCGTCACAGACCGTCCTGGCCAGAGCGACCGCGCGCTCGGCAATCAGGCCGTCGTCGTTGCCGTAGATCACCACGCCACGGATCCGCGGATCCGGCTTCCTGAGGAACGCTTCGGCCTGGCGCGGTTCGATCTTCACGTAACCCTCGTCCTGAGGAGCCTCGCGCAGCGGCGCGTCTCGAAGGACATGCTACCGCGTCTGTTGCCCACCCTTCGAGACGCGGTACAGCGCGGGGGTTACCCCGCGCGACGCAGACCGCCCCTCAAGGTGAGGCACTGGTCAGCTCAGCCCTTGTCGGGCACCGGTTCGTCGCCGGGCGCCGCCGTGTCGGCACTTTCCGCCCCGGGACTCTCGGCTTTGGCCTTCTCGCGCGCCGCGCGCTTGGCTTCGGCTTTCTCGGCGACCTTGATGGCCTTCAGGCGCTCGCGTTCGCGGCGTTCGAAATCGTAGTTCGGCTTGCGTGCCATGATGATGGCCTCCTGACTTGGTAGTAGAGAGCGGGTGTGTTCACACCACGACGTTTACGATCCGGTTCGGCACCACGATTACCCGCTTGGGCGCCCGGCCCTCGAGCCCGCGCAAAAGCTCGGGCATGACGAGGGCGGCCGCCTCGGCGGCGGCCTTCGGAGCGTCCTTGGGCAGCGCGATGGTGCCGCGCAGCTTGCCGTTAAGCTGTACCGCGACGGTTACCGTGTCGTCGACCAGCAAGGCATCCTCAGGCTGCGGCCAGGCCGAGTCGGCGAGCAGGGATTTGTGGCCAAGTTGTTGCCACAGCTCCTCGGCGAGGTGCGGCGTCATCGGGCCGATCAGCCGCACGAAGATCTCCAGCGCCTCGCGCAAGGCCCACTTCGCCGGCTCGTCGGCAGCCTTGAACGAGTCGATGGTGTTGGCAAGCTCATAGAGGCGCGCCACCGCCTTGTTGAAGTGGAAGGCTTCTATGTCGGCCGAGACTCCGGCAATCGCCTTGTGGGCGGCCCGGCGCAGCGCGATGGCGGCGTCCGGGAACGACGCGGGCTTAGATGTGCCGGCCGGCGGGACTTTCTCGAGTGCCGTCGAGGCGATGCGGAACAGCCGCTGCTGGAACCGCCAGGCGCCGGTCACGCCGGCTTCGGTCCATTCGAGGTCGCGCTCCGGCGGGCTGTCGGAGAGCATGAACCAGCGCGCGGTGTCGGCGCCGTAGTCGCGGATGATCTGGTCCGGGTCGACGACGTTCTTCCTCGACTTGGACATCTTTTCGGAGCGGCCGACCTCGACCGGGCTGTTGTCCGACAGGCGCACCACCGTGGCGCCGTCGCGCGAGATCTCCTCGGGCGTCAGCCAGGCGCCGTCGGCGGCGCGATAGGTCTCGTGGCAGACCATGCCCTGGGTGAAGAGGCCGTCGAACGGCTCGTCGCGATCGGTCATCTGGACATCACGCATGGCCCGGGTCCAGAAGCGCGAATAGAGCAGATGCAGGATCGCATGCTCGACGCCGCCGATATATTGATCGACCGGCATCCAGTAGTGATTTTCCTCGCGGTCGAACGGCGCCGTTTCCAGTCCGGGCGACGTAAACCGGTCAAAGTACCAGCTTGAATCGATGAACGTGTCGAAGGTGTCGGTTTCGCGACGGCCCGGCTTGCCGCATTTGGGGCAGTCGACGTGCTTCCAGGTTGGGTGGCGATCGAGCGGGTTGCCCGGCCTGTCGAAGGTGACATCGTCGGGGAGCTGCACCGGCAGGTCTTTGTCCGGCACCGGTACGATGCCGCAACCTTCGCAGTGGATCGCGGGGATCGGGCAACCCCAGTAGCGCTGGCGCGAGACCAGCCAGTCACGCAGGCGATATTGCGTCGTGCCCTTGCCGACGCCCATTTCCTCGAGGCGCGAGATCACGCGAGCCTTGGCGTCATCGACGCCGAGGCCGTTCAGGAAATCGGAGTTGATGATGACGCCATCCTCGACGAACGGCGCATCGGCGACGCTGAAGGCCTTGGGGTCGGTATCGGCCGGCGCGACCACGGGCAGGATCGGCAGGCCGTATTTGGTGGCGAATTCGTGATCGCGCTCGTCGTGTCCGGGACAGCCGAAGATCGCCCCGGTGCCGTACTCCATCAGCACGAAGTTGGCGGCGTAGACCGGCATGGTCTTGCCCGGGATCAGCGGGTGCCTGGCCAGCAGCGGCAGTTTGTAGCCGACCTTTTCGGCGGTCTCGACCTCGGCCGCGGCCGTGCCGGTCTTGCGGCACTCGGCCACGAAACGTTCCAGGCCGGGATCGCTCCCGGCCAGCTCGGCGACGATCGGATGTTCGGGCGAAAGGGCGGCGAACGAAGCGCCGTAGAGCGTGTCGGGGCGGGTGGTGAAGATTTCCAGTTTGCCGCGATCGGCACCTGAGGCGTCGGTGAGATCCCAGAATACGCGGGCGCCACGGCTCTTGCCGATCCAGTTGGCCTGCATCAGGCGCACCTTCTCCGGCCAGCGCTTCAGCGTGTCGAGGCGCTCCAGCATTTCGTCGGCGAAATGCGTGATCTTGAGGTTCCACTGGGTGAGTTTGCGGCGCTCGACCGGTGCGCCGGTGCGCCAGCCCTTGCCCTCGATCACCTGCTCGTTGGCCAGCACGGTGTTGTCGACGGGATCCCAGTTGACCCAGGCCTCCTTGCGGTAGGCCAGTCCGGCGTTCCAGAAGTCGAGGAACATCTTCTGCTGGTGGCGGTAGTAGCTTGGATCGCAGGTCGCGATCTCCCGGCTCCAGTCGAGCGACAGGCCCATCGATTTGAGCTGCACCTTCATGGTGGCGATGTTCTCGTAGGTCCATTTCTTGGGGTGGACCTTCTTTTCCATGGCGGCGTTTTCGGCCGGCAGGCCGAACGCATCCCAACCCATGGGGTGCAGCACGTTGAAGCCCCTGGCGCGCTTGTAGCGGGCGATCACGTCGCCCTGTGTGTAGTTGCGTACGTGGCCCATATGGATGCGCCCCGACGGATAGGGGAACATTTCGAGTACGTAGTACTTGGGTCTGGCTCGATCCATGACGGCGCGGAAGGTCTGGCGCTCGTTCCAGACCTTCTGCCACCTGGCTTCGGTTTCGTGAAAATTGTAGCGCGCTGGCGTCGACACGGATCGGATCCCGGAAAAGACTGAGGCCGCAGCGGATGCCCGCTGCGGCCTCTCACGTCAAGTTTGGCGGTGTATTGGGGCTGTCAGGAGCCGCCGGCGATGCGGAGCTGGCGCGCGCGCGTCAGGATGGCGTTCTCGATGTCGATCTGGGTCCGCGGGTCGACCTGGGCGTCGACCCAGTTGCC
>CALDNT010000042.1 GCA_937915145.1 uncultured Reyranella sp.
GCCGACTGGCTCACCGAACAGGGCATCGCCGCCGTGCTCGACCGCCAGGGTGTCGGCCGCAACCTGCAGGACCATCTGCAGCAGCGCGCCATCTTCAAGGTGCATGATGCCAAAACCCTCAACACGACCTACCATTCGCTGCTCGGCCGGGCGCTGATGGGCCTCGAATACGCGCTGTTCCGCAGCGGCCCGCTCACCATGGCGCCCTCGCAGCTCGGCATCTTCACCATGTCGTCGCCCGACCACGAACGCGCCAACATCGAGTTCCACGTCCAGCCGCTGTCGCTCGACAAGTTCGGCGAGCCCCTGCACCGCTTTCCCGCCATTACCGTCAGCGCCTGCAACCTGCGTCCGACCTCGCGCGGCACGATCCGCCTGCGCTCGGCCGATCCCGCGGCCAAGCCGATGATCGCGCCCAATTACCTGTCGACCCCCGAGGACCGCCGGGTCGCCGCCGATGCCATCCGCGTCACGCGCCGACTGATGAAGCAGCCGGCGCTACAGCGCTTCCGGCCGGAGGAATACCTGCCGGGCCCCGGTGTCGGCGACGACGAGGCCGCGCTCGCCAGGGCCGCCGGCGACATCGGCACCACCATTTTCCATCCGATCGGCACCGCCAAGATGGGCCTGCCGTCCGACCCGATGGCGGTGGTCGACGAGCGGCTGCGCGTCTTCGGCCTTGAAGGACTGCGCGTGGTCGACGCCTCGGTGATGCCCACCATCACCTCGGGCAACACCAACACGCCCACCATCATGATCGCCGACAAGGCGGCGGCGATGATGATCGAGGATCGCCGCCGCTAGTTCCTGGCCTTGAAGGCGAACTCGGCACCGGAGCGGATGCCGGTCGGCCAGCGCGCGGTGATGGTCTTCAGCTTGGTATAGAAGCGCACGCCCTCCATGCCGTAGACGCCGTGGTCGCCGAAGATCGAGGCCTTCCAGCCGCCGAAGCTGTGATAGGCCACCGGCACCGGGATCGGCACGTTGATGCCGACCATGCCGATCTGCACGCCGCTGGCGAAGGCCCGCGCGGCATCGCCGTCGCGGGTGAAGATCGCGGTGCCGTTGCCGTAGGCGTGGTCGTTCACCAGGCCGATCGCCTCGTCGAAGCCCTTGGCGCGCACCACCGAGAGCACCGGCCCGAAGATCTCGTCCTTGTAGATCGTCATGTCGGGCGTCACGTTGTCGAACAGGCAGCCGCCCAGGAAGTTGCCCTTCTCGTAGCCCTGAAGTTTCAGCCCGCGTCCGTCGACCACGAGTTTGGCGCCTTCCTTCACGCCCTGGTCGACATAACCCACGACCTTGTCGCGGTGCTGGCGCGTCACCAGCGGCCCCATCTCCGATTGCGGATCGAGCCCCGGCCCGACCTTCAGCGCCGCGACGCGCGGCGCGAGCTTCGCCATCAACCTGTCGCCGACATCGCCCACCGCGACGGCGACCGAGATCGCCATGCAGCGCTCGCCGGCGGCGCCGTAGCCGGCGCCGATTAGCGCGTCGGTCGCCTGGTCGAGATCGGCGTCGGGCATGATCACCATGTGATTCTTGGCGCCGCACAGTGCCTGCACGCGCTTATTCTGCTGCGTGCCGGTGTGATAGACGTACTGCCCGATCGCGGTCGAGCCGACGAAGGAGATCGCCGGCACGTCGGGATGATACAGCAAGGCATCGACCGCCACCTTGTCGCCGTTCAGCACCTGGAAGATGCCCGAAGGCGCGCCCGCCTCGGCGAACAGCTCGGCCAGCAGCATCGGCGCCGAGGGATCCTTCTCCGACGGCTTCAGGATGAAGGCATTGCCGCAGGCCACCGCCATGGCGCCCATCCAGCACGGGATCATGATCGGGAAGTTGAACGGCGTGATGCCGGCCACCACGCCCAGCGGCTGGCGGATCGACCACGAATCCATGTCGGAGGCGACCTGTTCGGTAAAATCGCCTTTCATGTGATGGGCAATGCCACAGGAGAATTCGATCACCTCGAGCCCGCGGCCGACCTCGCCCTTGGCGTCGTCGAAGGTCTTGCCGTGCTCGAGCGACATCAGGCGCGCGAGATCGTCGAGACGCTTCTCGACCAGGCCCTTGAGATTGAACATCACGCGCTGGCGGCGGAGCGGCGGCGTCGCGGCCCAGGCGATCTGGGCCTTTTTCGCGAGCTGCACGGCGTCATCGATCTCGGCTGCCGAGGCGAAGGCCACCATCGCGGTCACGTCCCCGGTTGCCGGGTTGGTGACGTCACCTGCGCGGCCGCTGGTCCCCGCGACTAGCTTGTTGCCGATATAGTGTCCGATCCTGGCGACCATGATTTCCTCCGCTTCTGTCGCGTTCTAGCACGGGAGCGCGGGACATCGCGACATTGCGCCGGACGCTAGCGCGCGACGGCGATGTCGCAGCCCGCGGGCTCGATGTCGTTGGCGGCGTTGGAGAATTCGTCTTCCGCCGGAGGTGTCACTTGTCGCGGAGAACGCGACATTTCCGAAACGCGGCGTTCCACTTCGGCCGCGACGCGCCCCTCGAAATCGCGTTCCGCGTCGTGCCGCTTTTCTTCGCGCAAAGCCGCGGCGTCAGCCTGTTTCAGGAGATGGAGATCGAGCGTGCGGTCGCGCCGTGTCTGCTCGCCGATCTTTCTGCCGCGATAGAACACCGGCCGGACCTCGACCTGGCCGGCGGCCAGCACGACATTCTCGATCGCCTGCCGGCGGCGCGCCTCGACGATGTCGCGGCACTTCCGGTCGAACACGGGATACGTCTTGCGCCAGCGCTGAACGGTCCGGCGATCGATGCCGGCGCGGGCGGCGGCCTCGATGGTGCTGCTGCAGCGCGCGAAATGGGTGACAAATGCCGCCTGGCGGCGCCGCGGCGTCGACAGTCGTTCGGGCTTCTGGATGGCGCGCCCGACCAGGGTGGTGGGTTCCTCCAGCGCGGGTTCGGTGGGGGTGGCTGGCGCGGTGTCGTCGGCTGCGGGCATCTCCCGGGCCGTATCCTTGTGGCCGACCCAGCCGGGCATTTTCATCCGCTGCTGGGCCCAGCGGGTCAATGCGGCCTCGCTGCGTTCCGCTGCACTCGGCCGGTCGCATTCCTGTACCAGTGCCTCGAGCTGAGGCCGCGGCATGTTGCGGTAGAAGGCCGGAACGGGGACCGTGCCGGCGTGATGGATGAGGTGGTAGAGGGCTTCTTCGGGTTTCATCTGGATCTCCTGCGGGTCCTCAATCTGTTTCGCAGAAAAGGATAGGCAACAGGATAGGATATGTCAATATACCCTATTTAGTGGCCATGCCCGATGCAGGCTGGCATTCTGCCGGCATGCTGCATGCGCTCGCCCAGGAACTCGGCACCAGCGTACGACACGCTTGTGCGCCGCGTTTCGTCGCCCTAGCAGCGTGCAATCACCACACGCCGCAAGCCTGCGACATGGCGATCGGCGCTCAGACCGTGAGATTGAAGGCGATGGAGATGCGCGCCGCGTCGCCGCGATAGGGGCGTACCTGATGCAGCAGCCACGACGGGAACATCACCAGCCGGCCGGCCTTGGGCTGCACCCGCTCGGTGGCGCCGGCCGACAGGCCGCCGGCCATCGCACAGCCGAGATGCGGCGCGTTCATCGCCGGCAGCGGGCCGCGCGGATCCATGAACTCGAGCTCGCCGCCCAAAGACGCATCGGCGGCGATGCCGCCGTCATCGACATAGTAGACGCCGGACCAGTAGGCGCCGGGGTGGGAGTGGAATTCGTTGCCATGGCCGCTGCGGTTGATGTTCGCCCACATGTTGGCCCCCCAGGTCACGGCGAAGTAGCCGGGATAGGGGCCACTGCCGACGTTACCCTTGCGATCTACCGTCACGCTGTTGGCGAGGTTGCGGCCGATGGCCAGCAGCTTGATTGCCGGCACGCCGCCCCAACGGTCCATGTCCCAACTCGACTGCCAGCCGCCCAGGTTGGAATGCTGGGTACTGGGGTGAGACTTCTCGCGTTGCTCGATCACCTGGCGCAGCTCGGCATTGAGGGTGGCAGCGCCCGGGACCTCGATGGTGACCATTGGCGTGGAGAACAGCGGGACGATCTCGGGTGCGGCACTCATGCCTTCAGCCTCGTTTCAGCCGGACCGGTATGACCAGAATGGAACAACGATTACGCAACAACTACGCTATGATTCGCACGCGTATTGCAGGGCTCGATGCAGGCCGCCGGGGGCCCCGGCGATCAGTTGCCCAAAAAAAATGGGCAGGGGCGAAGAGATCGTGTTTCTTCGCGCTAGGGTCGAGCGCTGTTACAATTGTCTACACACGGAGCGTCGTACATTACGGAGAGCTTGGCAAACGCCAATACTGTGGAACCATTCTCGACGGCGAGTGGTGACCTGAGCCGCCTCATGGACGGGAGCGTGACATGACCCAAAGACAGTCGACCGCATCGGAAGCGCCGGTTGGAACCGCCGACCGGGTGCGTGAGATCACCGCGACGGTCCTCGGCATCACCGAGGGACGGGTTGTCGAGGACGCGGATTTCGTTGCCGACCTCGGTGCCAGCAGCCTCGATCTCGTCGAACTCATCATGGCGATCGAGGATGCGTTCGGTATCGAGATATCCGACAGCGCCGCCGAGCGGATCGCCACGGTAGGCGACCTCGTGGCGTTCATCCGGAGCCAGGCGCCGGCCCAGGCGCCGGCGCGCGCCTGACTGCCGCGCGGACCATCGTTCACATCACGGCCGTTCACACCACGGCTGTTCACACCACCGCGTCGCCCGCGATCTGGGTGCGCTGCAGGCGGCGATGGAAGGGACCGGCGTCGTGGACGGCGAGATGCTTGGTGCAACGGTTGTCCCAGAAGGCGATCGAGCCCGGCTCCCAGTGGAAGCGGCAGGTGAACTCCGGTCGGTGGCCGTGGTCCATCAGGAATTCCAGCAGAGGCCTGCTCTCGCGTTCGGTCATACCGTCGAAACGGCAAGTGTAGGAGTGGTTCACGAACAGGCACTTGCGGCCGGTCTCGGGATGGGTGCGCACCACCGGATGGCTGCTCTCGGTCGGCTGCCAGTTGGCGTCCTCGCGGATCTTGCTGGAGCGGCGGGCATTGAGGTTGTTGTGCGGCCCCGCCACCTTGATGTCGCTGTGCACCGCCTTGAGGCCGGCCAGCATCGCCTTCATGCCGTCCGACAGGGTCTCCCAGGCGAGGTACTGGTTGGCGAACAGCGTGTCGCCGCCCCACGGCGGCACGTCGAGGGCATAGAGGATGGCGCCCATCGGCGGCTCGGGCATCATGGTGGTGTCGGAATGCCACTCCTCGCCGATGATGCGCTCGTCGCCGGGCTTGCGGACCACGCGGACGATCTCGGGATCGCCCACGCCGATGTCGAAGTTGGGGTGGATGAACAGCTTGCCGAAGCGGCGGGTGAATTCCTTGTGGCTCGCATCGTCGAGCTTCTGACCGCGGAAGAAGACGGCGAGATGATTTAGCAGCGCGCGGCGGATCTCGGCGATCGTGGCGTCGTCGAGCCCGGCGGTGATGTCGATGCCGCCGATCTCGGCGCCGAGCGCGCCCGCAATGGGCGAAACGGTGATGCGTTCGTAAGGTTTCATGGCTGCGAGACTAGGCACAAGTGCCGCGCCCGGCCAAGGGCAACGCCATCGACCGCGAGGCCGGGCGGCGCGCTGCCGGCGGCCGGATACTTCCAGAATGGATGCGTTTCCCGCACACTCGGTTCCAATGTGGGGATATAGGAGATTGTATCTTCAGTGGCGTTGCGGATTTTCAGGGCGGATTTTCGGGACACCGATTGGCGTCGACCTTCATGAATTGCGGATATCTCCGGGTATTTTGCCATCGGAAAGCAATGTGAACATCGAGCGAGCACTCTCTCGATCGACAGCCGGATACGCTTCCGTCCGGCGCCATGTCGTATGGGCGCTGGCAGCCTACTTAATCGTGTCCGCCACCGCCGTCTCGGCCCTATTGCTGCAGATGCGAACCAACGCCATCGAAGCGGGCGAGAAGCTTGGGAACGCCTTAACTCAACTTGCCGACCAGCAGACCTCGCCGGTCATTTCCAGCATCAGGCAGGCCCTGCTGGACACCCGGGCAAGGCTCGCCGTGGCGACCGCCGCCGGGGCGGCCGCCGACGGCATGATGGATGCGGCGTTCCGCGAGATCCTCAGCGAGCGTCCGTACCTGAGGGAGATCAGCGTGCTCGACGCGCACGGGCGGATCATCTTCGACAACGAGCCCGGCCGCATCGGCGCGGATCTGTCCGACCGGCCGTACTTCGTCCGTCAGCGCGAACGTGGCGCTGACGGGTTCGGACTGGAGGCGCCGTTTCGCAGCCCGGCCACCGGGCAGTGGTACATTCCGGCGACGCTGGCCCTGACGCGGGCCAGCGGGTCGTTCGGTGGCGTCATCTACGGGGCCGTCGAGCCGCGGCATTTCGAACGTGCCTGGACCTTCGACGATGAAATCCGCGGCCTCGGCGTCGCGCTGCTGCGCAATGACGGTGCGATCCTGATGCGGGTTCCGCTCGATCACCGGATAAGTGCCATATCGTATGCAGACGGCCCGGTGTTGGTGCAACTGCGGGCGGGCGACGATTACGGAACCTTGCAGTTTGTCCGGGCCTTCGACGGCGAGCATCGGCTCCTTGCCTATCGCCGGCTTGCCGCGTTCCCGGGACTGGCCGTGGTCGTCAGCCAATCCCTGGCCGTGGTGCTTGCCGCCTGGTGGGACATGGTTTGGCTGGTCGCGGTGGGCTGGGTGCTCGGTTCGGCGGCACTTGCCGGGCTGGCGTTGTGGCTGGCGCGCCTATGGGGTTCGCTCCAGGCGGCCGAACTGCGCAGCCGGCAGTTGTTCGAAGCGAGTCCCTATCCGGTCTACGTCGCCGACAGCGAGACCCTGCAAACGCTTGCGGTCAGCGACGAAGCGGTGCGGGCGACCGGCTGGTCGCGCGCGGAACTGCTGGCCAGGACCAGCAACGATCACTACCTGCCGGAGGACCTGCCGGCGGCAGTGGCCCGGCGACAGGCGTGGGCGACGACGGAAACCATGACCGTGCGCGGGCTGCGGCACCCGCGAAAAGATGGCACCGCCTTCGATGCCGAGATGGTTCTGCGGCGCATCGAATACGACGGCCGGCCGGCCAATATGGCCGTGGTGCGGGATGTCACCGAACGCCTGACGGCCGAGCGGGCGCGCGCGGTCGTCGAAGAGCAGCTTCGCCATCTGTTCGAAGAAAGTCCTTATCCGCTTTACGTGACCGACCGTG
>CALDNT010000043.1 GCA_937915145.1 uncultured Reyranella sp.
CTCGGCAAGCTGCCAGATGCCGTCGTTGTGGCCGACCAGCAGAACGGTCGAGACGTCGCCGGGCACGGTCTGCAGGCGCGCCAAGAGCCTTTCGTGGGAGGCGAGGTAGAGGCCGTCCTCCAACGCGATCGGAGGCGGGGGAGTACCCAGCCGCGCGACCAGTGGCGCCAGCGTCTGTCGTGTCCTCATGGCGGTGGAGCACAGGATCAGAGCGGGCCGATGGTCGCTCTGGGCGAGGTGGTCGGCCATGGCCTTGGCCGCCCGTTCGCCGCGGCCATTGAGCGGCCGGTCGTGGTCACCAAGCCTTGGGTCACTCCACGCCGATTTTGCGTGTCGCAGGAGGAGAATTGACTTCATCGGCATCGTCCGAAAAAATACTTTGAAAACAATCGTTTAGGGAATTGCCATGACACCGTCATACAGAGACGCTACCGTTCTGTGAATAACTCTTCGGGAGGCGCCCCTCGGGGGCCATGATGGACGCCCTTAGTTCGACAGGCGAGCAGGCTTCGGCCCCCGACATCGCATCCGATAGTCCGCAGCGTTTCATCAATCGAGAGCTGTCGTGGCTCGCATTTAACCTGAGGGTGCTCGACGAGGCGAGCAACAAGCGCCATCCGTTGCTGGAGCGGGTGCGCTTTTTGTCGATCTCTGCCGTCAACCTCGATGAATTCTATATGGTCCGCGTCGCCGGTCTCGTTGACATGTTGCAGACGCGGTCGACCCAGTTGAGCGATGACGGCATGACAGCCGCCGAGCAGCTGATCGCGATCCGCGACCGCGCGTCGAGCCTGATGGCGCACCAGCAGGACGTTTGGGCGATGCTGCAGGAGGAACTGCGCGCGGCCGGCGTTTCCGTTCTCGATTCCGACGAACTCAGCGACAGCGAACGTGCCTGGCTCGACGTGTATTTCATCGACCAGGTTTTCCCGATCCTGACGCCGCTGGCGATCGATCCGGCGCATCCGTTTCCCTTCATTCCCAATGGCGGCTTCTCGGCGATCCTCAAGCTGCAACGCAAGGACGATCACCGGCCGCTGATGGCGCTGCTGCCGCTGCCGCCGCAGGTCGACCGCTTTGTCCGCCTTCCCGGATCGGCGGTCCGCTTCCTGCCGCTCGAGGATCTGGTTGACATCTACCTGCCGCGGCTCTTTCCCGGCTACGAAGTCACCGAACGCGCCTTCTTCCGCCTGATCCGCGACAGTGACGTCGAAATCAACGAAGAGGCCGAGGATCTCGTCCTGCTCTACGAGAGCGCGCTCAAGCGCCGTCGCCGCGGTGACCTGATCTCGATCTCGGTCAACAGCGCCATGCCGGCCGAGCTGCGCGAGTTCCTGTTCGACCAGCTCGAAATTCCGGACCAGACGCCGACGGTGCACGTTTTCCATCTCGACCGCATGCTGAACATCGGCGACGTCAAGGCGGTGATTGTCGACGATCTGCCCGATCTCAAGTTCGCGCCCTACAACGCCCGCTTCCCCGAACGCATCCGGGATTTCGGCGGTGACTGCTTTGCCGCCATCCGCGCCAAGGACATTGTCGTCCATCATCCCTACGAGAGTTTCGACGTCGTGGTGCAGTTTCTGCGCCAGGCGGCGCGCGACCCGACGGTCGTGGCGATCAAGCAGACGCTGTACCGTACCAGTCACGATTCGCCGATCGTCAAGGAACTGATCGCGGCCGCCGAAGCCGGCAAGACGGTGACGGCGCTGGTCGAGCTCAAAGCACGCTTCGACGAAGAGGCCAACATCCGGTGGGCGCGCGACCTCGAGCGCGCCGGCGTGCAGGTGGTCTACGGTTTCATCGATCTCAAGACCCATGCCAAGGTCTCGATGGTGGTGCGGCGCGAAGGCCAGTCGATCCGCACCTATGTGCATTTCGGCACCGGCAACTACCATCCGATCACGGCGCGCATCTATACCGACCTGTCGTTTTTCACCTGCGATCCGGCAATGTGCCGCGACGCCGCCCGTCTGTTCAACTACATGACGGGCTACGCGCGGCCGGAGCAGATGGAGAAGATCGCCTTCGCGCCGGTGACGCTGCGGCCGACGCTGTGCAGCCTGATCGACGCCGAGATCGCCAACGCCGCCGCCGGCAAGCCGGCGGCGATCTGGGTCAAGCTCAACTCCCTGGTCGACGGCGATCTGATCGACCGGCTGTATGCGGCTTCGGCGGCCGGCGTGCAGATCGACCTGGTGGTGCGTGGCATCTGCTGCCTGCGGCCGGGTGTGCCGGGGCTCAGTGAGCATATCCGGGTCAAGAGCGTGATCGGCCGCTTCCTCGAGCATGCGCGCATCGTGTGTTTCGGCAATGGCAAGTCGCTGCCGTCGCCCAAGGCCAAGGTCTTCATCTCCTCGGCCGACTGGATGCCGCGCAACCTCGACCGCCGCGTCGAGTTGCTCTGTCCTGTGGAGAACCCGACGGTCCACGAGCAGGTGCTCGACCAGATCATGGTCGCCAATTTCAAGGACGACGGCCAAAGCTGGATCATGACGCCGGACGGCACCTACGTGCGCCCCCATTTGGGCAAGGAACCCTTCCTTGCCCACCACTACTTCATGACCAACCCATCTCTTTCCGGTCGCGGCAGCGCGCTCAAGCTGCGGGGTGCGGTGCCGCGCCTGCTCCTCGGTTCCTGATCATCATCGCGATACCGGCAGCGGCGTCGGGTCGCGCCCGGATCGCCGCTGCAATCCGGTACGGTTTGGGGTAGAGGGGCGCGCATGGATGGCGAACCAACCATAGAGACCCCAATTCCGAGTCCCGCCCTCGAAAAGGGCCGCGTTGGAATCATCGACGTGGGCTCCAACTCCATCCGTCTCGTGGTCTACGAGCGGGCAAGCCGCGCGCCGCTGCCGGTGTTCAACGAGAAGGTGCTGTGCGGCCTGGCCCGCGGGCTGGACGCCACGGGCCGGCTCAATCCTGCCGGCGTCGAGATGGCGCTGGCCAATATCGATCGTTTCGCCACGCTGGCGCACAACATGAAGGTGACGTCGCTCGACCTGCTGGCGACGGCTGCCGTTCGCGACGCTGCCGATGGCGCCGACTTCATGCGCGAGATCGCGCGGCGGCCGGGCATCGAGGCCCATGTTGTGAGTGGCCGGGATGAAGCCCGTTTCTCGGGCTTGGGCGTCATATGCGGCATGCCCGACGCCAACGGCGTGATGGGCGACCTCGGCGGCGGCAGTCTTGAGCTGGCGGCGCTGGGCGATGGCCGGCTGGGCGAGTCGAGCACCCTGCCGATCGGGCCGTTGCGCCTGATGTCGTCGGGCAAGGGCGACCCCAAGCGCATCGTGGTCGACGCGATCGAGAGTGTGCGCTGGCTGCGCCAGGAAACCGGCAAGACGTTCTATGCGGTGGGCGGCGCATGGCGCTCCTTCGCGCGACTCCACATGGAACAGGCCGGTTACCCGCTCCATATCATTCACCACTACGAGATCGCCGCCGACGAAGCGCGCGCCGTCGCCCGCCTGATCGCCGTGCAGAGTGCCAAGTCGCTGGAGAAAATGCCCGGCGTGTCGCGCCGGCGTATCGACACCCTGCCGCTCGCCTGTCTGGCGCTCGATCGCCTGCTGGCAGCGTTGAAACCCAGGACCGTGGTTTTCTCGGCGTTCGGCCTGCGCGAAGGCTTCTACCATGTCCGGCTGAGCGAGGCCGAACGGGCACGACATCCGCTGATCGCCTTCGCCGAGGAGCAGGGCGCGGGTTGGCGACGCTTCGATCTTTCGCCGGCCGAGATTTTCGACTGGCTGACGCCGGCCTTCGCTGACGAGAGCGCGGCCGACCGGATCTTGCGTACCGCGGCCTGCCACCTGAGCGACATCTCCTGGTATGATCACCCGGACTATCGCGCCGAGCAGGCCTACGTCCGCGTGCTGCATCTTCCGGCGCCGGGCATGAGTCACCGCGAGCGCGCGGTTCTCGCGATGACGCTGAGCTATCGCTACAAGAGCGATCCCAAGGCGGTGACGATGGACACCGCACTCAGGCTTTCCGACAGCAAGGACAGGGCATTCGCACGCCAGCTCGGCGCCTGTCTCAGACTCGCCTACAATCTCTCCGGCGGTGCGCCCGGCCTGCTGCCGCGGATTTCGCTGCAGCGCTCCGCACGCGAACTCCGGCTGATCGTGCCGGCGGATCTGAAGGGGCGGTTGGGCGATGTCACTGCCCGGCGGCTGCAGACGGCCGCCGATGCGTTCGATCTCAGGTCGGCGATCGTGGCCGCCTAACTGGCGGGAGTGACCGGTATCAGTCGCGTGTGGTCGCCCGACAGCGCCAGCGCGACGCGGCCCTCGATCAGGTCGACAGCATCGGCGCCGAACACCTCGCGCCGCCAGCCCTTGAGCACCGGCAGGTCGCGCTTGCCCGCCGCCAGGCGATCGATTTCGTCGGCGCTGGCCACGAGCCGCCCCGCCACGCCCGCCTGTTCGGCCTTGAGGCGCAACAGGGTGCGCAACAGGTCGACGACCGCGCCGGGCGCGCGCAACTGCTCGACCGGCCTGTCGCGGACCGGCAACTCGGACTCCGGCAAAGCCCGAGCCCGTTCGATGGCCTCCATGAGTTCGCGACCCTGCCAGCCCTCGGCAAAGCCACGCCCGAGCCCGCGCGTCAAGGCGAGCTCTTCGATGGTCTTGGGCGCATGGCTGGCGATCTCGAGCAATTGCTCGTCGCGCAACAGGCGCTGGCGCGGAATGTCGATGCGCTGCGTCGTGCGCTCACGCCATGCCGCGACCTCCTTCAGGATCGCCAGCAGCCGGGGCGAAGAGCCACGCGGCTTGAGCCGGCGCCATGCCTGCTCCGGGTCCGCCCGGTAGGTCGCCGGGTCGTTGAGAACCGCCATCTCCTCGGTGATCCACGGCAGCCGCCTGGATTTCTCGAGCTGGGCCTTCAGTTTTTCGTAGACCACGCGCAGATGGGTGACGTCCGACAATGCATAGGTGATCTGTCGTTCGCTGAGCGGCCGCCGGCTCCAGTCGGTGAAGCGGCTCGACTTGTCGATCTTGGCCTTGGCGAGCTTGGTGGCGAGCGACTCATAGGAGGCGGCCTCGCCGTGGCCGCAAACCATTGCCGCGACCTGGGTGTCGAACAGGGGCTGCGGTACCTGCGTCATCCGCAGGTAGAAAATCTCGAGATCCTGACGCGCGGCGTGAAAGACCTTCAGGACCTTGGGGTTGGCCATCAACTCGTCCAGCGGGCCGAGATCGATGCCCTCGGCCAAGGCGTCGATCGCCGCCGCATCTTCGGGGCCCGCCACCTGCGCCAGGCAGAGTTTGGGCCAGTAAGTGCGCTCGCGCATGAATTCGGTATCGACGGTGACGAATTCGGCTTCGGCCAAAGGCTTGCAGAAGGCGGCGAGTTCGTCCGTCTTGGTGATGAGTTTCATTAGATCCATCTATAGCGGTCGAGGCCGCCGCGGGCAAAGCCCTCGGGAAAGAGGCCATTCCCTTGACTTGGCGCGCCAATCGGTGCCTTTTGCCGGGCCGATAAAACCCGGAAAATGCACAATGTCTTCTGTCTACCGAACCCATACGTGTGGCGCGCTGCGGTCGCAGCATGTCGGCCAGGAGGCTCGTCTGTCGGGCTGGGTCCAGCGCAAGCGCGACCATGGCAATCTGTTGTTCATCGACCTGCGCGATCACTATGGCGTGACTCAGGTCGTGGTCGACGCCGGCAGCCCGGTTTTCAAGACCGCCGAGGCGGTTCGCACCGAGAGCGTTGTCACGGTGAGCGGCAAGGTCGTGGCCCGTGACGCGGCAACGGCAAACCCGCGTCTCGCCACAGGCCAGGTCGAACTCGACGCCGTCGATATGGTCGTCCAGTCGATGGCGGAGCCTCTGCCGATCCCGGTCTATATCGAGAACGACACGACTCCCGAGGAACTGCGGCTCAAGTACCGTTTTCTCGACCTGCGCAAGGACAAGCTCCACCGCAACATCGTGCTGCGCAGCCAGGTCATCTCCTCGCTGCGGCGGCGGATGATCGAGCAGGACTTTATCGAGTTTCAGACGCCGATCCTGACTGCTGACAGTCCGGAAGGCGCGCGGTCCTACGTGGTTCCGAGCCGGCTCCATCCCGGCAAATTCTATGCGTTGCCGCAGGCTCCGCAGATGTTCAAGCAGCTCCTCATGGTGTCGGGCTTCGATCGCTACTTCCAGATCGCGCCGTGCTTCCGCGACGAGGACGCGCGCGCCGACCGGGCGCCGGGCGAGTTCTACCAGCTCGATTTCGAGATGAGCTTCGTGACCCAGGAAGATGTCTTCGCCGCCATCGAGCCGGTGCTGGGTGGCTTATTCGAGGAATTCGCGGGCTTCGGCCGCAAGACGCCGCGCAAGGTGACGCCGTTTCCGTTCCCGCGCATTCCCTACGCCGAAGCACTGCTTGCCTACGGCACCGACAAGCCGGACCTGCGCAACCCGCTGCGCATCGTCGATGCCGGAGAAGTCTT
This sequence comes from uncultured Reyranella sp., assembly GCA_937915145.1. GTDB lineage: Bacteria > Pseudomonadota > Alphaproteobacteria > Reyranellales > Reyranellaceae > Reyranella. The sequence goes on from CALDNT010000043.1 coordinate 6,449, forward strand.
CGTCGGCTCGGATTTCAAAGTGTTTTCCGGCATCATCGCCGGGGGTGGAGTCGTGCGGGCGCTGCGCGCGCCCAAGGCCGCCAGCCAGCCGCGCTCTTTCTTCGACAAGCTCAATTCCTGGGCGCAAAGCGAGGGCAAGCCCGGCCTCGGCTACATCGTACTCGACGCCGGCGCAGGCAAAGGCCCGATCGCCAAGTTCGTCACCGGGGAACGGCTGGCCAAGCTCAGGGGGCTGACCGGCGCCGAGGATGGCGACGCCGTGTTCTTCGTGGCCGACAAGCCGGAACCGGCATGGAAATTCGCCGGGCAGGTGCGGACCAAGGTCGGCCAGGAACTGGGCGTCATCGCCGAAGACGGATTCCGTTTCTGCTGGATCGTCGACTTTCCGATGTTCGAATACGACGAAAAGGCCCAGAAGATCGACTTCAGTCATAACCCGTTCTCGATGCCCCAGGGCGGGCTCGAGGCGCTGGAGACCCAGGATCCACTGACCATCAATGCGTGGCAGTACGACATCGTCTGCAACGGCATCGAACTCTGCTCCGGGGCGATCCGTAACCACAGGCCCGAGATCATGTACAAGGCCTTCGGGATTGCCGGCTACAGCAAGGAAGAGGTTGAGGCGCGCTTCGGCGGCATGCTGAATGCCTTCAAGTTCGGGGCCCCGCCGCACGGTGGCGCGGCACCTGGCGTCGATCGCATCGTCATGCTGCTGGCCGACGAGCCCAACATCCGCGAGGTCATCTGCTTCCCGATGAACCAGCAGGCTGTCGACCTGATGATGGAT
>CALDNT010000044.1 GCA_937915145.1 uncultured Reyranella sp.
GTTCCTTCAGGCCGCCAAGGGAGACGATGATGTCCTCGACGATGCCGTCGGCGAAGTAGTCGTAGCTGGAATCACCACTGAGATTCTGGAACGGCATGACGGCGATCGCCGGGACGGAGGCCGAACGGACGATATGTTGCACGGCAGCGCCGCTTGACAAGCCAGCGCCCACCGCGTTGCCGCCCAGCGCATAGGCTCTGATCGGCCGCGCTATGTTCTTAAGGTCGAGCGTCCCGAGGTCGCGGGCTTCGGGAGCGAGCCCGCCGAGCATCGCGTGTGCCGCTTCCGAAATGACGATACCGCCGGGCTCGGCGTGCTCCTGCAACCGGGCGGCGATATTCACGCTGTCGCCATGAATGTCTTCAGAGGTCTCTATAATGTCCCCGACATTGATGGAAATGCGTATCGCCAGGCTGTCTCGGCCGGCGTCGGCAACGGCGGACTGGACATCGCGCGCCCATTGCAGGGCGTTCAGCGCGCTGGGAAACTCGGCCAGCACGCCGTCGCCGGTGCTCTTTATGATGATCCCGGCATGCCGCCTTGTCGCTGGGCGCAGGATGCCCTGGAGCAGTCTCGTCCACTTGCCGACAGTTCCGATCTCGTCCTGTCCCATAAGGCGCGAGTAGCTCACGACATCGACAAAGGCGATCGCGGAAAGGCGGCGCCTGTCTGGACGTCGTGGAGGGGCCGGTTTAGGGCCAAGTACGTCTCTGCCCACCATGGCACGTCGCGTCGTGGGAATTCAATTCAACTATAGTATAGTGGGCACCCGAAAACGGCTCCTGGCAAGGGCAAACTCTTAGGCTGAAGTTCCGCGCCAGTACTCGCCTTGGCATGGTGGCCTACGCGGGCGTTAGCACGACGCCCGGAAGTATCGCTGGGGAGGCAGAGATGCCGATCGATCGCGCAGCCGTTAGAAGCTACTTAGAAGTCGGCAATCCGACCCCGGCGCTCGTCGCTGCGTTCAGCAGCGGCGACACGACCGGGATCCGCCAGGAGATTCTGAAATTTCTCCCACGCCTCGACGTCGGCTTCGAGGTCCTGCCGCCGCCGGTTTGGACGCCGCGCGATGCCGTCGGCAAAGTAATCCCAGTGCCCCGAAGCCGGATCGTCATACCCATCGAACGGCAGGAGCGCCGTGATACATTGCCACCGATACCGACACCCCTTCCGAACATCACCCTGAATGCCGACCTTCCGATCGCCCTTTGCGACGCCTGGTGTCCGACCGCCGCCGACGACCTGTTCGGCACAACGGCGGACGCCGAGCGGCTGATGGGCAACGACGACCTGAGGCGGGCCGGCGCGACCGGTAAAGGGGTGAATGTATTGGTCGTAGACCAAGGGCTGAACAAGCGCCCCCTGCCGCACTATGGCGGCGGCTTCGACGAGGGCACGGTCAGACCGGGAGAATCTAAAGGTGGCCACGGCATGATGGTCGCTCGCAACGTGCTTGCCCTTGCACCCGCGGCGACCTTGTGGGACTGCCCCCTGATTCCCGACGCGATTGCCGATGTCGGTACATTCCTCGCGCACGCGGCCAGCGCGATGAACCGGGTATTGGAAACCATTCTTGATCGACGCCTAAACGATCCCGATCCGATCTGGACGCGGCCGTGGGTCATCGTGAACAGCTGGGCTGTCTACGATCGCAGTACCGACAACGAGACACCCTACGACTATATAGACAATCCCCGGCACGCCTTTAATCTCGCAATGGACCGGGCGGACCAGATGCTGCTGGACGTAGTGTTCGCAGCCGGAAACTGTGGCGCCATCTGTGCAAAGTCCCGCTGCGGCCCGCTCGATCGTGGCCCCGGTCAGAGCATCCTGGGCGCCAACTCTCATCCTAAGGTGCTAACGCTGGGCGCAGTCCGCACCGACACAATGTGGATCGGATACTCGTCCCAGGGTCCGGGGCAAAGGAATCTGGCGAGAGAGAAGCCGGACCTTGTGGCGCCGAGCAGCTTCTCAGAAGTCGGCGATCGCTCGACCGGCAATACTGGTACCTCGACCTCGGCGGCCCTCGCCGCAGGCGGCCTTGCCGCCCTGCGCAGCCTCCGCCGCTTCGACCCGGCATCCGTGTCGCCCGATGCCATGCGCGCTCGCCTGCGGCAGACTGCGAGCGGCCGTGCGTGGGATCGGGATATCGGGTACGGAATTCTCAATGCTGGAAAGGCGCTGTAGCGTCGGTGCAAACTACTCCGACCTGCGGAGAATCCTGATGCCGCCCCGGTGTGGCCTCCCTGTGCCTGCCGAGAACTACGTCCGGCAATGTTGGCGATGAAGTCCACCAAGAATCGACTGAGCAACGAGCTTGCCAAACCGCTGGATAGGCCGATGGCAAGGCGAATCCCTTCCTGAGTTAGGTGTGTTCGGACTTCATTGAAATAGGAACCATAGGCGCCATCGAAGCGATCATGTGCTGAACGAAGGCGTAGCTGTTGCCGCCTTTCTTGCTGGCATGAGGGGGCCCGAAACATTTCAGTCGTCCGTGGTCGAAACAGATTGCCTGAGCCTTCTCGGCGCAGCACTTTTGAAGTCGGGCTGGAGAACTGACTTGGCGGTGCTGAACACACCATGCTTGGTCGTCCGAACGAACTGACGGAGCGATGGCGAGCCTGCCGACGCACAGGGGTGGGCTGTATTGAACTGCTGTCTCAGCTCTCAGGTCAGTGCGGCGTCAATCGCCTCTGCTAGCCCGGCTATTTGCTCTCGCAGAGCCTCCAGACCCTGCGCGCTAACGATCGGCCGCCTGCCTGTCCTCGTCATCAGGCGCTCGTAGACCGCCTGCGACGATCGAAGCAGGCCTTCGAGGTGGGCCCCGCTTGGACCGTTGGAACCAGCGAGCCAGCCCTTAACTGTTCTCTCGCTTGCGCCCGTCCAGGCCATGATCGTCTTTATCGACGCGCCACGGGCCAGATCGTCCTTTAGGGCTGCGGCGATCGCCAGGGCGAAATCCAAGGTGAGTTCGCGGCGCTTCCGCGCCGAGGGCAATTCTTTGCCCTTTTTAGGCAATTCTTCGCCCTTCGGCGTGAAAGACATCGAGCCCCCCAAAAATGTAGCGTCCTGGGCATTCAAGGGGCGTCAGTAATGAGTATTGCACCTGGCCCGGTTCCGGGCGGGCACCGTCCTCCTAAAGCTCCACCACCGGTCGCTCTGGGCGGTTCGTCAGAGGCCCGCCGGCGGGGCGCTCCCCCAACTCCCGCTACGGGCGGTCGTCCGCTCGGTCGGGCAGCGCAGTATGTCCGAATGTCGACGGAGCATCAGAGATACTCCACCGAGAACCAGTCCGACGCCATCCGCCAATATGCCGAGCAGCGGGGCCTTGAGGTGGTCCGTACCTACGCCGACGAAGGCAAGAGCGGGCTCCGCCTGGATGGCCGTGACGCTCTCAAGCGTCTGATTGGCGATGTGCAGAACTCGAAAGCCGATTTCACCACGATCCTAGTCTATGACATCAGTCGCTGGGGCCGCTTCCAGGATGCCGATGAGAGCGCCTACTATGAGTATATCTGCCGCCGTGCCGGCATCGCCGTTCAATATTGCGCCGAGCAATTTGAGAACGACGGCAGCCCCGTCTCAACCATCGTCAAAGGCGTCAAACGGGCGATGGCCGGCGAGTACAGCCGAGAGCTGTCAGCGAAGGTATTCGCGGGACAATGCAGGCTAATCGAAATCGGCTACCGGCAAGGTGGACCGGCTGGCTATCCTGTCTTCAAGATATGCCTTCACGCATTCATAGTGCCAGTTAGTCCTGCTAGCAGTCGGAAATCCCTGCAACGCACAGCCT
>CALDNT010000045.1 GCA_937915145.1 uncultured Reyranella sp.
GCCACGAGATGTCTCGGAAATCCGCATGACGCCGGCGTTCCTGGCGCTGCACCGCGAGATTTGGGCAGCCATGCGCGAGGAAGTGCTCAAGGCCTACGAAGCGCAGAAAGTCCTCTGACATGCGGTTGCGTACGCTCCAGATCCTCGTTCTGGTCCTGCTGGTCGCCGTCTGGTACGTGCTGACGGCGCCCGGGCTCATTCCGCCGTTCTATTTCGAGCAGGCCAATCGCGCTGCCTTCTTCTTCGGCGAGCCACAGAAGGTGTTCTGGGTCATCTTCGAATGGTTTGCGACCGGCGATATCTTCATCCACCTCGCCGTCACCCTGCTGGAGACGGCGCTGGGATTTTCGATCGGTGCAATCTCGGGGCTCGCGATTGGCTTGTGGCTCGCACTTTCGCCGACCGCATCGGCGGTGATGGATCCCTACATCAAGGGATTCAATTCGATGCCGCGCGTCGTACTGGCGCCGATCTTCGCGGTGTGGTTCGGGCTCGGCATCTGGTCGAAGGTAGCTCTGGGCGTTACGCTCGTGTTCTTCGTGGTGTTCTTCAACGTCTACCAGGGCGTGCGCGAGGTGAGTCCCAATCTGATTGCCAACGCCCGAATGCTGGGCGCCTCGCGCCGCCAGTTGCTGCGCTCGATCTACTTGCCCGCCGCCATGAGTTGGGTGTTTGCCAGTCTGCACAACGCGGTGGGCCTCGCCTTCGTCGGCGCCGTGGTCGGCGAATATCTTGGTTCGTCGCGCGGCGTCGGTTATCTCATCCTGCAGGCCGAAGGCACATTCGACATCAATACGGTGTTTGCCGGCATTCTCGTGCTCACGGCTTTCGCGCTGGCGCTCGATTCGGCGGTCGGCACCGTCGAGCGCCGCTTGATGACGTGGCAGCCCCGGGCCGGCGAGACCGAGAAGGTCTAGAGGCGGACTATCTGCCCGTGAATCTTGCCGCCCGCTTCTCGAGAAAGTGGGCGACGCCTTCCTTGAAGTCGGCTGTCTGGAAGGACAGGTCCATCTCGTGGTTGGCCTGCACCGTGGCCTCGGCCAGGGTCTGGAATTCGGCCTCCCAGAGCTGGCGCTTCATTACCGCCACCGACCGCGGCGAGACGGTGTTGGCAAGTAGCGTCGCATAGGCCCGCGTTTCGGCCATCAGCTTGTCGTCGGCAATGACCCGGCTCACCAGTCCAAGCGCCAGCGCCTCGGGCGCACGGAACTTGCGGGCGGAACACAGCAGATCCATCGCCGCCGGCAGCCCGATCAGGCGGGGCAGCAGCCAGCTCACACCGTGCTCGGCAATCAGGCCGCGCTGGGCGAAGGCGGTGGTGAACACCGCCGATTCGGCAGCGAAACGCAGGTCGGCATAGAGCGGGATGACGAGGCCGAGGCCGGCGCAGGGGCCATTGATCGCGGCAATGATGAACTTCGGAATCGAAGGGAAGTATGAGTAATTCATCTTGAATTCGGCCAGCGTGCTGCCGCCGGGCAGGCCGGCCTGGGTCTTGCTCGACCGGTCGGTGGCGGCGCCGGCCCCGATCGCCTGCAGGCCGCCCATGTCGGCGCCGGCGCAGAAACCGCGGCCCGCGCCGGTCAGGATGATGGCCCGGACTTCGGGGTCGGCGCCGGCTGTCTGCATCGCCTCCTTGAGGTCGAGGTGCATCTGGCGCGTCCATGCATTCAGCTTGTCAGGCCGATTGAGTTTTATGACGCAGATGTGGTCGGCGACATCATAGAGAACGGTGTCGAATGCCATCGCCGGGGCTCCTCCTGTGCATTTTTGTTGCTCGCATGATGGGCAAAACTCGGCGACGATACAAATGGTACGGAGCGTTACAAATGGCACTCGATTGATCGGTTGCAGGTGGGGCCGCTGCAATAGGATCGTCGTGCGGTTTGGGCGCGCGGGCGGCGAAGCTCGAATGCAGGTGCGGGGTCTCGTGGTATTGTTGCAGTGGTAAAGCGGAAAGCATTGTCGAGGTAGGAAATGGCCAAAAGGGAATTCGCCCATCCGAACGAAATGCACAAGCATGTGGGGCAAGAAATCGGGGTGAGCGATTGGGTCGAGGTTTCGCAGGAGCGCATCAACCGCTTCGCCGACGCGACTGGCGACCATCAGTGGATTCATGTCGATGTCGAACGGGCCAAGAAGGATATGCCGGGCGGCAAGACCATCGCCCACGGATTCCTGACGCTCTCGCTGATTCCAATGCTCAATCACCAGATTTCGCACATCAACAGCGTTCGCAACGGCATCAACTATGGTTGCAACAAAGTACGCTTCACCAGCCCCGTTCCAGCCGGCTCGCGTGTGCGTGCCCGGGCCAAGCTGATCGCCGCCGACCCGATGGATGGCGGCGGGGTTCGACTGACCAACCAAGTCACCATCGAGATCGAGGGTCAGGAGCGTCCGGCGTGCGTCGCTGAGACCATGTCCATCGTGTACGGCACCTGAAAGCGTGTGTCTGTGGGTAACCGAGCGTAAGGGGAACAGACTTGCTCAAGCGTGAGGAACTGACGTCCGAACGTATCGACCAGATCGTCGCGGATGCCCACAGGGCCGGATACGACTTCTTCCTCACGTCTGAGGAACGCGCAGCTAGCCTCGATCAGGCACTCGTCGATCACAAGTCGGGCGAAGAAGTATGGGTGTTTGCCTATGGTTCGTTGATGTGGAATCCGGCGCTCGAATTCACCGAAGCGCTGCCCAGCAAGGTCGAGGGCTGGCGCCGCTCCTTCTGCTTCTGGACCCCGCTCGGACGAGGCACGCCCGAACTGCCCGGGCTGATGCTGGCACTTGAAGGCGGCGGCTCCTGCGAGGGTATCGCCTACCGTCTGGCGCCGCACTTGGTTCGCAGCGAATTGGCGATCCTGTGGAATCGCGAAATGCTGTCGGGTGTCTATCAGGCGCGCTGGGTGCCAACCAGGTTGCGCGACGGCCGTATCGTCACGGCGGTCACCTTCGTGGTCGACACTGCCCACTGCCAGTATTGCGGCGACCTGTCGATGGAGCGTGCCGCCCATCATATCGCCTTTGCCGAGGGTCGCCGCGGCGCCTGTCGCGACTATCTCATCAGCACTGCCGAGCACGCGCGCTCTCTCGGCATTCACGACGCCTATCTCGAGGAACTGATGCAGCGGGTCGCGGGCTTGCGCGACGGGCACGCTATTCCTTTGGTACCGGCCAGTGCCGAGGCCGTCGGCCAAGCTTAGACGACGCGTTGGCTGCCCGCCGAGGTGCTTCACTTCATATCGTGTGACATAGTAGCGGCGTGTCCGCATTCGTTGCCCACTGGCTTGCGCTGCCACCCAATTTGCGTGGCATTCTGTGGGTCGCCCTGTCGGGCTTGCTGTTCGCGCTGCTGAACGTATTCACGCTGATCCCGGCGCAGCATCTCAATCCCTACGTCATGGCGTTCCTGCGCTACTTCTTTGGTGCCATGTTCCTGGTGCCGGTCGTGGCCCGGCTCGGCTTCTACCGCGCCATGCATACCAACCGTCTCGGCTTGCATGTGTCGAGAGGTGCCATCCACACCGCCGGCATGATGCTGTGGTTCGTCGCTCTGCCGCTCACGACCTTGGCCGAGATCACCGCCCTCGGTTTCACCGGCCCGATCTTCGTCACCATCGGCGCCGCGCTCTTCCTTGGTGAGGTCGTGCGGCTGCGGCGCTGGATGGCCGTCATGGTCGGATTCGCTGGCGCCATGATCATCATCCGGCCAGGCTTCAGCGAGATTCACCTGGGTGTGATCTGCATCCTGATCAGCACGCCGATCTTTTCGGCGTCGAACCTGATCTCCAAGGCCCTGGCGCGCACCGACTCGGCCAATACCATCGTGATCTGGCAGAACATCGTCATCGTGGTTCTGGCTTTTCCGTTCGCCATCTGGTTCTGGCAGACGCCCAGTGGCATCGATGTATTGTGGTTCGTCGCGGCGGGCCTCGCCGGTACGCTTGGCCACCTCTGCCAGCAGCGCGGCTACCAGCTCGCCGACATCACGCTGCTGCAGCCCATCGGCTTCCTGTCGCTGATCTGGAATACTCTGCTGGGCTATTTCCTGTTCTTCCAGCAGCCCGATATCTGGACCTTCGTCGGCGCGGCAGTGATCTTCAGCAGCGCGCTCTATATTTCGCACCGGGAGGCCGTTAGGCGGGCAAATATCAAGACTGCAGATACGCGGGCCACTCCCGAGGCCTAACGCCGGCCAGTCGTTGCCGGGTCAGCCGCCGGTCACGCTCATGTGACGCGGCACCGCGGCGCCGCTATGGCGGCGGTCGATGATGAAATCGTGGCCCTTGGGTTTGCGCGCGATCGCTTCCGTGATCGCCCGGTCCAGCAGTTCGTCGCGTTCGGAGGCACGCAGGGCAGCCCTCAGGTCGGCGGCATCTTCCTGGCCGAGGCACATATAGAGCGTGCCGGTGCAGGTGAGGCGAACGCGATTGCAGCTTTCGCAGAAATTGTGGGTGAGCGGGGTGATGAAGCCCAACCGTCCACCGGTCTCCTCGACGCGGAAATAGCGCGCCGGCCCGCCGGTGCGGTAGTCGGTTTCGGTGAGCGTGAAATGCCTGGCAAGTTCGGTCCGGGCAAGCGACAGCGGCAGATATTGGTCGAGCCGCGCCTCGTCGCCGATCTCACCCATCGGCATGACCTCGATCAGCACGAGGTCCATGCCGCGGCCGTGGCTGAACCGGATCAGGTCGCCGAATTCCATGTCGTTGACGCCGCGCAGCGCCACGGCATTGATCTTGACGTGAAGGCCGGCCTGCTGGGCCGCGTCAAGGCCGCGCATCACCTGATCGAGATCGCCCCATCGCGTGAGTTCGCGGAACTTGGCGGTGTCGAGCGTATCCATCGACACGTTGACCCGGCGCACGCCGATGGCGGCCAGATCCTTGGCGTATTTCGCGAGCTGGCTGCCATTGGTGGTGAGCGTCAGTTCTTCGAGCGCGCCGCTGTCGAGGTGGCGGCCGAGGCTACGGAACAGGGACATTACGTTCTTGCGCACCAGCGGTTCCCCACCGGTCAGGCGCAGTTTCTTCACGCCGCGACGCACGAAGGCGCTGCACAACCGCTCAAGCTCCTCGAGCGACAGGACATCGGCCTTGGGCAGGAAGGTCATGTCCTCAGCCATGCAGTACACGCAGCGGAAATCGCAGCGGTCCGTCACCGAAACGCGGAGGTAGGAAATATGGCGGCCAAAGGGGTCAATCATGTCTTCTGGATAATGGTGTCGCCATCCCGTGACGGCAAGAGCCGGAGGAGGTTGTCGATGGTGTCGGCTTCGGCCGCCGGCTTGTCCCTACGGATGCGATGGATACGGGGGAAACGCAGGGCCAGGCCGGATTTGTGGCGTCCCGAACGGGCGATGCCGTCGAAAGCCACTTCCAGCACCAGCTCCTGCGTCACCTCGCGCACCGGCCCGAAACGGTTGGTCGTGTGGTCGCGCACCCATTTGTCGAGCCAGCGCAGCTCCTCGTCGGTGAAGCCGAAATAGGCCTTGCCCACCGGTGCCAGTTCGCGCCTGCCATCAATCTCACGCCAGCACCCGAAGCTGAAGTCGGAATAGAATGAGCTGCGCTTGCCGTGACCGCGCTGGGCGTACATCAGCACACAGTCGGCCAGCATCGGGTCGCGCTTCCACTTGAACCATGGGCCCCTGGGCCGGCCGGCGAGGTAGCTGCTGTCGCGGTGCTTCAGCATCAGCCCTTCGATGCCGTCGCGCTTCATCGCCTCGCGCAACTCGGCAAGATGGATCCAGTCCCTGAAGGGCACCAGAGGTGAAAGGTCGAAGCGCGGACGCGGGATCTGCGCCATCCAGGCTTCAAGCCTCGCGTGGCGCTCGTCGAATCCGTGTGCCCTCAAGTCCTGACCGTCGAGTCGCAATACGTCGTAGAGCCTCACATGGGCCGGGTAATCCTCCAGCATCCTGGGCGTCACGCGTTTGCGGTTGAGCCGCTGCTGCAGGTCGTTGAACGGCGCCACGGCGTCTTCGTGGCGTACCAGAAGCTCGCCGTCGAATACGCCCTCGAAGTCGATGGCATCGACGATATCGGGGAAGGCGGCGGAGATGTCTTCGCCGGCACGGCTATAAAGCCGCTTCACGCCGCCCGACGCCGCGACCTGGACGCGGATACCGTCCCATTTCCACTCGGCGCGGAAATGCGTCGGATCGAGCGTGTCGAGTTCGGCCCGATCAATCGCGTTGGCCAACATCGGTGGCAGGAAGGCGCCGCCGGCGTTGGTCAGCGGCCGGGGCGCGCCGGCAGTCAACCAGTCAAACAGCGGACGGTAAGGCGGCGACAGGCCGTGCCAGATCTCCTCGATAGCATCGACCGGCTGACCGCCGAGATTGGCCGCGGCCTGCTTGGCCAGCCGCGACGACACACCGACCCGAGGTGCGCCGGTCAGCAGCTTCAGGAGCGCCCAGCGCCCCGTCGAATCAAGCGCATCCAGCCAGCGCTTGAGGATGGCCGGCGTCTGGGTCTTTGTGGCGCGCTGCAGGGTTTCGACAACCTCGCCCAGTCCGGGCGGCGGGCCGGCGGCGGGATCGGGCTCCCAGATCAGTGCCAGGGTCTCGGCAAGATCGCCGACGTAGTCGTAGGAGAGAGCGAACAGTTCGGGCCCGATCCAGTCCTGGCCGAAGCCGCGCAGCAGCGCAGGCTTGGCGGTGGGAAAATCGAGCCCGCCGGTCAGCGCCGCCAGCGCCCAGCCGCGGTCGGGGTCGGGAGCGGCGCGCAGATAGGTCTCGATCAGGCGGAGCTTGGCGTTGCGCGCCGCCTCGAAGGACAGCGAATCGAGGAGCTGGGCGAAGGCTTGCACGGCTCAGGCGCCTTCTTCCTCGCGACCGGCAAGATGCAGTGCCTCGGCATCGATGCCGATCGACCGCGCGTAGTGCACCAGCGCCTCCTCGCGTCCATGCGTCACCCACACCCTGGGTGCGCCGACATCTGCCAGGGTTCGGGTCAGTTCGGGCCAGTCGGCGTGGTCGGAGATGACCAACGGCAGCTCCGCGCCGCGCTGGCGGGCACGTGCCCGCACGCCCATCCAGCCCGAACACACCGCCGCGACCGGATCGGCGAACCGCCGCGACCAGCGATCGGCCATGGCGGACGGTGGGCAGAGCACGATGGCGCCTTTGAAGGTTTCCAGGACGGTATCCGACACCGGCATCACGTCGCCAAGATCGATCCCATGTTTCTGGTAGAGCATGCAGAGCGGCACCAGCGTGCCATGCAGCCAGATGCGTTTGTCATAGCCCGCGGCACGCAGCAGGCAGATCACCCTTTGGCATTTGCCCAGGGCATAGACCCCGACCAGATGCGTGCGTTCGGGAAAGGTCGCGACGGAGCGCAACAGCTTGCCGATCTCGCTTGTATCGGGTGGATGGTTGAAAACCGGGAGGGCGAAGGTCGCCTCGGTGATGAAGACATCGCAGGGCACCGGTTCGAAAGGCGGGCAGGTGGGGTCGGGGCGGCGCTTGAAGTCGCCCGACACCACGATGCGCTGGCCGCGATACTCCAGGACGGCCTGCGCCGATCCCAGAATGTGACCCGCCGGGGCCAATCGGACGTCGACCTCGCCCAGGCGGACGCTTTCGCCATAGGCCAGCGGTTGCTGCGCGGTGTTGGGCATGTCCTCGAAGCGGGCCCGCATGATGGCCAGGGTCTCGGGTGTGGCCAGCGCGGCGCGATGGCCCGGGCGGGCGTGGTCGCCGTGCCCGTGGGTGATCACCGCGCGCGCCACCGCCACGGCCGGATCGACATAGAAGTCGCCGGGTTCGCAGTAGAGGCCGCGCGGCGTCGGGTAGAGCCAGCTACGGGGATTCAAGGTGCCGGTTGCCATGGAAGGTGGTGCATCCTACCCAAGTAACATGGGTCTTCCCGATGTGTTTTCACGCTGGTTCGAAAGTCGCGGCTGGACGCCCCGGCCGCACCAGCTCGCGCTGGTCGATCTGGCTGGGAAAGGCCGGAGTGCGCTGCTGATCGCGCCGACCGGCGGAGGCAAGACGCTGGCGGGGTTTTTGCCGTCCCTGGTCGAGCTCACCGAACGTCGTCGCAAGGGCGAGGACCTGGCGCACATCAAGGGAAAGGGCGAACTGCACACGCTCTACATCTCGCCGCTGAAGGCGTTGGCGACCGACATCAAGCGCAACCTCGAGACGCCGATTGCCGAGATGAAGCTGCCGGTGCGGGCCGAGAGCCGCACCGGCGATACGCCACAGAGCCGAAGGTTGCGCCAGCGCGAACGGCCACCGGATCTGCTGATGACCACGCCCGAGTCTCTGGCGTTGCTGTTGAGCTACCTCGATGCGGCAAAGTTTTTCGCCGGCCTGAAATGCGTGATCGTTGACGAACTGCATGCCTTTGCCACCACCAAACGCGGCCATCATCTGGCGCTTTGCCTGGCGCGGGTGGCGGCGCTAGCGCCGCAGGCGCGGTTCGTGGGCCTTTCGGCAACGGTCGCGGATCCACCGGCGTTGGCCGACTATCTGCGCCTGCGCGACGAACCCGTCGAGATCGTGCGCGGTGAGCCGGGGGCGCAGCCGATGGTGACTATCATCGACGCCCACGAGCGCATTCCCTGGGGCGGCCACATGGGCCGCCATGCCGTACCCGAAATCTACAACATCATCCGCCAGCACCAGACTTCGATCATCTTCGTGAACACGCGTGCCCAGGCCGAGCTCGCCTTCGACGGGCTGTGGCGGATCAACGAAGACAATCTGGCGATCGGACTGCACCACGGCTCGCTGGCGGTCGAACAACGCCGCAAGGTCGAAGCGGCGATGGCCGCGGGCAGACTGCGTGCGGTGGTGGCGACGTCGTCGCTCGATCTCGGAATCGACTGGGGCAATGTCGACCTCGTGATCCAGTTGGGCGCCCCCAAGGGCGTCAGTCGCCTGATGCAGCGCATCGGCCGTGCCAACCATCGGCTGGACGAACCCAGCCGCGCCATGATCGCGCCGGCCAACCGCTTCGAGGTGCTGGAGTCGCTGGCCGCCCTCGAGGCTGTCGAAGCGCGCGAACTCGATGGCGATCCCGAGCGGCCTGCCTGCCTCGACGTGCTGGCCCAGCACATCGTCGGTACCGCCTGTGCCCAGCCAATCGACCGCGAAGCCTTCTTCCATGAAATCCGCCGCGCCCAGCCCTATCGCGATCTGCCGCGCCAGGACTTCGACGACACGTTCGATTTCGTGGCGACTGGCGGCTACGCGCTGGCGGCTTACGACCGCTGGCACCGTTTGAGGGAGCTGCCGGGCGGGCGCTGGATGCTGGCCTCACCCCTGGTGGCGCGGCAATTCCGCATGAATGTCGGCACCATCGTCGAATTGCCATTGCTCAAAGTGAAGCTGCGGCGCGGCCCGATCCTGGGCGAGGTCGAGGAGGCGTTTATCCAGGGGTTGGTGCCGGGCGACACCTTCACTTTCGCCGGCCGCCTGCTGCGCTTCGAGGGCGTGAAGGAATTGATGGCGCAGTGCTCGCTGGCAACGGGCGGCGATCCCAAGGTGCCGGCCTATGGTGGCGGTCGTCTGCCGCTCTCGACCTTCCTGGCAGATCGTGTGCGCGGCATCCTGCAGGATCCGGCGCGGCATCCCAAATTACCTGAAGAAGTGCGCGAGTGGTTGCGCATCCAGCGCATCCGCTCGACCCTGCCGCGAAGTGACCGGTTGCTGATCGAGGGATTCCCGCGCGGCGGCAAGCAGTTCATCGTGGCCTATTGCTTCGAGGGGCGGAACGCCCACCAGACGCTGGGCATGCTGCTGACGCGACGCATGGAGCGCATGGGATTGCGGCCGCTGGGATTCGTTGCCACCGACTATGTCCTCGGTCTCTGGGGGCTGCGGCCGCCGACCCAGGCGCAGATCGACCAGATCTTCGACGAGGACATGCTGGGCGACGATCTGGAAGCCTGGATGGACGAGTCGACCATGCTGCGGCGTTCGTTCCGCAACGTCGCGGTGATCGCCGGTCTGATCGAACGACGCTTTCCCGGTGAAGAGAAGTCGCGCCGCCAGGTCACCTTCAGCTCCGACCTGATCTACGACACGCTGCGCCAGCACGAACCCAACCACATCCTGCTGCGCGCCACCCGCCAGGATGCGGCCTGGCAGCTCGCCGACCTGAAACGGCTCGGCGATCTCCTGAAACGCGCCAAGGGCCGCATCGACTATCGGCGGCTCGACCGCATTTCGCCGCTGGCCGTGCCGGTGCTGCTGGAGATCGGCCGCGAGAGCGTGCGGGGCGGTACCGCCGAGGACGAACTCCTCGACATGGCTGCGCAGGAATTGATCGATGAGGCGACGCGTCTGTCGTAGTCTCGCCGCCAACAGATCAGGAGAGAACATATGGATATGGCCGATACCTTGCGGCAGGCGGTCGATGGCGGCGACGTGCCGGGCGTCGCCGCCACGGCCGCGACCGCCGATGGGACGATTTTCGAGGGCGCGGCCGGTGCGCTGAAGCCAGACAGTGTGATCTGGATCGCCTCGATGACCAAGGCGATCACCGGGGCTGCCGCCATGCAGATGGTCGAGCAGGGCAAGTTCGGGCTGGATACGCCGGCGGCAGAAGTCGTGCCCGAAATCGCACGGAAAGAGGTGCTGTTGAGCATCGGCGCCGACGGCGCGGTGAAGACGCGGCCGGCCAGAAAGCCGATCACGCTGCGCCATCTGCTGACCCATACCTCGGGCATGGGCTACGACACCTGGGATGCCGATATCTTTCGTTACGTCCAGGCCAAAGGCCCGCTCAAGCCCAATTCGATGGAGATGTTGAGTACGCCGCTTCTGGCCGATCCGGGCGAGCGTTGGGAGTATTCGATCTCGATCGATTGGGCCGGCCTGATGGTCGAGGCGGCGGGCGGCGTGAAGCTCGATCGCTACATGAAGGACAATCTGTTCGATCCGCTGAAGATGGCTGACACCGGTTTCAGGATCGGACCGGCGATGCGGCCGCGCAAGGCGGCCGTGCACGTCAAGAATGACAAGGGTGGCTTTACCGCCACGGATCACGAACTCAACCAGAATCCCGAAGTATTCATGGGCGGCGGCGCGCTCTATTCGACGGTCGGCGACTATCTCCGGTTCACCCGCATGATCCTGGGCCATGGCACGCTCGACGGCATCGAGGTGCTGAAACCGGCGACGGTGGCGTTGATGTCGCAGAACGCCATGGGCGACGTCTCCTGCCGGCCGCTCAAGAGCCAGATTCCCGGCCGCAGCACCGACATGAATTTCGTCGATGGCATGAAGTGGGGCCTCACCTTCATGATCAATCCCGCCGACTTCCCCGGAGGCCGCACGGCCGGAAGCCTGTCGTGGGGCGGGCTGGCCAACTCCTACTACTGGATCGACCCGGTGAAGAAGGTCACGGGCGTGTGGGCGACACAGTTGTTGCCATTCTACGACGCCCGGGCGGTGGCGCGGTTCGACGATTTCGAGCGCAGCGTCTACGCCACACTTTGAGCTCGGCGGGTATCTATTTGTCCAACCGGGCGGTGGGATTGCGAGCCAGCCACCCCCGATACTGAAGGCAGGAGAGGGCGAGCGAGATGCCGAAGCCGCCGAACGCCAGGCAGACCAGGATCAGGTAGTAGAGTTCGTTCTTCGTCATGGGCCCTCCACTGGGATGGCCCGAAGTTGGCGCAACCGTGCAAAAGGTGGCTTTGATCTGAATCAAATTCAGTGAAAATCGCGCGAAGGAATGCGGATGACCGGCCGATCGGGCGCTGGTGGACCCGCGCGACTGGAGCGATGACGGGTGGCGTTGGCTTCGGGCACCGCCACGCGACGGTCACCCGGGTCGGTGCGGACCTCGTCGCCACGGCCCGTGGTCAGATGGAAGGTCTCGTCGATCTCGGCGATGCGGTCGAGGTCGGCCGACCAGTCCCAGACCTGCTTGGCGACCAGATGGATCACGACATAATCGTCTTTTCCTTCGCGCTGGATTTTCCCGCGCACGCCCAGCAGGCGGGCTCCCATGACGATGCGACGGTGCGCCTCGAAGACCTTGGGCCAGACCACGAGATTGGCGATGCCGTGTTCATCTTCGATAGTGACGAACACCACGCCGGAGGCCGTGCCCGGCCGCTGGCGCACCAGCACGAGGCCCGCCAGGGTGAAGACGTCGCCGTTTTTCGAGTCTTTCAGTACCGACGTTCTGGAGATGCCGCGTGCCGAGAAAGTCGGGCGCAGCAAGGCCAATGGATGTGAGCGCAACGACATCGAGAAACTGCCGTAATCGTCCACCACCTGCTCGCCGAGCGTCAGGTCAGGCAGGGTGACTGTCGGCTCGGGATCAGGCGTGCGGTCGAGCAACGGCAAGGCAACGTCGGGGAAGCCGCGCACCGCCCATAATACGTCGCGGCGCGAGAGGCCCAGAGACGCAAAGGCATCGGCACGGGCCAGAGCGATGATCTGACGTTTGGTGAGACCGGCGCGGCGCCACAGATCGGCGGGGTTTCGGTACGGCGTCGCGCGTTGCGCGACCATTCGATCGACGTCGTCCTCGGAAAGCCCAGCCACCTGGCGCAGCCCCAGACGCAGGGCGCAGCGATTGTTCTGGACTGGTGGCTCCAGGGTGCAATCCCAGATACTCGCATTGATGTCGGGTGGCCGGACTTCGACGCCGTTGTCGCGAGCGTCACGCACGAGCTGGGCCGGCGCATAGAAACCCATGGGTTGGGAGTTGAGCAGGGCGGCAGCGAAGACCTCGGGATAGTAATGCTTCACGTACGAGGAATCGTAGACGAGGATGGCGAAGCTCGCGGCGTGGCTTTCGGGGAAGCCGTATTCGCCGAAGCCTTCTATCTGCTTGAAGCAGCGTTCGGCGAAGTCGCGTTCATAGCCGTTCTTCACCATGCCCTCGATGAACGGAGTCTCGAACTTGTAGATGGTGCCGTTATGGCGAAACGTCGCCATGGCGCGGCGCAGCCTGTCGGCTTCCTCCGGTTCGAAACCTGCGCCGACGATGGCGATCTGCATCGCCTGTTCCTGGAACAGCGGCACGCCCAGCGTCCTTTTCAGGACGGCTTCAAGTTCGGGCTTTGGATAGGTGACGGCGTCCGGATTGGCCCGGTTCTTCAGGTAGGGATGAACCATGCCGCCCTGGATGGGGCCCGGCCGCACGATCGCCACTTCGACGACGAGATCGTAATATTTGCGTGGCTGCAGTCGCGGCAGCATCGACATCTGTGCCCGGCTTTCGACCTGGAACACGCCGACCGATTCGCCCCGGCAGAGCATGTCGTAGACTTCCGGGTCCTCGTCATCCATGCCGAGCGTCAGCTTCTCGCCGTAGTGCTTTTCGATCAGTGCGAAGCTTTTCCGCAGCGCCGTCAGCATGCCGAGCGCGAGCACGTCGACTTTGTAAATTCCAAGCACATCGAGATCGTCTTTGTCCCATTCGACGACAGTGCGGTCTTCCATGGCGGCATTCTGGATCGGCACCAGCTCGTCGAGCCGTTCCTCGGTCAGGATGAAGCCGCCGACATGCTGGGAAAGATGACGCGGGAAGCCACAGAGGGCCGCCGACAGTTCGAGCGCCAACATGAGGCGCGGGTCGGTGGGATCGAGGCCGGCCTCGCGCACATGATCGGCTTTGACGCCGCTCGAACCCATGCCCCAGACCGTGTCGGCCATCGCGCCCACCGTGTCGGGCGAGAGGCCGAGTGCCTTGCCGACCTCGCGGATGGCGCTGCGGCTTCTGAAGGAGATCACGGTGGCCGCCAAGGCGGCCCGCGAGCGACCTTTTTCGTTGTAGATCCACTGGATCACTTCCTCGCGGCGTCCGTGCTCGAAATCGACGTCGATGTCGGGCGGTTCATCTCGCGCGTTCGAAAGGAAACGTTCGAACAAAACCTCGACCTTGTCGGGGTTCACCGAAGTGATGCCGAGGCAATAGCAGACAGCGGAGTTGGCGGCCGATCCGCGGCCCTGACAAAGTATCTCCTGGTTGCGGGCAAACTCGACGATCTCGTGCACCGTCAGGAAATAAGGGGCGATGCCCTTGTTGTTGATGAGTTCGAACTCACGCCGGATTGTATTGGCGACTTTGTCCGGAATTTTTTCGGGATAACGCCACTTCGCGCCGGCCCAGGTCAGGCGAACGAGCTTTTCCATCGGCGTCTCGCCGCCCTCATAGGCGATCGGGTACTGGTACGTGAGGTCTCTGAGCGAGAAGTTGCAGCGCTCGACGATCTCCTGCGTGGCCGCGATGGCGCGCGGATGGCGGCGGAACAGCCGCGCCATCTCCTCCGGCTCCTTGAGATGGCGCTCGGCGCTGGCGAAGCGGCGGAAGCCCAATTGATCGACCGTGCAACCGAGCCGGATGGCGGTTGCCACATCCTGCAGCGCCCGCCGTTCCGGCACGTGATAATGCACGTCGTTGGTGGCGACGAAACCGACCTTCATTTCCGCGGCGAGATTGTCGAGCTGGGCGAGCCTGCGGGCATCGCTGCCGCGGAACAGCATCGTACCGGCAAGATAGCAGCGGTCGCCGAACAGGCAGGCGAGCGCGCGCAGGCGTTCGCGAAAGGCCGGATCGTCGGGCCGGCGCGGCGGCAGGACGATGGCGAGAATGCCTTCGGCATGGGGCGCGAGATCGTCGAACGTCAGATCGCACTGTCCCTTTGCGGCGCGACGATTGCCTGCCGTCAGCAGGCGCGACAGCCGCTTGTACGCTTCGAGATCGGTTGGATAGGCCAGGAACGAGTAGCCGTCGCGCGTCTCTATGCGCGAGCCGACCAGAAGCTTGATCCTGTCGGGATCTTTCCTGGTGTTGCCGCGTGCCGCTGCAAAGGCCCGCACCACGCCTGCCAGGGTGTTGCGGTCGGCGATGCCGATGGCGGTATGGCCGAGTTCCACCGCCCGCTCGACCAGCTCGCCGGGGTGCGAGCCGCTGCGCAAGAAGCTGTAGTTGGTCGTGACCTGCAGTTCGGCATAGTCCATGGCGTCACGCGGCATCGAGCTCGTGAATGCGTGAAAGCGGCACGCCGCGCAGCGCAATGCCCTCGGCCCGCAGTGCCTGCAGGAAAGTCTCGTCGGTGCTGACCAGCGGCGCCGAGGCGGCCTCCGCGCAGGCGGCATAGAAACAGTCGGGCACCGGGCGGCGGCATTGCAGCGCCAGGGCGAGGGCACGGTTGCGCAATCGGGGCGATTCGATGAATGCCGAGATGAATGGCGGCAGGGCGATGTTGCGCACGATGGGCGCTGCCTGTTCGGTCGCGATCTCGCCGCGCGCCGCCTTTCTCCAGGCGAGGTCCGCCACGCCGGCGATCAGGATATCGGGAGCGATCATTTCGTGATGGTTGACCAGCAGCGAGCGTGCCTGCAGCCGCAGCGGCTCCTCGACGAACCACTTGATGGCCACGCCGGGATCGACGACTACGATCATCGTCCGCCTTTGGTGCGTAGCAGCGGGGTGCCGGGAGTCATGGCGGCGATGCGGTCGGCCTCGGCCAGGGCATCGAGGATCAGCGGCTGGCGCGAGGCATGGCTCAGAAGATCGCGCAGTTCGGCCTCGAGCGAGCGGCCGCGGGTACGCGCGCGTGCCTTGAGGCGGGCGATGATGGTGTCGTCGATCCTGCGGACGGTCAGCGTGCCCATAGCGTTCTTCCTCAGGCGCAGAAACCATGGAGGAACCACCGCGCCGTCGGCCGGCCGTTGGCGGCAGGCGCGTAGGGTCCGTCGCGGAACAGCCAGAAGCGGCCGCCGTCGTCGTCCTCGACACGGTAATAATCGCGCACCGGGGGCACGGCATTCACCGGCGGCCGGCTGCCGTCCGGCCTGGGCCGCCACCATTCGTCGGCGATCCGTTCCGGCCCCTCGGCGCGCACGATGCGATGGGCATGCTGGCGCCAGCGGAAGACCACCGGCGGATCGTCGGGCACGAACGCGGTGACGTCGACCGGTTCGGGCCGCTGCAGCAGCCGCGTCGGCCGTGCGCCCTTCATCGCCGCCACGCGCTTCCAGGCACCGGCGGTGGCGGGCGTGGCGACGACGCTGGCTGCGGTCTGCACCCGCTCGGGCAGGTGACTGTCGCGCGGCAGCAGGCGCACGACGCTCTCCGCGCCCAGCCGCAGCGCCAGCCGGTCGGCGAGATCGATGGTGCCGTCGGAGCCCAGGGAGGCGGCGATCGTGCCGGCCTCGGGCAGCACGTCCTGGGTGCCGCTCCAGGCCTCGACCTCGGGCGCGGCCAGGATCATCAGCTCGACGCCGAAGCCCGGGTCGAGTTCGCCGAGCTTCTCCTCGAACAGCTTCATCAGTTTCGGATTGTCGCGGTTGGGTCGGCTGGTGCCGATCGCGGTGCGGTCGACCGAACCGTCGACGCGATAGAGCGCGATTTCCAGCCTGCGTGCACCGACGCCCGCCTGTTCGAACTGCCGGCAGAGGGCGGCCAGCAGGCGGCTGGTGGCAGCGGCGATGTCCTCGGGCCGGCCGATCGGTTCGACGAAGGCCAGACGCGTGCGGAAGGCGGGCGCCGGCCGGCGCGGTTCCAGCACCTCGTCGCGCGCGCCCAGCGCCTGGTCGAGGCGGGTGAGCGGCTGATCGCCAAAGCGTCGCGCCAGCGGGGCGCGCGGCAGGGGATAGAGATCGCCGATGCGGCGCAGCCCGAGCTTGTGGAAGGTTTCCAGGATCGGCGCCTCGAGCCGCAGGCCCTCGACCGGCAGGGTGGCAAGCGCGTCGCGCTGGCCGTTGCGCGGGCAGAAGAGATCGGCCTGGCGCTCGGCATGGCGCGCCAGTGCCCAGGCAGCGCCCGCGGTATCGGCCATCGCGGCGCGACAGGTGAAATCGTGACGCGCCTGGCGCCCGACCAGGTCGGCCAGCAGGGCGCGCTCGCCGGCTTCGTCGCCATCATCCCTTGGGCCGAAGAGATGGCCGCAGCCGGTGACGTCGAGCAGCAAGCCGGCATCGCCGCCGAAGCCGCCGGCACTGCAGGCTTCGATGCCGTCCTCGGCGAGCGCGCCGCCCAGCGGATCGATCGCCACCCACGGCGTGTAGCGGTCGCACCAGCCGGCGATCGTCTCAATCAGGCGCTGGTCGGCCTGCGGTTCCCCCGGCGTGGTGACCAGGCCGGGCGCCAGCGCCCGGGCATCGGCCAGCCGCATGTGGGGACGCAGCCCCGCGGTGCGGGCATGGGCATTGAGCGCGGCGAGGCGCGGACAACCTTCGCGCCAGACGACGGTGGCGGCGGCTCTAGCCCGCCAGTCTGGAGCCGGCGAGTCTTTCGTCGAAGCGCGGGCCAGCCGATCGGTGGAGAGTTTCGGGAACCACAGCGAGACAATGCGTTTCATCGTTCCACTCCACCAGCCAGGACGGGATTTCGGCAATCGACGGCGCGCCGAAGCGGTTGCGCCTGAGGTCAAGGCGCCAGCGCGCGGCACCGACATCGTGCAGGCCCGGCGTCGAGCGCGACGGCGCTGGGGCGATCCGCCAGCGCGTCACGCACACGCTTTGCGGTGGCGCGGG
>CALDNT010000046.1 GCA_937915145.1 uncultured Reyranella sp.
CGATTGCCGGTTCTTCGATCGCTGGTGCTTCGGACGCCGGTGCTTCGGGCGGCGGAGCCGGTTCGCTCTCGCCAAACGCCGCGGCCACGATCGCCCATTCGCTGATTTCCTCGGTCGGCGAGGCCGTCACGGCGGCGGGGGCCGGCGGACGTGGCGTGAGTTTCTTTTTGTCCTGCTGGGCCCGGCGCGCGGCCTCTCGGCTCTCCCGTACGGCCTGTCGCGCCATCGCCGCCAGGCGTTCCACCATGTCGGCGCGGATCGCGTGGTTGCCCAGCGGCAGATAGCCGATGGTGGCGTAAAATTCGCGCTCGGCATCGCGCGGCAAATCCATCGAGGTACGGCCCTCGGCGGGTAGCGGCGGAATGGTTTCGCGGTTACGCGCGATCATCCAGAGCCCGGCCCGCAGGCGAATGGGAACCGGCTTCAGCATGCTTGGGAAATAGAGCGAGTAGACACCGACCCTGACGCCCAGTCGCGCCAGCGCCTTGCGATCGTCTTCGCCGAGCTGGGTGAGTTGATCCTCGATCGGCCGGCGCGGCAGGATGCCAAGGCCTTCGCAGAGCTGGAACACCACGCCCCGCGCCCCGCCCGGCAACTCCGCCGTGGCCCGCGCGTCCATCAACTCCGAGAGGCCGAGCCGTATGCGGGTGTCGACCCAGGTGGCGGCGCGTTTGCGCACGTCTTCGCGGGCCGGTCCGTCGAGCAGGTCGGTGGCAAGGGCCTCGATCTTGGGTGCCAGGCTATCGCCGCTCGGCAGCAGGCGCGCCACCGGCCCGCCGCCCCAACAGATGCGGAGCTGGGAATCGAATACGATTTCACCGTCGGCCGAACCGGCAAACGCCTGCAGGCGCGCCGGCAGGTCCTGACGCAGCGCGCGCAAGGCAGCACTCATCACGGCCTTCTGGTCGGCATGGCTCTCGGCCGCGTCGGGAACGAAGCGAAAGCCCTCAATACGTCCGAGATGCTCGCCCTCGACGGTGACTTCGCCCGCTGCGGCGACCGATGTCGTCATTTCATCCTCATCGCGCAATCTTCTTACAAGCAGGGCCGCCCGTCTATCGACAAACCTTTGCGTCAGACGCTGGTGCAGGACGTCGGAAAGCCTGTCTTCAATGGTTCGTGCGCGCTCCTGCCAGTGTGTCGCATGCTGAATCCAGTCGGGACGGTGGGAAATGTAGGTCCAGGTCCGGACGTGAGCGATGCGCGCCATCAGCGTGTCGATGTCGCCGTCGAAATGCTCCAGCCGTTTCACATGGCTGTCGATCCAGTCTTCCGGCAGGCGTTCGCCGCCCTGCGTCAGATGCCCGAAGAGCTGACCGAGCAGTTGTGTGTGTTCCTCGGTCATGGTCTTGCGGAAATCCGGCACCTGGCAGACCTCCCAGAGGAGCCGCACGCGCTGGGGCGTGCGCAGGCGCGGCAGGAAATCCGAATGCGCCGACAGCGTCTGAAGTGCCACTTGATCATCCTGCTCGCGCACCCGCTGGAGAGTGGCATGCGGTGGCGGCATGTTGAGGGAAGCAATCAGCGCCGGCACCGAACCGCAGTTGAGGTCGCTGTTGCGCCACTGCACGTCGAGTAACGGATCGAAGCGATGGTTCTCGATCGCCTCGACCACCTCCGGCTCGAGCCCGCTCACATCGGCCGTCGTCCCGAAGGTGCCGTCGTTCATGTGACGGCCGGCACGGCCGGCGATCTGCGCCAGCTCGACGTTGCGCAGCGGGCGCGAACTGCGGCCGTCATATTTGCGCAGGCTCGCGAACCAGACGTGGTTCACATCCATGTTGAGGCCCATGCCGATGGCATCGGTCGCCACCAGGTAGTCGACTTCGCCCGACTGGAACATGTCGACCTGGGCGTTGCGCGTGCGCGGGCTCATGGCGCCCATCACAATCGCCGTGCCGCCGCGCTGGCGGCGGATCAGCTCGGCGATGGCGTAGACCTCGCTGGCCGAGAAGCCGACCACCGCCGAGCGGCGCGGCAGGCGTGTTGCCTTCTTGGCGCCGACATAGGCGAGCTTGGAAAAGCGTGGGCGGGCTACGACGTCGACGTCGGACAGCAGCCGGTTCAGCACCGGCCGGACCGTGTCGGCGCCCAGCAGCATGGTTTCATTCGTGCCGCGTGCGTGCAGTATCCGGTCGGTGAAGAAATGGCCGCGCTCGGGGTCGGCTGCCATTTGCACCTCGTCGACGGCGAGAAACGAGACTGGCCGCTCGACCGGCATCGATTCGACGGTGCAGACGAAATAGCGCGCGCCGGGCGGGGCGATCTTTTCCTCGCCGGTGATCAGCGCCACCTGGTTGACGCCCTTGACCGCCACGATGCGGTCGTAGTTCTCGCGCGCCAGCAGGCGCAGCGGGAAGCCGATCATGCCCGACGCGTGGCCAAGCATGCGCTCGATCGCGAGATAGGTCTTACCGGTATTGGTCGGGCCGAGAACCGCGGTCAGGCGGCCGGAGGCGCTGGCGGGCGGCATCGGCGCACCTTCGCCTGCACCCGCGCCGGGCGCAAGGCCGCTGCCTAGCCCGAGTAGGCGGGCTCCAGCTTGTTGCAGCCGACCATCGGGCCATGGTCGGTCCGCTGCACCAGCACCGCCACGCCTTGATTGGGCTGAATGCGGTCGGCGGCGATCACCCAGCTCGCGGGCGAACCATCCCAGTGGCTGACCACCTCAAGATGCCGCACGATGTTGAAGTTTTCGAGTGTGCGACCCTGGTTCTCGCCGCTTCTTACCGGAGTGGCGTAGCGCCGGTCGTACACTGCCAGCACAACTTCGGCCGACCGACCTTCAAGCGGGAAGGCGGCAAGGCTGATGGAAAGCGGCCCGCCGGCGGTGCGTGCGAGTTCGGGCGTGGCGCGCTTGGGTGAGCGGCGCTGGGCCTCTGCAAGCAGCCTCTCGATGGGCCCGGGGTCGCGGCCGGTATCATGGCCGATACCGTCGACCACCATCTCCGGTGTGTAGACGTAGCGTTGCTTCAGTACGCGGGCGTAGGCGCGCTGCCGCTCGGTGGTCTCGCGGGAGGCGAAAGGATCCTTCCAGCCGATATAGTCCCAGTAGTCGACATGGAACGACAGGGCGACGATGTCGGGGCGCTTGGCGAGCTTGCCGAGGAAGGCATCCGCCGGTGGGCACGAATTGCAGCCCTGCGACGTGAACAGTTCGACCGCCCATGGCCCGTCGGCCGGAGCGCGCGCAAGGGCCTGCTGAGACCGCCCCGCCAGGATTGCCGCCCCGGCGGTCGCGGCGGCGCCAATCAGTACCGATCGCCTGTGGGGAATAGAAAACTTCACCATGATGGCAACATGCGCGCGGAACGCCGGCACTGCCAATCAAGAAACGGTTAACGAACGGTAACGCGCGGCTCTCGCGGCTCACTGGACTCCCCGGGCGTAATAATATAACAATACCCGCTGTCGCAACCCTTCTCGTTTACCCATGCACGAACCGGTTTCCCCTGGAACGACTCTGCTCGCCATGAGCGCTTCGGCGCGCATCGCAGCGGCGCTCGGCGTGTCGGCTCTGCTGTGGCTCTGCGTCTGGTGGGCGTTGTGAGGACGAAGTCGTGAGCGCGGCCCTTCGCCTGGTCGATCTGACCGTGAGCTACGACCGCCATCCGGCGGTGCATCACGTCTCGGCTGAAATTCCCACGGCCGAGATGACCGCCATTGTCGGCCCCAACGGTGCGGGCAAGAGCACGCTCTTGAAGGCGCTGCTGGGTCTGGCGCCCCATATCGAGGGCCGTATCGAGTGTTCGGCCAAGCGCATCGCTTATCTGCCGCAGCAGGCCGAAGTCGACCGCAGCTTTCCGATCTCGGTGTTCGACACGGTGCTGCTCGGCCGCTGGTCGCGCTTCGGTGGCTTCGGCGCGGCCAAGCATGCCGATATCCACGACACCCAGCACGCCATCGACGCCGTCGGGCTTTCAGGCTTTGAGCGCCGGCCGATCGACACGCTCTCTGTCGGCCAGTTCCAGCGCGTGCTGTTCGCCAGGCTGTTGCTTCAGGATGCCGACCTTGTCCTGCTGGACGAACCGTTCGCCGCTATCGACTCCAAGACGGTTGCCGATCTCATGGTGGTGATCCGGCGTTGGCGGACCGAAAAGCGCACCGTCGTTGCCGTCCTGCACGATCTCGATCAGGTGCGACGCGATTTTCCCAATGCGCTGCTGCTTGCCCGCGAGTTGGTCGATGCCGGCCCGACGTCGCAGGTACTGTCGGCCGAGAACCTGCTGCGCGCCCGCGCCATGGCCGAGGCATGGGACGAACATGCCGACGCTTGTGAAGCGCCGATGCGCTTGAGCGCCTGATCGCGTCGTTCGCCATGCTCTACGAGTACCTGATCCAGCCGTTCGTCGAGTTTGGCTTCATGCGTCGCGCCCTGGTGGCAAGCCTGGCGCTTGCCATCGGCGGCTCGTCGATCGGCGTGTTCCTGATCCTGCGCCGCATGAGTCTGATGGGCGATGCGCTTGCTCACGCGCTGCTGCCTGGCGCGGCGTTGGGCTTCCTGCTGGGCGGACTGTCGTTGCCGGCCATGAGCCTTGGCGGCTTTCTTGCCGGCATTGCAACAGCGCTGGCGTCGGGCGTCATCGCGCGATTCTCCAACATGCGCGAGGATGCGAGTTTTGCCGCCGCTTATCTTTCCGCCATGGCGCTCGGTGTGTTGATCGTCTCGATGCGTGGTTCGGCGGTCGATCTGATGAACATCCTGTTCGGCGCCATCCTGGCGGTCGACGACATGGCGTTGGTCCTGGTGGTCTCGACCGCCACGCTCACCTTGGTCGGTCTGGCCGCCATCTACCGGCCGCTGGTCGTGGAGTGCTTCAATCCAGGGTTCCTCGCCGCTATGGGCGTGCGCGGCTCGGTCTATCACTACCTTTTCCTGGCCCTGGCTGTGTTGAACATGGTGGCCGGCTTCCAGGCGCTCGGTACCCTGATGGCGCTCGGCATCGTCCTGCTGCCGGCGGTTGCCGCCTCGTTCTGGGCGCGCGAAGTATGGTCGATGACGATCGTCGCTGCCCCCATGGCTTTCGCGTCGGCCGCGATCGGGCTGCTGGTGTCGTTTCACGCCGGTCTGCCCTCGGGGCCGGTTATCGTGCTGTTCGCCAGCGCCTTCTTCGCCGGCTCACTGCTGCTGGGCTCGCGCTCTTCTGTACGCGCGCGGCTGTCACGTCCGGTTCACCTGCGCGGATAACCCAAATGACCGTTTCACCCGTTCCGGGCGTTACACTCGAGACGACCAAGGCCAACAATATCCATATGCGCTACGCCGAGGTCGGTCCCAAGAGGGCCGGCGCCCCTCTGGTGCTGTTCTGTCATGGCTGGCCAGAGAGTTGGTATTCGTGGCGCCACCAACTGCTGGCCGTCAGTGCCGCCGGCTTCCGCTGCGTGGCGCCCGACATGCGGGGCTACGGCGGCACCGAGGCGCCTGAGCCCATCGACCAGTACACGCTCCTCCATCTGGTGGGCGACATGGCCGAACTGGTGAAGGCTCTGGGCGAGACCAAAGCAGTGATCGTCGGCCACGACTGGGGTGCCCCGGTGGCCTGGCATGCAGCGCTGTGGCGGCCCGATCTCTTCCCTGCGGTGTGCGCCATGAGCGTGCCCTACGCGCCGCCCGGCTACATCGACGTTCTCAGCGCGTTGGAGAAGCTCGGAATCAACGACTTCTACCTGCAGTATTTCCAGAAGCCTAGTGTAGCCGAGGCCGAACTGCAAGGCGACATCCGTGGCGCGCTGCGACGCCTCTACTATACGGCGGGCGGCGACATGACGGAGACCGGCAAGGGCTTCGCCCGCCTGGCGGCCGGTACGCTGCTGTCCAACACCGTTGACCCCGAGCAGCTGCCGGCCTGGTTGGGTGAGGCCGATCTCGATTACTACGCCGGGGAGTTCTCACGCACCGGCTTTCGCGGCGGCCTCAACTGGTATCGCAATCTCAGGCGGAACTGGGAACTCGCCGGGCCGTGGCGCGGTCAGCCGATCCGTCAACCCTCGCTGTTTATTGCCGGCAGCCACGACGGCGTGCTGCGGTTTCCCGCCGCCCAGTCCCAGCTCGATGCCTACCCGAAGAACCTGCCCGGCCTGCGTGGCAGCCACATCCTCGAAGGCGCCGGCCACTGGGTTCAGCAGGAGCGACCGGCCGAGGTCAACAAATTGTTGGTCGACTTCCTGAAGGGGCTGTGATCCACTTCGGTTCCTGGAGGCGCCGATGACCCGACTTCTCAGTCTTCTCACAGCCGTTCTCTTGTCGACCATGGCAGTCATTTCGCCGACGCTGGCGCAGGTCTGCGACGACGGTCCGCCGCCGCCGCCGAAGGGCGATCAGCCGACGACTTAGACTCTAAGAGCCTATTTCTTTTCCTCGAATTTCATTGCAGCGCCGTTCATGCAATAGCGCTGCCCAGTTGGCGGCGGCCCGTCGGGAAAGACGTGACCGAGATGGCCGCCGCACTTGGCGCAATGCACTTCGGTTCGGGTCATGAAGAAACTGCGATCGGTCGTCGTGCCGACGCCGTCCGGCAGCGGCTGCCAGAAGGACGGCCAACCCGTTCCGCTCTCGAATTTCGTGGCCGAATCGAACAGCGGCTCTCCGCAACCGGCGCAGACGAACGCTCCTTGGCGCTTCTCGTCATTTAGCGGGCTTGTGAAGGCGCGCTCGGTGCTGTGTTTGCGCAGCACGTTGTACTGCAGCGGATCGAGCTGCTGGCGCCACTCATCGTCGCTCTTCTCGATGGCAAAGGTCTCGGTCTTCTTGCTCATGGCATGCTCCAGTGCGGCAATGATCGCGCGCTAGACAAGAGTCCGCAACTCGGCCGTCGCAACCGACAGCATGGCGAGATCGAGGGTGCCTGCTGCCGGCAATTCCTCCTTCAGGATCCGGTCGACCCGGTCGAGCGCCAGCTTGCGCGGCTCGCTCCAGCGCGCAAGCACGGCGTCCGGATCGGCCGCGCCGCCGGGTCCGGCGGTTCGAAGCGCCGAGGCCAGAAGGTCGGCCTGAAGGGCGGCGAGTTCGTCCTGCATGGCCAGTGCCGCTTGCGCCGGCCACAGCCCGTCGCGTGGCAGGCTCTGGGCGCCGGTTGCCAGGGTGGCAAGCGACAGCCGCTCGCCGAGGCGAAAATAGAGCCGCGCGGCATCGCCGATATCGCAGCCGTTGGCACGTGCCGCCTGCATCAGGTCCCCGGCGGCGGCCAGCGTCTCGAGCGCGGCGGCGCGGCGGGCGAGATCGGCGGGCGCCCCCATGGCCTCGAAGGTGGCGGCGCGCTCGGCAAGGGCGGTGCTTTCGGACGGTCCGATCAGCCCGGGTGGCAGATCGCTCAAGGCAGCCACTGCAGCACCGAGCTGCTCAGTCGCTGCCATGGTGTCGAGGGGTTGCGGCAAGCGGCGCAGCGTCCATTGCGTGGCGCGCGTCAGGAAGCGCTGTGACGCCACCAGCATCTTGGTCTGCGCCTCGGCCTTGAGTGAGGGGTCGAGCGCCTCGATATCGCCCCACAGGCCGCGCAGCTTCCAGGCGTCGCGGACCACGGCGAAAGCGCGGGCGATGGCTGCTGCCGGCACGCCGGTGCGCTGGCCGACGTTGCGCACGAAGGTCGGTCCGCAGCGGTTGACCAGAGAGTTCACCACCTGCAGGGCGGCGATCTCCCGGCGCAGCCGGTGGGCGCGAATCGCCGGTTCGTACTTTTCCTGAAGTGCCGTCGGGAAATAGCGCAGCAGTTCGGATTCCAGCAGCGGATCGTCAGGCAGATCCGACGCGAGGATCTCGTCGTTGAGGTCGATCTTGGCATAGGCCAGCAGAACCGAGAGTTCGGGTCGCGTCAGATACTGGCGGTTCTGCCCGCGGGCGCGCATCGCAGCCGTATCGGGCAGAAATTCGACGGCGCGGTCAAGTCGGCCCTGGCGCTCGAGGGCGCGCATGAAATGTTCCGTGCGGTGGTGTTCCTCGCCGGCCTGGGCCAGCGCGACACTGATCGCCTGGCTCTGCTGGTAGTTGTGGCGCAGCACGAGAGCTGCGATGTCGTCGGTCATCGAGAACAGCAACGCGTCACGGTCGGGACCGGCCAGCTGGCCACGGGAGATCGCATCGCCGGTCGCGACCTTGATGTTCACCTCGTGGTCGGACGTGTCGACTCCCGCCGAATTGTCCAGAGCGTCGGTGTTGATCCGACAGCCGGCCAGCGCCGCTTCGATCCGGCCGCGCTGGGTGAAGCCGAGATTGGCGCCTTCGCCGATCACGCGCGCGCGCAATCGCCCGGCGTCGATGCGCACGGCGTCGCTGGCCCGGTCGCCGGCCTCGGCATGGCTTTCGCTCGAAGCCTTCACGTAGGTGCCGATGCCGCCGAAATAGAGCAGGTCGACCGGAGCCGCCAGGATGGTGCGCATCAGCTCGGTCGGCGTAACGGTTGGCGCGTCGAGGCCGAGGGCGCGCCGGGCTTCGGCCGGGAGTGCGATCGACTTGGCGCCACGGTCGTAGATGCCGCCACCCGCCGACATCAGGGCCCGGTCGTAGTCCATCCACGATGAACGCGGCAGATCGAACAGCCGCTTGCGTTCGGCCCAGCTCGTGGCCGGGTCGGGCATCGGGTCGATGAAGATATGGCGGTGGTCGAAGGCGGCGACCAGCTTGATGTGGGGCGACAGCAGCATGCCGTTGCCGAACACGTCACCCGACATGTCGCCGACACCGGCGACCGTGAAAGCGGTGGTCTGGATGTCCTGCCCCAGCTCGCGGAAGTGACGCTTTACCGATTCCCAGGCGCCGCGTGCCGTGATGCCCATCTTCTTGTGGTCGTAGCCCGCCGAGCCGCCGGAGGCGAAGGCATCGCCCAGCCAGTAGCCGTAGTCGGCTGCCAGTGCGTTGGCGATGTCGGAGAAGGTGGCGGTGCCCTTGTCGGCGGCAACCACGAGATAGGGATCGTCGCCATCGTGGCGCACCACGTCGGCCGGCGGCGCGATGCCATCGCCGGCGTAGTTGTCGGTGAGGTCGAGCAGGCCGCGGATCAGCGTCTGGTAGCAGTAGATTCCTTCGGCCTGGACCTGCTCGCGCGTGCCCTCCGCCGGTGGCCGCTTGACGTAGAAGCCGCCCTTGGACCCGACCGGCACGATGACGGCATTCTTGACCATCTGGGTCTTCATCAGGCCGAGGATCTCGGTACGGAAATCCTCGCGCCGGTCCGACCAGCGGATGCCGCCGCGCGCCACCCTGCCGCCGCGCAGATGGATGCCCTCCATGCGTGGGCTGTAGACGAAGACCTCGACCGCCGGCCGCGGCGCCGGCAGGTCGTCGATGGCGCGGCTGTCGATCTTGAAGGAGATCCATTCCTTCGCCGCGCCGTCGGCCAAGGTCTGCCAGTAGTTGGTGCGCAACGTACAGTGCACGGCATTGACGAAACGCCGCAGGATGCGGTCCTCGTCGAGCGTGGCCACGGTCTCGAGCGCGGCGGCAAGGGCTTCTTCGACCGCCTCGACGCGAGCCTTGCGGGCATCGGACTGGGGGGTACCCAGAGCCGGGTCGAGACGCGCAACGAACAGATCGACCAGGCCGCGGGCGATCGCGGGGTAGGCCGCCAACGCACGTTCCATGTAGTCCTGGCTGAAGGGAACGCCGGCCTGGCGCAGATATTTCGCGTAGGCGCGCAACACCGTCAGCTCGCGCCAGCCGAGGCCTGCGCCCAGCACCAGGCGATTGAAGCCGTCATTCTCGAGCGCTCTGCCCAGCAGCCGCTCGAGCGTCTCGGTAAAGCGTGGCCCGGCGGCAGCGAGGTCGACCGCCGACTTGTCTGCGGTCTCGACGGTCAGGACCTGCAGCGCCACGCCCTCGGGGCCGCCCTTGCTCAGCAGGAACGGCGCTTCGCTCAGCACCCTGAGGCCGAGATTTTCCGCCGGCGGCAGGATGTCGGAAAGCGCTAGAGCGTCGTTTGGATGGAACAGGCGCAGGATGAAGCGGTGGGGCGGCGCGCCGGATTCGCGGTCGAGGCGGACGCCGAACGGCTGGCCGGCGAGCGTCGCCTTCAGCGGCGCGATATCGGCGGCAGCCTGCGATGCCTCGACGGTGTCGCGATAGCCCAGCGGGAAGAAGCCGCGCCAGCGGCGCGCCTCGGCGCGGCCTTCGGCGTCGCCGAGGCGTGCCTGCAGGGCCGCGCGCAACCGGTCGCTCCACGACGTCGCGGCCCCGACCAGCGCCTGCTCGAGGGCGGCAAGGTCGGGCGCCGGCGCGCTGGGACTGTTGAACTTCACCGTGTAGAGCGCCTGCACGAGGGCCGAATTGCTCCCGGCCGAGACGGCGACCGAGATCGTCTTGCCGTCCCAGGCCTGTTCGAGGATCGCGGCGAAGCGGGCGCTCAGCGCTGCGTCGAAACGCTCGCGCGGGGCGAACACCAGATTGGTGGCAAAGCGCTCGACGGCGTCGCGGCGGGTGAACAGTGCCACCCGGCGGCGTTCCTGCAATTGCAGGATACCCATCACGTGGTCGTAGAGCGTGTCCTCGTCGATCTGGAACAGCTCGTCACGCGGGTAGGAATCCAGGATCGCCTGCAGGGCCTTGCCGTCGTGACTTTCGGCGGCGAGACCGGATCGGCGGAGCATGATCTCGACCCGGCCGCGCAGCAGCGGCACGTCGGCCACCATCGCGTGGTAGGCGCCGGAGGTGAACAGGCCGGCCAGGCGTCGCTCGCCGGTGACCCGGCCATCGGCGTCGTAGGTCTTGATGATCACGCCGTCGGCCGGTCCGCTGCGATGAACCATAGCCGGTCGGTCCGTCTTGACGATCAGGATGTTGTCGGGGCCGGTGGCGAAGCGGGCCATGGCGTCGCCACTGCCGAGGCCGGCCTCGAACTGGCGGACCTCGTCGCGACCGAGGACGCCCAGCGCGGAGCCCGGCACCAGTTCGTAGCGGATGCCGCCGGGCTGCGCCGGATCGTCGACGTAACGGTAGCGGCGATGGCCGAGAAACGTGAAATGACCAGCCTCCAGCCAGTGCAGGAAGTCGGCGTACTCGGCCATGTTGGCCGGCCGGCCCGCGGCGAGGTCGTCGATCGCATCGAGGCAGGCCTGCCGCATCGGCCGCCAGTCCTCGACGGCCAGCCGGACTTCGGCCAGCACGCGCGTGAGCGCCGAGGCGATCTCATCGAGCTGGCCGGAGTCGGCCTGGCGATCGATCTCGAGATGCATCATCGATTCGGAACGGGCCCCCCTTTCACCCGATACGGCGCCGGCCTCGGGACCGAAGCCCGCCAGGTCGCCATCGAGGTCGCGCCGTACCGGCAGCACCGGATGGGCGAGCATCTGCACGGCGATTTCACGGCGGTTGAGCTCGTTGACGATCGAGCCGACCAGGAATGGCATGTCGTCGTTGACGATATGCACCACGCTGTGGCGGCTCTCGAAGTCGTGGCCCGGCCCGGCCGGGTTGAACACCCGGACCTTGGCGACGCCGGGCAGGCGGCGGCGGGCGAAGGCGAGCAGGGCGGTCGAAATCGCGGCGCGCTGCCCGGCCGGGGCGGCCGCCAGATCCTTGTCGGCGACACGCTCGAACAGCCGGCGTGCGAACCTGGCAGCGTCCTCGCCGCCGGCCTCGAGAGCGGCGGCGCAGATGGCGTCCAGCCCGTAAACCCGTGGCGCCGGTGCGATGGCCATATCTGGTGTTTCCCCGTGTTGGCGTCGGGCGGATGTTACGCCGCGTCGTGACAGTGTGACGATGATCGGGTGGCGATGCCAAGAATGCCCATCGTGTCTCGCGTTCTTTGCGGTGTGCCCGCGCGGGTGAGCCGATTCGCTGGCGTTTCTGTTTCCAGCCCGCGGAATCCGTGGCAAAGCGCGTTTTGTTCTCTTGCTATGCTGCACCTGCGAAGGTGAAAAACGGGGATGAAAAACAAAATTTCAAAGGCAATTTTTTTATTGTTTTACAGGTGTTTAACCAACCATTCCTGAGATTCACACGCGGGGAAAAAAATTGCCGATGACAGCCGCCACAGGTGCCGTATCATCTATGGATAGTGGGAGAGACAAAAACCCTCCCAACATCTAGGTATCTTCCACAGTGTGTTCTATCCACAGCTGTGGACAAAAAGAAAATGGGGGCCGCAAGTGTTTGATGTAGTTCAAGTTCGCAGCGGTGCGCGCGTTGTTACAGACTCCTCCCGTGACTCCCACCTGACGGTCTTCGGCAAGGCCACTCTCACAGATCGCTATCTTCTACCCGGCGAGTCCTACCAGGACATGTTCGCCCGCGTCGCCTCGGCCTATGCCGACGACGACGGCCACGCCCAACGGCTTTACGACTACATCAGCAACCTGTGGTTCATGCCGGCGACGCCGGTGCTGAGCAACGGCGGCACCAGCCGTGGCCTGCCGATCTCGTGCTTCCTGAATGAGGCCAACGATTCGCTCGAAGGCATCGTCGGCCTGTGGAACGAGAACGTCTGGCTGGCTGCCCGTGGTGGCGGCATCGGCTCCTACTGGGGCAACCTGCGTTCGATCGGCGAAAAGGTCGGCATGAACGGCAAGACCTCGGGCGTGGTGCCGTTCATCCGCGTCATGGACTCGCTGACGCTGGCGATCAGCCAGGGCTCGCTGCGCCGCGGTTCGGCCGCCTGCTACCTGCCGGTCAACCATCCCGAGATCGAGGAATTCATCGAAATCCGCCGCCCGACCGGCGGCGATCCCAACCGCAAGGCGCTCAACCTCCATCATGGCCTGCTGATCTCCGACGCCTTCATGCGCGCCGTCGAGAACGACGAGGAATGGGCGCTGGTCAGCCCCAAGGACGGCGCGGTGCAGCGCAAGGTCTCGGCGCGGCATCTGTGGATCCGCATCCTGACGGCCCGCATCGAGACCGGCGAGCCCTACCTGGTCTTCGTCGATCACGTGAACAACGCCCGGCCCGAGCATCACAAGCTGGCCGGCCTTGAGGTCAAGACCTCGAACCTGTGCAGCGAGATCACCCTGCCGACCGGCATCGACCATCACGGCAAGCAGCGCACCGCGGTGTGCTGCCTCAGCTCGCTCAATCTCGAAACCTATCTCGAGTGGCACGAGCATCCGACCTTCATCGACGACGTGATGCGCTTTCTCGACAACGTGCTGCAGAGCTTCATCGATACGGCCGGCAGCGACTTCGCCCGCGCCACCTACGCCGCCATGCGCGAGCGTTCGGTCGGCCTCGGCGTCATGGGTTTCCACTCCTTCCTGCAGGCCAACAACATCCCGCTCGAGTCAGTGATGGCCAAGGTGTGGAACAAGAAGATGTTCAAGCACATCCGCGGCCAGTGCGACGATGCCTCCATTTCGCTCGGCAAGGAACGCGGCGCCTGTCCCGACGCCGCCGACTTCGGCTTCGACGACCGCTTCTCCAACAAGCTCGCCATCGCGCCGACCGCCTCGATCTCGATCATCTGCGGCGGCGCCTCGCCCGGCATCGAGCCGTCGGCGGCCAACGTCTACAACCACAAGACCCTGTCGGGTTCATTCGTGGTGCGCAATCCGTATCTCGAGAAGCTGCTCGAGCTGAAGGGCCGCAACGACGAGGAGACCTGGACGACGGTCACCACGGCCCAGGGCTCGGTCAAGGATCTCGACTGTCTCGACGACCACGAGAAGGCGGTGTTCAAGACTGCCTTCGAGATCGATCAGCGCTGGCTGGTCGAGCACGCCGCCGATCGCGCGCCCTTCATCTGCCAGAGCCAGTCGCTCAATATCTTCCTGCCGGCCAACGTCCATAAGCGCGACCTGCACCAGATCCACATGATGGCCTGGAAGCGCGGCGTGAAGAGCCTCTACTACTGCCGTTCGCTCTCCATCCAGCGCGCCGAGGCGGTGTCCGGCGATGCCATGGCCGACCAGCTGGGCGACCGCGCGCTCACGACCTTCGTGCCGGAAAGTGCCGGGCCGGCACCGTTGCCGCTCGGCACGCCGCCGGCGGCCACCAACGACTACGAAGAGTGCCTTAGCTGCCAGTAAACTCATCCTCATCCTGAGGAGGCCGCGCAGCGGCCGTCTCGAAGGATGGGCCCCAGACGCGGTGCGTTGCCCATCCTTCGAGACACTCGCTTCGCTCGTTCCTCAGGATGAGGATTTTCTTTCAAGGTCCGCCGCCATGTCCCTTCTCGATTCCAAGCCGATCTACAAGCCGTTCCATTATCCCTGGGCCTACGACGCCTGGCTGACCCAGCAGCGCATCCACTGGCTGCCCGAGGAAGTGCCGCTGGCCGACGACGTCAAGGACTGGCGCAACAAGCTCACCGATACCGAGCGCAATCTGCTGACGCAGATCTTCCGCTTCTTCACCCAGGCCGACGTCGAGGTGAACAACTGCTACATGAAGCACTATTCGCGGGTCTTCAAACCCACCGAAGTGCAGATGATGCTGGCCGCCTTCTCCTCCATGGAGACAGTCCACATTGCCGCCTACAGCCACCTGCTCGACACCATCGGCATGCCGGAAACGGAGTACTCGGTCTTCCTCACCGTCAAGGAGATGAAAGACAAGTACGACTACATGCAGAATTTCAACGTCGACTCGAAGGCCGATATCGCCAAGACCCTGGCGGTGTTCGGCGCCTTCACCGAAGGCCTGCAGCTCTTCGCCTCCTTCGCCATGCTGATGAACTTCCCGCGCTTCAACAAGATGAAGGGCATGGGCCAGATCGTGACGTGGTCGGTGCGCGACGAGACGCTGCACTGCAATTCGATCATCCGCCTGTTCCGCACCTTCATCCAGGAGAACCCGGAAGTCTGGACCGAGGCGCTGCAGCGCGAGCTCTACGTCGCCTGCTCGACCATCGTCGATCACGAGGACGCCTTCATCGATCTCGCCTTCGAGATGGGCGGCATCGAGGGCATGACCGCGACCGACGTGAAGCGCTACATCCGCTTCATCGCCGACCGCCGCCTGCAGCAGCTCACCCTGCAGCCGATCTATCGCAAGGACGCCAAGAATCCGCTGCCGTGGATGGACCAGATGCTGGGCGCCATCGAGCACACCAACTTCTTCGAGAATCGCTCGACCGAATACTCCAAGGCTTCGACGCGCGGTTCCTGGGAAGAGGCGTTCGCTTAGGTCATGTCGGTATTTGAATAGCAGGGCCGTCTGGATCGGCAGATCTAGGCGGTCAAGCGTACTCGAAATCACGAAAATCCCACCTGTCGTGGGATTGTCTGCAAGTGGAAACAGCGGTCCCCGCCAAGGATAACCGCCGTTCATCCGTGTAGTGATGTTGCAGACTGGTGAGCCGCAGCTGCGGGCTCTGGAGTCGACTAAGCCACTAGTTGCTCTGTCTATCTAAACTGGGGCGGTTCTCTTTAGAGGGCCGCCCCTTCTTTTTTGTACTCACGTGAATGCGTCTGCGCACCCACATTATTTTGAGTGTTTTGCGCCACTCATCAACAACATATTGTGCATAACGCTGTGATTCGTCAAGTATCTAAATAGACGATATTTAGATACCACGATGGC
>CALDNT010000047.1 GCA_937915145.1 uncultured Reyranella sp.
CATATTCAACGACGCCTGGAGCGACAACTGGGGCTACGTGCCCTTCACCCAGGCCGAAATCGATCATGCCTCCAAGGCGTTGCGTCCGGTGATCGTGCCGGAGCTCGCGGTGTTCGTGGATGTCGATGACGAGACGGTCGCGTTCATCCTGGCACTCACAAATCTTACCGAGGCGACCGTCGATTTCGATGGGGCACTCAATCCTTGGAACCTGGCAAAGCTGCTCCTGCGCCTCAAGATCACCGGTGTTCGCAGCACCCGCGTGCCGCTGATGGGGGTGAAGAAGAAGTACCGCAATCACCCGTTGATGGGGGCGGGACTGGCCATGATCGCCATCGACCACCTGCGGGCCAACGGCAAGCGGCTGGGCAAGACGTCGGCTGAACTTGGCTGGATTCTCGAAGACAACAAGGCGACAAACAACATCATCCGCTCGGTTGGCGGCGTGCACTACAAGACCCACCGGATTTACGAGAAGGCATTGGGGTGAGTGTGCCGCCCGGCGCCGGCCGGCCGGCGTCGGCATTCGCACCCTTCGCCAACCGAACCTTTCGGTTGTTGTGGGGCGCCAACGTGCTGTCCAACATCGGCGGCTGGATGGCAACCACCGGCGCGGCGTGGGAAATGACCAGCCTGACACAGGAGCCGATCTTCGTCGCGCTCCTGTCCGCGGCCAGCGCACTGCCGATGTTCCTGTTCTGCTTTTTCGCCGGAGTCCTGGCCGACCGGTTCGATCGTCGCCGCTACATCATCGTCTGCCAGATCTGGATGATGGCCGTGGCCGCGACCCTGGCGGCGCTGGCGTTTTCCGGCCTGCTCGATCACTGGAGCTTGCTCGGTCTCAGCTTCTGCATGGGCCTTGGCAATGCCATGAACGCACCAGCCTGGCACGCCGTTGTGCCGGAGATCGTCTCCGGTCCGCAGCTTCGGCCTGCGATCGCGCTCAACAGTGCCGGTTTCAACCTCGCCCGCACGGTGGGTCCGGTGGCCGGTCAGATTCTGCTGGGTCTGGCCGGTGTTTTCATGCTCTTCGCCATCAACGCCTTGACCTACATCGGTGTCATTTTCGCGATGTCACGCTGGCAGCGGCCGGCAGATGCGGTCACGACCCAGCACCCCCAGGGTCTGGTCGAGGCCGCGCGGGCAGGCATTGCCTTCGTGCGCAACTCCGACGACCTGCAGGCGGTATTCGCGCGCGGCCTCTGCTTCTTTGTGCCCGGCATCGCCATTGGCACCCTGTTGCCGGTGATCGGCCGCTTCGAACTCGGTCTCGACGAGTTTGCCTTTGGTGTACTCTACGCGGTGTTCGGCGCCGGCGCGGTGGCGGGCGCGTTTTTGATGCCGATCGTCAACCGACTATTCGGGCCCGACCGTGCCAACATATGGGCGATGGGCATCCAGGCTGCCGTCACCCTGGCAACGGCGCTTGTCATGACGCCTCTGGTTGTAGGGGGGTGTATTGCTCTCTCGGGTGCATGCTGGATCATCGTGATTGCCAACAACGGCACAACCGTTCAGTCGATCCTCCCCAACTTCATGCGGGCCCGTGGCATGGCGGTACACCAGATGGTGTTTTTTGGTGCCCTGGTCGTCGGCTCTCTCCTGTGGGGCAAGATCGCCACTCTCTTCAGTGTCCAGATATCGCTGATCGTCTCGGCGATCGCCTTGGTGCCCTTGACGATGCTGGCGGCATCAGTCCGGCTACCGGGTTCGTTTCCGCCCCGCCCCTGACACTGCTGTGTATTTTTTGACCACAAAACTCTAATTATTTTGCTAGGGGAGGAAGAATCCTCTTGTAACGGCGTCAATTAGTTGTAGATAC
Organism: uncultured Reyranella sp.; assembly: GCA_937915145.1. Classification (GTDB taxonomy): domain Bacteria; phylum Pseudomonadota; class Alphaproteobacteria; order Reyranellales; family Reyranellaceae; genus Reyranella. Next base: position 1,823 of record CALDNT010000047.1, read on the forward strand.
CAAATATCCAAGACGCCCACGCACGTGCCGCTGGCCCTTAGTGGTTACGCAACGACGGAAAGTGTTCTTTTTGGCAGTGCCGGTTTCGAGCCGGGTCCGGGAAGGAGCTTCTGAGATGGTTGCTTACCGCGCGGGGCGCGTTCCCCGCTATTATGTCTATTGCCTGGTTCGCCGGGCTTCGCCTCTCGGCTTTCTGCTCAAGCGGAATCTATCTCCGTCGAGTATTGGCTGACGCACGCCGCCATTTTGGCGCCGTACGTCACGTTCGACCAATTCCGAACACAGCTGACTATTAGACGGGGTACCCCCCAGTAATGACCGAGCGTATTTTTCGTTACCTCCGCGAGCAACAGCCCGAGACGCCTTGCCTGGTGATCGACCTCGATGTGGTCGAGAACAACTTCCGGCGCATGCGTGAATTGCTGCCGACCGCTCACATCTTCTATGCCGTGAAAGCCAATCCGGCGGCACAGGTCCTGTCGCGCCTGGCGACGGCTGGCTCGAAGTTCGACACGGCGAGCCGTGGCGAGATCGAGCTGGTACAGGCCACTGGCATCTCGATGGACCGCATCTCCTTCGGCAACACCATCAAGAAGGAAAAAGACATCGCCTGGGCTTACCAGCAGGGCGTACGCCTGTTCGCGTTCGACAGCGAGGCCGAGTTGCAGAAGCTCGCCCGCGTGGCGCCGGGCGCCCGCGTGTTCTGCCGCGTGCTGGTCGATTGCGGCGGCGCCGAATGGCCGCTCAGCAGGAAGTTCGGCTGCGCGCCGGAGATGGCCAAGGATCTGCTGCGCAAGGCCCAGAACTGGGGGCTCGATGCCTACGGCATCTCGTTCCATGTCGGCAGCCAGCAGACCGATCTTGAGCAATGGGACAAGGCTCTTGCCCAGGTCTCGCAGATGTTCTTCGCCCTCGCTGAGGAGGGCGTGGACCTGCGCATGGTCAATCTGGGCGGCGGCTTTCCGGCACGCTATCGCGCCGAGGTCAACAGCATCGAAGCCTATTGCGAGGCGGTAGGTCGCGCCTTGGTGCGTCATTTCGGCAACCGCATGCCCGAGGTGATCATCGAGCCGGGCCGCTCCATGGTGGGCGACGCGGGCGTGATTCAGAGCGAGGTCGTGCTGGTCTCGCGCAAGGCGGCCAACGACCGCAAGCGCTGGGTCTACCTCGACATCGGCAAGTTCAGCGGCCTGGCCGAGACCATGGACGAGAGCATCAAGTATCGCCTGCGCACGAGTCGCGACGGCACGCGCGTCGGCCCGGTGGTACTGGCTGGCCCGACCTGCGACAGCGCCGACATTCTCTACGAGAAGACCGAGTACAAGCTGCCGCTGTCGCTGAAACCCGGCGACAAGGTCGAGATCCTCTCGACCGGCGCCTATACGACGACCTACTCGTCGGTGGCTTTCAACGGCTTCGCTCCCCTGAAAGCGGTCTGCATCTGATCGTTCAGCTCCTCTGACGACGACCGACGGGGCCTTGAGAAAGGCCCCGTCGCCGTTTAACGACCTCGCATCCTGTCGATCGGAGACGACCCATGGCCAAGACCTCGCGCAAGGCGACCCGCAGCAAGAAGTACGTTTCGTTCAAGGGCCGCATGGTCATGATCGGCTTCGGCTCGATCGGCCAGGGCGTGTTGCCGCTGATCCTGCGTCATATCGGTATTAAACCGGGCCAGATCACCATCATCGCCGAGGACGCCCGCGGTGGCCTGCCCGAGACCGACCGCTACGGCATCACCTTCATCGAGAAGCGGCTGACACGCGCCAACTACCGCAAGGTTCTGGCCGGCCACCTGGGGCGTGGCGACTTCCTCGTCAACCTGTCGGTTGAGGTCGCCTCGACGGCGCTGGTCGAACTCTGCCAGGAGGCCGGTGCGCTCTATATTGACACCTGCATCGAGCCGTGGCCGGGCGGCTACACTGATCCCTCGCTGTCGGTGTCGCGGCGCTCGAACTACGCGCTGCGCAATACCATGTTGAAGCTGCAGCCGAAGTATCGTGGCGGTCCGACAGCGGTGATCGCCCACGGTGCCAATCCGGGCCTCGTCTCGCATTTCGCCAAGCAGGCGCTGGTAAACCTCGCCAAGGATACCGGTTTGAAGACCGCCGCGCCGGCGACGCGCGAAGGCTGGGGCAAGCTCGCCCGCCGGCTCGGCATCAAGGTGATTCACATCGCCGAACGCGATACCCAGGTCTCGCCCAGGCCAAAGGAAGTTGGCGAGTTCGTCAACACCTGGTCGATCGACGGCTTCGTCTCGGAAGGCGGGCAGCCTGCCGAGATGGGTTGGGGCACGCACGAAAAGGCGCTGCCGCCCGACGGCCGCCGTCACACGTTCGGCAGTGATGCCGCGATCTATCTCAACCGGCCGGGCCTGCTCACCCGCGTGCGCACCTGGACGCCGCTCGAGGGTCCATTTCACGGCTTTGTCATTACGCACAACGAGTCGATCTCGATCGCCGACTATTTCACGGTGCGTGACGGCAAGAAGGCCGTGTACCGCCCCACCGTGCACTACGCCTACCATCCTTGCGATCAGGCGATCATGTCGATGCATGAACTGGCCGGAAAGAACCTGGCGCAGCAAAAGCGCCAGCGCCTGATCGTCGACGAGATCACGTCCGGTCGCGACGAACTCGGCGTGCTGCTGATGGGGCACAAGAAGGGCGCCTACTGGTACGGCTCACAGCTCGACATCCACGAGGCGCGCAAGCTCACACCCTACAACAATGCCACTTCGATCCAGGTCTGCGCGCCGGTTCTGTCGGGCATTGTCTGGGCGCTGGAGAATCCGAACCGCGGCATCGTCGAGGCCGACGAAATGGACTTTGCGCGTAACCTCGAGATCTGCAGGCCCTATCTCGGCCCGGTCGTCGGAAAATACAGCGACTGGACGCCGCTCGAGGGGCGCGGTGTATTGTTCCCAGAGAATGTCGACAAGTCCGATCCCTGGCAGTTCAAGAACTTCAGGGTGGTGTGAGGTCCCTGTCACGCCGCTGTGAGAGGGTGTGACTCTCCGATTCGCGGTTTGCCTCTATAACGAGGCAAACGGGAGGAGAGTGGCATGATGGCGTTTCTGGACAATCTGCGCGCTAGGCTCGATGCGTTCCCGCAGTCGGCGCTGCAGCTTCTGATGCGTTTCAGCATCTTCTGGGTGTTCTGGCGCTCCGGCATGCTCAAAGCGGCCAATATGGAACAAGCGGTGATGCTGTTCCGCGAAGAATACATGTTGCCGATCCTGCCACCGGACGTTGCGGCCTATCTGGGAACGGCCGTCGAACTGGCGGCGCCCTGCCTGATCCTGGTTGGTCTCTTCACGCGGCTAGCCGCCCTGTCGCTGATCGGGCTCACGCTCACCATCCAGTTCCTGGTCTACTGGAATGACTATCCTTCGCACCTCTTGTGGCTGGCCATCCTGGTGTTCATCCTGACGCGCGGACCGGGGGCTTTTTCCCTCGACGCGCTGATCTTCAAAGGAAGAAAATGAAGGTAAGCAGCACGAACAGTGGCACTAGGATGGCCATCGACCAGGCCATGTAACCGAAGAAGCTCGGCATGCGGATGCCGGATTCCTCGACCACCGCCTTGACCATGAAATTGGGTGCATTGCCGATATAGGTGTTGGCACCCATGAACACCGCGGCGGCGGAAATCGCCGCAAGCGTGCTGGCGAGCGGTCCCATCAGGTTGATCGGGTCGCCGCCAGCCAGATTGAAGAACACCAGATAGGTCGGGGCGTTGTCGAGGAAACTCGACAGGATACCGGTCAGCCAGAAATACCAGACATCGTTGGGCTGGCCGTCCGGGTTGGTGACCAGGGCAACCAGCGGTGCCATCGCGCCATCCATGCCGACCTTCAGGATGGCAATCGCCGGGGCGATGGTGATGAAGATGCCGGCGAACAGCTTGGCGACTTCGGCCATCGGCCCCCAGCTGAAACTGTTGTCGGTCCGGATCTTGCGGGTAGTCAGCTTGAGCGACAGCGCGCAGATCGCGATCAGCGAGAGATCGCGCAGGACGTGCTGCAGTTCCAGCGTCACGTGGAAGACCGAGAAGGTCACACCGGGTTTCCAGGTTCCGCTTGCCAGCACGACACCGACGACGGCCGCCAACAGGATGATGTTGATGCCGCCTTCGATGCGGACCGGTGATTCTGGCGTTGGATCGCGCTTGAGGTGGCCTTCCTTGCGGTACCAGTAGCTGTCCATAAGGTAGAAGATCGCCAGCAGGATGATCGCGCAGACCAGCATCTCGCTGAACAGATGCGTGGTCGTCCAGAAGAAGCTGACGCCCTTCAGGAAGCCGAGAAAGAGCGGCGGGTCGCCGAGCGGCGTTAACGCGCCGCCGATGTTGGATACCAGGAAAATGAAGAAGACGAAGACATGGACCTTGTGTCGGCGGTCGTCGTTGGCCCGGATGACAGAGCGGATCAGCAGCATCGACGCGCCGGTGGTGCCCATCCATCCCGCCAGCACGGTGCCGATCGCCAGCAGGGCGGTGTTCATCGACGGCGAACCATGCAGGTTGCCCTTGATGTGGATGCCACCGGTCACGGTGAACAGAGCCAGCAGCAAGACGATGAAAGGAATGTAATCCAGAAGCATCAGGTGGATGACTTCGTAGACGGCCGTCGGCACGCCATGGATGACGCCGAAGGGCACGATGACCAGCAGCGCCCAGACTGCCGAGACCTTGCCGAAATGGTGATGCCAGAAGTGTGGCACCGCGAGCGGCATGACGGCGATCGACAGCAGGATGCCGGCAAACGGCGCGATCCACAGCAGGCCGAGCTTGCGCCCGTCGATTGCCGGTGCGTCGGTGCCGGCTGCAAGGGCTGGGAGGGCGGAAAGGGCGAGCAGCGCGACGGCGAGGGCGAGCGTCGCGAGGGGGGCGTGGCGTTTCATGGTCAAGACATGTACGTGGCCGACACGCCGCCGTCGACCGTCAGTGTGTGGCCGTTGACGTAAGAAGCAGCGGGTGAGGCCAGGAAGATCGCGGCACCGGCAATTTCCCGCGGCTCGGCCCACCGCTTGGCAGGGCAGCGCTGGCGCTGGCGCTCACCGGCCGGCGAGGCGATCAACTGGTCGTTGGTCTCTGTGGCAAAGAAGCCGGGAGAGAGGGCATTCGACGTGACGCCGGTGGCACCCAGCTCGGCCGCCAGTGCGCGGGAAAGCGCTGCAAGGCCCCCCTTGGCCGCGATGTACGAAGCCGCACCCGGTACGGCGAGATCGGCCACGATAGACGTGACCATGATCAGGCGCCCCCAACGCCGCTCGACCATGCCCGGGACCACATGCTTGACCAGCGCATGGGCGGCGGACAGGTCGACGTCGATCAGGCGCGCGAAATCGTCGGCCGCGATATCGGCGAACGGCCGGCGGTCACGCTCCCCGACATTGTGGATCAGGATGTCGATCGGCCCGGCCGTGGCGATTTCAGCCGCCATGGCGGCACGATCGGCCATGTCGAAGCCAAGGGCGTCGCAGGCACGGCCGGCGCGCCGCAGAGTTTCCACCTGGGTCGAAAGGCGCTCCCGCGAACGGCCATGCAGAAGCACCCGGGCGCCGGCCTCGGCGAGGCCATTGGCCATCTCCCAGCCCAGGCCGCGACCGGAGCCGGTGACCAGGGCGGTGCGGCCGTCGAGGCGAAATTGATCGGGAAAGGTCGACATCGGGCAGGGTACTCGTCTATTGCGACGACCGAGTTAGCTTTGGATCGGCCCATGCTGCAACTGCCCAATGTCATCGGCCATCGCGGGGCGGCGGCCTATGCCCCGGAGAATACGCTGGCCTCGTTCCGCCAAGCCCAACGCCGTGGCGCCACCTGGGTCGAAATCGACGTCAAGCTGACGGCCGATGGCGTACCCATCGTCATGCACGATTCGTCGCTGAAACGGACGATGGGCATCGATCGGCTGGTCGCCGAGACCCGGCGTGCCGAGCTGCCGGCCGAAGTGCCGACCTTCGAGCAGGCCATTGCCTGCTTCGAGGTGCTGGGGCTGGGCTGCAACGTCGAGATCAAGCCCTGCGACGGCCGTGAAATCGAAACCGCCGTGGCCACGGTTGCCCTCTTGCGTCATCGGTGGCCGCAGTCGCTGCCCGCGCCATTGCTGTCCAGCTTCAAGGACGCCTGCCTTGCCGCCGCCCGCGAGCACGCGCCGGAGTTTCTCCGCGCGCTCCTGATCGACGAACTGGCCGACGACTGGCGGCCGCGGGCCGAGGCGGTGGCGGCGACCGGCGTCAACACCAACGGCGCCAGACTTGCGCCCGGGCGGGCGCGGGAGATCAAGCAGGCGGGCTACGCACTCGCCGCCTATACCATCAACGATCCCGGGCTGGCGCGGAGTCTGGTGGCCGTGGGCGTGGATTGCATCATCACCGATGCTCCGGACGTCATCCTGGCCGCGCTGAGCGCGGATTAGCGACGTTTGAGCTTGCCTTTGGCGCACAGGCTTGGTGTTCTGTCATCAGAACGTAACAAAGATGACACATCGCAGTCTTTGGACCCGTCGATACAACGACGGGACATCACAGGGAGGTATTTGGACCATGACACGCATTCTGTTGTCGTCCGTCGCCGCGGCCACGCTACTGGCCAGCGCGCACGGCGCCGTCGCACAGACCGAGATCCAGTGGTGGCACGCCATGGGCGGCAACCTCGGCGAAACCGTCAATCAGCTCGCTGACGGCTTCAACAAGTCGCAGACCGAGTACAAGGTCACGCCGGTCTACAAGGGCTCCTACACCGAGACCTTGACCGCCGCGATCGCGGCGTTCCGTGCCAAGCAGGCGCCGCATATCGTGCAGGTCTTCGAGGTCGGCACCGCCAACATGATGGCCGCCAAGGGCGCAGTCTACCCGGTCTACGAGGTCATGGCCGACGCCAAGGAGCCGTTCGATCCCAAGGCCTTCATCGGCCCGGTCTACGGCTATTATTCGACGACCGACGGCAAGCTGCTGTCGATGCCGTTCAACTCTTCGACGCCGGTGCTCTACCGCAACAAGGAGCTGATGGAGAAGGCCGGGCTCGACCCGAACAAGCCGCCGACGACCTGGCCCGAACTCGGCGAGATGGCCAAGAAGGCCGTCGCCGCCGGCGCCAAGTGCGGGTTCACGCCGCAGTGGCAGACCTGGACGATGATCGAGAACTACGGCGCCTGGCACAACCTGCCGTATGCCACCAAGGCCAACGGCTTCGGCGGCACCGACATCGAGCTCAAGTTCAACGACCCGGCGCGCGTCAAGTTCATCCAGATGCTGGCCGACTGGAGCAAGGACAAGACCTTCGTCTACGGCGGCCGCGAGGGTAAATCGACGGCGCTGTTCAATGCCGGCGACTGCGTCTTCCACATCGCGTCGTCGGCCTCGGCCGCGGGCATCGAGAAGGCGCTGGGCCAAGACAAGGTCGGCATCTCGATGATGCCGTATTCTCCGGACGTGATCGCCAAGCCGCAGAACTCGATCATCGGTGGCGCCACCTTGTGGACCCTGAAGGGCAAGCCGGCCGGCGACTACAAGGGTGTCGCCAAGTTCCTGAGCTATCTGTCGAGCACGCCGGTGCAGGCCAAGTGGCACCAGGAGACGGGCTATGTGCCGGTCACCCTGGCCGCCGCCGACGTCACCAAGAAGGCGGGTTTCTACCAGAAGCATCCCGGCCGCGACATCGCGGTCGAGGAGTTGACTCTCAACCCGCCGACGGAAAACTCCAAGGGCCTGCGTATCGGCAATTTCGTGCAGATCCGCGATATCGTCGATGGCGAGCTCGAGGCGGTATGGTCGGGCAAGAAGGACGCCAAGACCGCGCTCGACGACGCCGTCAAGGCCGGCAACGAGCAGCTCAAGCGCTTCGAAGCCGCCAACAAGTAGGCTGAAGTTGACGCCCCCGCCCGCAAGGGCGGGGGCTTCATTCGAGCCGCATGGAAAAGCGCGTCACCTTCAACGAACGTTGGCTGCCCTACCTTCTGGTAGCGCCGCAGATCGTCATTACGCTGGTGTTCTTCTTCTGGCCGTCGGGCCAGGCAATCTGGCAGTCTTTGCTGATCGAGGACGCTTTCGGCGGTAACTCCAAGTTCGTCTGGTTCGACAACTTTATCAATCTCTTCAACGACGACAGTTACTACTCTTCGGCGCGGGTGACTGTGGTGTTCAGTTTCCTGGTGGCTGCCATCGGGCTCGGCCTCTCGCTTTTTCTGGCGGTAATGGCCGACCGCGTGATTCGCGGCGCCACCGCCTACAAGACCTTCCTTATCTGGCCCTACGCCGTGGCGCCTGCTGTCGCCGGTGTCCTCTGGGGTTTTCTCTTCAACCCTTCGGTCGGCATCGTCGCCTGGATGCTCCAGGCCATCGGCATCGAGTTCAACTACGTGATCAACGGCAACCAGGCGCTGTTGCTGGTGGTGATCGCCTCGGTGTGGAACCAGATCAGCTACAATTTCCTGTTCTTCCTGGCCGGACTGCAGTCGATTCCGAAGTCGCTGATCGAAGCGGCGGCGATCGATGGCGCCGGCCCCGGCCGGCGCTTCTGGGACATCATCTTCCCGCTGCTCTCGCCCGTCGGCTTCTTTCTGCTCGTCGTCAACATCATCTACGCCTTCTTCGGCACCTTCGGCGTGGTGGCGTCCCTGACCCAGGGCGGGCCGGCCAACGCCACCGAAATCCTGGTGTTCAAGGTCTACAACGACGGCTTCCGCGGCCAGGATCTCGGCGGCTCGTCGGCCCAGTCGGTGATCCTGATGATCGTGGTCATTCTGCTCACCTTCGTGCAGTTCCGCTTCATCGAGCGTCGGGTGCACTACTGATGGTCGAGAATCGCCCGCTCCTGACTTTGCTCAGCCATTTCGTCATGCTGATCGGCGTGATCGTCATCGCCTTTCCGGTGTGGATGACGTTCGTGGCCTCGACTCACGACCAGCAGACCATGCTGCAGTCGCCGATACCGCTGTTGCCTGGCCGTTACCTCTTCGACAACTACATGCAGGTTCTCACGCAGGGCTTCGGCCGCGGCTTCGGCGGTGCACCGCTCTGGGTCACACTGATGAACAGCACGATCATGGCGCTGGGTGTGGCGATCGGGAAGATCGCCATCTCGATCATATCCGCCTTCGCCATCGTCTATTTCCGCTTCCCGTTCCGCATGTGGTTCTTCTGGGCGATCTTCATCACTCTGATGCTGCCGGTCGAGGTCCGTATCGTGCCGACCTACGGTGTGGTCGCCAGTCTCGGCATGCTCGATTCCTACTCGGGCCTGATCATCCCGCTGATCGCCTCGGCGACGGCGACGTTCCTGTTCCGCCAGTTCTTCCTCAGCGTCCCCGACGAACTCACCGAAGCCGCCCGCGTCGACGGCGCATCGCCGATGCGCTTCTTCTGGGACATCCTGCTGCCGATGAGCCGGACCTCGATCGCGGCGCTTTTCGTTATCCAGTTCATCTACGGTTGGAACCAGTATCTCTGGCCGTTGCTGATCACTACCAAGGCCGACTTCTACACCGTGGTCATGACCGTCTCGCGCCAGGCCAACGTGGTCGATTCGGTGCCGAGCTGGAACCTGCTGATGGCGATGGCGATGCTGGCCATGGTGCCGCCGGTCCTGGTCGTGATCTTCATGCAGCGCCTGTTCGTGCGCGGCCTGGTCGAGACCGAGAAGTAGGAAGATGGGGAAATAGGCCATGGCGCAAGTCCACCTGCGCGGCATCACGAAGAGTTACGACAAGCTCGAGGTCATCCATGGCATCGACATGGAGATCGCCGACGGCGAATTCGTCGTCATCGTCGGCCCCTCGGGCTGCGGCAAGTCGACCCTGCTGCGCATGGTGGCGGGGCTGGAGCGCATTACCGGCGGCGAGATCGCGATCGGCGACCGCGTGGTCAACGAGCTCGAGCCCAAGGACCGCGACATCGCCATGGTGTTCCAGAACTACGCGCTCTACCCGCATTTCAGCGTCTACGAGAACATGGCCTATGGCCTCAAGATCCGTGGCCTGCCCAAGGCTGAAATCGACCAACGCGTACAGAAGGCAGCCAAGATCCTCGAACTCGGCACCTACCTCCAGCGCCGGCCGCGCCAGCTTTCGGGCGGCCAACGCCAACGTGTCGCCATGGGCCGCGCCATCGTGCGCGAGCCGGCGGTGTTCCTGTTCGACGAGCCGCTCTCCAATCTCGATGCCAAGCTGCGGGTGCAGATGCGGCTGGAGATCAAGCGGCTGCAGCGCGAGCTGGCAGTGACCTCGATCTACGTCACCCACGATCAGGTCGAGGCCATGACGCTCGCCGACCGGCTGATCGTGATGAACGCCGGTGTCGCCGACCAGATCGGCACACCGATGGACGTCTACGACAAGCCGGCCTCGGTGTTCGTGGCGGGCTTTATCGGCTCGCCGTCAATGAATTTCCTCGCCGCCAAGGTGGCGACCGGCGGCCGAGCGGTCGATGTCGCCGGTCTCGGTGCAGCCGCCGTGGCGCTGGAACTCGGACGCACCACGTCGGCGCAGGCGGGAACGGCAGTGGCGCTCGGCATCCGGCCCGAGCATCTGCTGCCGGCGCCGGAGGGAGCGCTCGAGTTCACCATCGAAATGGCCGAGCCCCTGGGCGCCGATACTTTGCTGCACGGCCACTTCGGCGATGCCCGGGAGCTGGTGACGGTACGCCAGGGCGGCCACGTGCTGGCAAAGCCCGGCGAGAAGCGGCGCTTCCAGGCCGATCCCGCCCATCTGCACCTGTTCGATTCCCAGACCGGCAAGCGCATCGCCGACGCCGGATGACTCTCTGGGCGCGCATCGAACTCGATGGCCGTCCCTGCGTCGGCAAGGTCGAGGGCGAGACCATTCACCTCCATGACGGCGGTATGTTCGAGGGCGGCAACGCGAACGGCCGTAGCATTCCCGTCGCCGAGGCGCGCTGGCTCACGCCCACGGTGCCCACAAAGATGGTGGCGCTATGGAACAACTTCCGCGCCGCCGCGGAAAAGAACGGCTGGGCGATCCCGGCCGAGCCGCTCACTTTCATCAAGACCCCGAATGCCTTCAATGCCCACGGCCAGCCGATCCCCGCGCCGAAGTCGTACGACGGTCGTGTTGTCTACGAGGGCGAACTGGGCATCGTCATCGGCAAGGCCTGCACGGCCGTTCCGGTCGACGCGGCGCTCGATCATGTGTTCGGCTACACCTGCGTGAATGACGTCACCGCGCTCGAACTATTGCAACGCGATCCGTCGTTTCCGCAGTGGACCCGGGCCAAGAATTTCGACGGTTTCGGCTGCATCGGTCCGGTCGTGGCCACCGGCCTCGATCCGCTCACATTGACGGTGCGCACGCTGGTCAACGGCCGGGAACGGCAGAACTACCGCATCGACGACATGATCTTCTCGCCGGCCGAACTGGTCAGCCGGATCTCGCACGACATGACCCTGGTGCCCGGCGACGTGATCGCCTGCGGCACCTCGCTGGGGGTCATGCCGATCAAGCCGGGGACCGTGGTCGAAGTGACGATCGACGGCATCGGCACCTTGCGCAATCAGTACGGCTGATCCCTAGCGTCGTCGTGCCGCGAGGATGCGCTCAAGGTGCGGCGCCAGGATTTCGGCGGCCATGGCATGTCCCTCGGCCGTCCAATGGCCGTCCTGCGGGAAATACAGGCCCGCTGCTGCCCGCTCGCGCATTGCGGCGGCCAGAGGCGCGATTGTCGTGTCGTTTTTTGTGAACATCGCCGCGAGGCGTGCCGCTGGAAGCGCGGGGTCGACACCGGTGGGCGCCGCCGCGGCCTTCCAGCCGACATTTTCCCAGCCCGCCCCGGTCGCCTCGACGCTGGCGGGTATCAGGAATGGCAGGTAGTCGATGCCGGCGGTGCGCAGGGTCCGGATCGTTTCCGTCACCAGTTCGCCGGTGAGGGCCCACAACGCCTCGTCCTGCGTGCTGCCTGGCCGCATGTAGTCGACCCAAAGCCCCGCCCTTTCATTGAGGTTGCGGTTGAGGATCGCCCGGGCGACCAGCGCCACAAGCTGCGATCCGAATGGCGGCCGTTCGAGCCAGTCCGAGCGGAATTTCAGGACGCCGCGGTCGTTCACCTTGATCTTGGGATCCTCGACCGCCTGCAGCGTGCCGTCCGGCGCCCGGATCTGCCGGTGGTTGAACAGAGAGCGCACGTGCATCCAGTAGAAGCCCTGCACAACGATGTCGGGTTGGTACAGCCGGATCATCTCCTTCATCAGCACGAGCTGCTGATCGAAGGTGAACATCCAGTATCCGGCATTCACGATCCGCAACTGCGTACCGGGGCGTTGTCTGGCCATCAGGTGCGCCAGCACTTCGGAATATCGCTGCTCCTCGCTCACACCCCAGCCGAAGGTGAAGGAATCGCCGATGAAGAGAACGGTCGTGACACCGGCGGCTGCCGGCGGGATCGGTCCCTGGCGCAGGCCGGCATCGTTGGTCCGAATTTGCATCTCGAACTCGGGCGCGCGATAGGCGAGGTCGATATCGGCCCGGTAGCGCCAGATGGTCAGCGCGTCGGGCCGGCACATCGGCAGTTGCTCGTCCTGGTCGGTGGCGTTCGATGCGGCGATCCAGCGCGCGCCGAGTTCCCCCAGACCGAGGACCGCCGCGATGGCCACGATGTTGACGGCCACGACGACCGCCCAGCCCGATGTCTTTCGCTTCTTCATTGCCCGGAGTGAGTGTCGACGGTGGAGCCTTTTCCATACACCGTGACCGCCTCGCTTGCGAGGTTGGGAGGCATCGTCGATAAGGCGTGTCCATGCTCGCTTTTCTCGCCGATGCCTATTCGGTCGCCTACGGCCTGGTGAATTCCATGCTGATCCGGCTGGCCTATCCGGTCGGGGCGTGCCTGCTCTACCTGCTGCCCGAACTGCTGCTGCCGCGCACGCGCAACTCGTCGCGGTCCTATCTTCGGGCCGCCACTTTCCTGATGGTCGCCATTGCCATCAACACGGTGGTATTGAAGGCGGTGGAAGGCAGTACCGGTTTCCTCGACGTCCCGCCGATTGCCTTCCTCGACCTCCGGCCGCTCACCGAATCGCCGTCCCTGGCACTCCGTGTCACCGGCTGGTTGGTGGCGGCGCTCGGCATCGCGATGGTCGGCAATTTCTTCTACTACTGGATGCATCGCGCCCAGCACCGCTTCGGATGGCTGTGGCGCTTTCACAAGGTTCATCATTCGATTACCGAGATGAGCGCCACCAACAGCTACCATCACGTCGCCGAGGACCTGTTCCAGTTCGCCGCCGTTACCATGCCCATGGCGGTTCTAATTGGCGTTGCCTCGGGACCGGTGCCGTGGCTGGTGATCGTGCTGGCCAACACCCATTCCTACTTCATCCATTCCTCGACCCGGCTGGGCATCGGCCCGCTGCGCTACCTGCTCTGTGACAATCGCTTCCACCGCATCCACCACTCGCGCGAGCGACACCACATCGACCACAATTTCGCGACCTCGACCCCGCTGTGGGATGTCCTGTTCGGCACCGCCTACTTCCCGCGTGCTGACGAGTGGCCCGCGGTCGGCCTGGATGATGTTTCCGAGCCGCGTACGATCGGCGACTATCTTTTGGGCTCTTCCGGGAATCGAGTGGGTGATTGGGGAGATCATAGCGCGCGAAAAGCT
>CALDNT010000048.1 GCA_937915145.1 uncultured Reyranella sp.
GCCCGCCACGCTCACGCTGGTCGGCCAGGCGCCGGCCGGCGGTTCCTACGATCCTGCGCTGAAGCCGGGCGAGACCGTGCGCATCTTCACCGGCGGGCCTCTGCCGATGGGCGCCGATGCCATCGTCATCCAGGAAGACACGAAAGCCGACGGCGCGAAGATCACCATCCTCGAAGCGCCGCGCCCCGGCCGGCACATCCGCAAGGCCGGCCTCGACTTCGCGGCCGGCGACCGCCCGCTGGCGGCGGGCCGCATCCTCACCACGCGCGACGTGGCACTCGCCGCCGCCATGAACCTGCCGTGGCTATCGGTGCACCGCAAGCCGCGCGTGGCGATCCTCTCGACCGGCGACGAACTTGTGATGCCGGGCGAGCCGGTGGGCCGCAATCAGATCGTCTCCTCCTCCGGCATCGCCGTGGCCGCCCTGGTCCGCGGCTGGGGCGGCGAGCCCACCCTGTTCGACATCGCCCGCGACGACGCCGGGCTGATCCAAAGCCGCATCGCCGCCGGCGCCCAGCACGATCTCCTGATCACGCTCGGCGGCGCCTCGGTCGGCGATCATGATCTCGTCCAGGACGCGCTGAAGGCCCAGGGCTTCGCGATGGATTTCTGGCGGATCGCCATGCGCCCCGGCAAGCCGCTGATGTTTGCTGCCAAAGACCGCGCCCGGGTACTTGGCCTGCCGGGCAATCCGGTTTCGACCATGGTGTGTGCGCTGCTGTTCCTGAAGCCGGCGATCGACCGCCTGCTGGGCCAGCCCGGCGACCTGCCCGCGACCCGGCCGGCGCGGCTCGCGGTCGACATCAAAGAAAACGACACGCGCGAGGACTATGTTCGCTCCGCCTTGAGCCGCGCCGCCGACGGCACGCTCACCGTGACGCCCCATCCGGTGCAGGACAGTTCCATGCTCTCGGTGCTCGCGGCGTCGGATGGTTTCCTCGTGCGGCCAGCCCATGACCCGGCGCACAAGGCAGGCGATGTCGTTCAGGTGGTCGATCTCGCCGCGCTTCCCGGCGGATACTGATTCCGAGAGGCTCCAGCAGCACTGCGAAAGGCCTCGTCGGTTTCCGCGACCAGCGCTCCAAACAGCTCGCTGGCGCTGTGGTGGTGCAGCAAGGACGCGGACTGTCCAGCATAGAGTGGGATCAGATCGCTGCGGCCCTGCGCGACGGCCGCCGCCCGCAGCGCGCGAACGAGCCAGTTCTGTGCCGGGTAAGGCGCGATCGCGCCCGGGTCGGACGCCGCGTGCTCGGAAAAGCCGTTGCGGATAGAGCGCGCGAGACGGCCGGAGAAAGCCCGCGTTAGCGTGGTCTGTCTCGCCTGCTCAGAGAAAAGCGCAGCCTTGTGCAGGGGCTCGGCCCCGGACTCATCGCAGGCCAGGAAAGCCGTGCCGACCTGAACGGCGTCGGCGCCCAGCGCCAGGGCCGCGGCGATCCCGCGGCCGTCGGCGATGCCGCCCGCCAGGATCACCGGCAGGCGTACCGCGTCGCGCACCTGAGGCAGGAGTGAGAAATTTCCCATCAGGACAGCATCGGCGGCGTGCAGGAAGGATACCCGATGACCACCCGCCTCAGCGCCCGTGGCGACCAGCATGTCGACGCCCGCCTCCTCGATCGCCCGCGCCTCGTCAACGGTCGTGGCATTGCCGATGGTCACGATGCCGCGTTCTCGGCAGGCTTTCAGGATGTCGGGCGACGGAATGCCGAACACGAAACTGAAGGCCGGCGGTGCCGCCTCGATCAGCGCCTCGGCCTGCTCGTCGAAGTCCTGGCCGAAGCGGTTGGGAAAAGCCGGCAGATCGAGGCCGAGCGACGTGAAGACTGGTTTCAATTGCTCGACGTGACGCGCGAATGCCTGCGCATCGAAGTCCGCCATGGCGGCATCGGCATTGTCGACCCACAGGTTGACGGCGAACGGCGCGGCGGTCCGCTCGCGCAGGTCGGCGACGAGATCCTTGATCCGATCCGGCGCCAGGTGCTGGGCGCCGAAAGAGCCCAGCCCTCCCAGATTGGAGACGATGGCCGCCAACTCGACCGATGAAGAGCCGCCGCCGAACGGCCCCTGCACGATCGGATAGCGAATCTTCAAGAACCGGGTGACAGGCGTATCAATCCACATCCATCGTCTCCCGATTCAACGTCATTTGTTCATTGCCGCCGCCGCCGCCGCGCAGATTGCCTCGTCCTGCGAACTGGTACCACCCGAACAGCCGATGCCGCCGACGACCCTGCCGTTGTCGACGAGCGGAATCCCGCCCCGCGAGGCGATGATGCCGTCGAGCGTCAGGAGGTAATTCAGGTTCGGCTTCTGCAGCGCGTCCTCAAAGACCTTGGTCGGCCGCCGAAACGTCACGGCGGCCTGCGCCTTGTGCTGGGATATGGCGGCGGCGGCGAGGACCGCCCCGTCCATCCGGGCGAAGGCCACGAGGTTGCCCCCGGAATCGGCCACCGCGACGTTCATCGGCCAGCCGCGCCGGGTTGCTTCGGCCATCGCCGACTGGACGAGCGCCTGGGCGCGAGCGAGCTGGATCGGCGCGCCATAGGGTGTGTCGAAGGGAATCTTCGACGGGATGATGTCGAGGGGATTCGCCGGGAGCTGCGTCTGGCCCTGAGCAAGGCCAGTGTGGGCGAAGATCGCCGAGGCAACGCAGAGCGCCGCAATCCTGATCGAGATTTTCATCAGATTTCCTTCCTGTGCTGGCAATCGTGGGCGATGGCCGCGGGGATAGGCGTCAGCGCGATGCCTTGCCTTGATCATGTGATCCACTCCCGTGTTCATTGCCGCATCGTGTGGTGAGACCTACAGGCTGGCCACTCTTGAGAGAACCGAGTAAAATAGATCAATAACTTGAGAAAAACTCAACTACACTTCGGACATCTGGATGCGCACACTCGACCTCACCGTCCTACGCACGCTGATAGCCGTCGTCGAAAGCGGCACGCTGGCGGCGGCGGCGCTTCGCGTCGGCCGCTCCGAATCAGCCGTCAGCCTGCAGCTCAAGAAGCTTGAGGAAACGCTCGATGCCTCGGTATTCGATCGCACCCGCCGCAAGCTGGTGCTGACCGAGACCGGCGCCACGGTTCTGGGCTATGCGCGACGGTTGCTGGACCTCAGCGACGAAGCGCTGCAGGCGGCGGGCTCGCACGGGCTGGACGGAGAAGTGTCGCTCGGCGTCCCCCAGGACTTTGCCGAGACCTGGTTGCCAACATTGATCGCCCGATTCCGCCGCAGCCATCCCGGGATCAAGGTCAATGTCAGTGTCGATCGCAGTACGACGCTGCAGGGACGCGCCGAGCGCGGCGAGGTCGATGTCGCTCTGGTCTTCGCCGGCAAGCGGCCGGCATCGGCGACCTGGTCCTGCGAACTGCCCATGGCGTGGATCGGACGGCACGACTATTCACGCGCCTCCGGCGAGAACGTAACGCTCGCGGTGTTCGATCCGCCGTGCGCCTTCCGGAACGCGGCAACGACGGCGCTGAAGCGCGCCAAAATAAAGTGGTTAGTCGCCTTCACCAGTCCGAGCCTTGCCGGCCTCTGGGCCGCTGTCGATGCCGGACTGGGCATTTCGGTAAGGACGCCGGCGGGCCTGCCGCCTCACCTGTCGATCCTGCGGGAAACATCGGGGCTGCCTAAACTGCCGACGGTGATGCTGGCGATGCACGCGTCCGCCGCCTTGCCGGCGGCGGGCGAGCAGTTGCGCTCGGTCCTGATCGAGAGCCTGACGACGAGCCTGGCCTCGGCGATGTAGAATTTCCCCTACACATCCCGGCGGCTACTGATCCCCAGCTTGCACGGGAAAACTTGACCTGAGACAGGAACTAAACTAGAACATGTGTCGGGTTTCTGGATTTGTTCCGAAATCTGGTAGGCGTTCCGGGGAGAAGACGGTGTTAACCCGCAAGCAAAACGAACTGCTGATGTTCATCAACAAGCGTCTCAACGACGATGGCGTTTCGCCGTCGTTCGACGAAATGAAGGATGCGCTGCGGCTGAAATCCAAGTCGGGCATCCATCGCCTCATCACGGGGCTGGAGGAGCGCGGTTTCCTGCGCCGTCTGGCCCATCGTGCACGGGCCCTGCAGGTCATCAAGCTGCCCGACACGGCCGCCATGCCCGCCCCCAATGTCATGCCCATGCTGGCCCGTAGCGGCATGGCCGAGGCCCGCGAAGGCTTCGTGCCGCAGGTCATCCGCGGCGAGCGCGTACCGCTGGCCGGCGCCATCCACGTCGCCAACGAGGCGGCGGCGCTCAGCCTGCCGCTGTACGGCCGGATCGCCGCCGGCACACCGATCGAGGCGCTGCGCGACAATTCCACGACGGTCGACGTGCCCGTCGCCCTGCTCGGCTCGGGCGCCCACTACTGCCTCGAAATCCAGGGCGACTCGATGGTCGAAGCCGGCATCCAGAACGGCGATATCGCCATCATCAAGAGCGCCGACACCGCCGAAACCGGCGAGATCGTCGTCGCCCTGATCGACGACACTGAGGCGACCCTGAAGCGGCTGCGCAAGAAAGGCGCCTCGATCGCGCTGGAGCCCGCCAACGCCGCCTATGAGACACGGATCTTCGGGCCCGACCGGGTCAAGATCCAGGGCAAGCTGGCGGGGCTCTATCGCCGCTATCACTAGGCCTGCGAGTCGATTTGCAGGTTCAACAGGTTTTTGCTAATTTTCTTGTCATGATGGGGAACGCCCGCGGAGAATTCCGCCGGGCGTTTTTTTGCGCTCCCCAATGGTCCACGAATGGTCCACTTCACCGACTCCTTTTTTGGACACGCATCCCGGAGAGCAACCGGCATCGGTGGCACAGTTTGTCAGGGGGAGATCGGGCCGCCGGATCAAGGACTTGATCTGGAATTTTGGCACAGTCCGCTAGACAGCGCGCGGCACAACGAGGTGTGCCGCGAAATGGTCTACTTCAGGCGCCCGGTGCGCTGACCGGCGCTGCCCGTCGCATCGAGCTGTTGGGCACCCAGGGCCGGTCGCCGCGGCGGGCATTGGCGGTCTCGCGGCGCACACCGAGTTCGTCGAGCCACAGCGCCTGCGCACCCTCGCGCCAGGCGTCGCGCCGATCGATGACCAGGCGCGGACCGTGGCAGCGGCCTTGGGCGTCCACGGTCGAGAGCACGATGTCGGCCGCGCCGCAGGCTTCGGCGAGGCGCCGGTCGTCGCTCACCAGGGCGACCCGCCATGGTCCCTTGCGCCAGCGGCAAAGGCCGGTGGCGCAGCCGAGGCCGGCCGCCTGCTGCTCGGCGCTCACGGCCCAGCGGCGGGCGCCCTCCTGACCCTGGCGGCGCCCCCAGGCCTCGCTCACGAAGCGGTCGGTGCGGGCCGAGGCGACGTGGACCTGGCCGTGCTCGTCCTTCAGGCCAAGCACCCGGCCATCTTCGCTCATCAGCAGGTCGGGCGCCGGCGGCGGCGCCAGCAGCAGCCCCGCCACGG
>CALDNT010000049.1 GCA_937915145.1 uncultured Reyranella sp.
AGCAACGACAGCCGCACGGCGATCGACTTCGCCTCGACCATGCTGGGATCCTTCGCATCCGGCGGGCTGGCGAAGCGCACGCCGTTCAGCCGCACGACCGGCAGCGGCAGCAGCGACAGCTGGATCGGACCCTCGATCGCAAGGTCGCGGCCGGTTGCCTGCTTCGCTTCGGCGATGATCCCGGGCTTGTAGGCATTCATGTCGATCAGGAAGGGCAGGGTGACCAGCGCCACGATCAGGACGCCGACCACGCCGCCGGCACAGATCAGGAGCTTCTTGTGCAGGAAAGGCGCCACGGAATGCCTCGTCGCTGGAAGCCGCAACACTACTCCCTGTTTGTGAAGTTGTCGCCAGGGCCACGGCATGGATGCATCGAAGTCTGCCGACATGATTCGGAGTGAGGCCTGCCGGAACGGAATCTGCCCACACCATGGTGAGGCACAGGGGCCCAATGACTCCGTTGCAACGCATCGACCGGCCGATCGCGGAAATCACGGACTGGCGCGGCAAGACTTTCGCCTTCGGGGCGAGCCTTCCGGATCCCGACAAGCTCTTCAACGCCGGCCGCGAAGCTAACATGCGACGCGCGATCGGGTACAATCAGGCCGGATCGAACGGGAAAGCGTCTGCAGGCGCGCCGGCGAGAGTGCGCAAAAGCAAAACCGCGGCAAGGACAAGGAGACCACGGCCATGACCGAGATTCCTGAAATCTGCCTGGACCCGTTGCTGGAGAAGAGAGACTTCGCCCACCTGGCGACGGTGATGCCCGACGGGTGCGAGGCATGAAGCAGGGCGCGAAGGTGGCGCTGATCGTCACGCAGCTTCAACAGGCTGGAGTGGTTCACGGCCAACTCGATTCATGCGCAAGTCCTTCACGGTCCGGACGAAGGCGGTCCAGGCCGGTGTCGATCGAAAGAAGTGTCGTGGAGACAGTGGGCGGGATGGGTGCCTTTTGCGCTCGACTTCCGCAACCGCCGACATCGTGCGTCGCCGTGCTCGCGGCCCGACAGCGGGGAGATCAGATCCATGCGGCATGACGCAATCGTCATCGGCGGCAGCTTCGCCGGCCTGTCGGCGGCCATGCAGCTTGCGCGCGCCAACCGGCGGGTGTGCGTGATCGATTCGGGAAGCCCCCGCAACCGCTTCGCCGTCGAATCGCATGGTTTTTTCGGCCGGGACGGTGCACGGCCCGGCCAGATGATCGACGACGCCCGCCGTCAGCTCGCCGTCTATCCCGGCGTCAGCTTCGTCGATGGCGAGGCGATCCAGGCCGGAGCCGACGAAGGCGGCTATGCCGTGACGCTCGTGGGCGGCGCGCGCCTGCTGGCGCGAAAGCTGATGCTGGCCTTCGGCCTCGAGGATCTGTTGCCCGACCTCCCGGGCCTCGCAGAGCGCTGGGGGCAGACAGTGCTCCACTGCCCCTACTGCCACGGCTATGAATTTCTCGACCGGCCGCAGGGCGTGCTGAACATCCTGCCGATCTCGATTCACCAGGCCGAGGTCATTCGCGATTGGGGGCCGACCGTCTACTTCCTCAACGGCGGACCGATGCCCGACGACGCGGCTTGCGCTGGCCTGGCCGCCCGCAATGTCACGCTCGAAGCGGCTCCCGTCGTCGGTCTGGAAGGCAAAGCGCCGCACATCGCCGGCGTCCGGCTGGCCGACGGGCGGCTGGTGGAAATTGCGGTGCTCTATCTCGCGACGCCCACCCGCCTGCGCAGTGCGATCGCCGAGCAGCTCGGCTGCGCCTTCGAGGACGGGCCGTTCGGCAAGGTCATCGCGACCGATGCGGCGAGGATGACGAGCGTACCGGGCGTCTATGCCGCCGGCGACATCGCGCGCGTCCCGCAGAATGCAACCTTCGCGTCGGCCGACGGAGTCCAGGCCGGCATGTCCGTTCACCAGGCGCTGATCTTCCAGGGGACGTGATGCCGCCGGGCGGCGAAGGTGGGTGACGAGCGCGTAGCGTCTGATCGACTGACTCCATGTAAGCAATCAGTTGACAATAGTAAGTGGGTTGCTTACACTATTGATGTGATCCGAAGCTTCAGAAGCAAGACTGTGGCCGACCTGTGGGAGAAGGGTCGTACGTCGAAGATCGATGCGCGCATGCATGAACGCATTCTCAGGCGGCTGGACAGGCTGGAGGCGGTCGAGAAGCCCGAGGAGATGAATCTTCCCGGGTTCGATTTCCATTCGCTCCGCGGCTTCAAGCCGACGCGCTATTCTGTCCACGTCAACGGACCCTGGTGCATCACGTTCGAGTTCGAGGGCGGCGACGCATTTCGTGTCGACTTCGAGCAGTATCATTGAGGAGGCCGACCATGACCTACATTGCCCGGCGCAATCGAGCCCGCTGTCCCACCCATCCCGGAGCGCTGTTGCGCGAGGACGTGATTCCGGCGACCGGCCGGACCAAGTCGGAGATCGCCGGTCTGCTGGGCATCTCGCGCCAGCACCTCTACGACATCCTGGGCGAACGCAAGCCGGTCTCGCCGTCCGTCGCGGTGCGTCTGGGCAAGCTGTTCGGAGACGGCGCGGGTGTGTGGACGCGTATGCAGGCGGCCTACGATACCTGGCATGCAGAGCAGGAAGAAGATGTGAGCGGCATTCCCACGATCCGAGCGAAAGCGGCTTAGAAAGCGTCCGGAGCGAGCCATGACGATTCTTCTTGTTTCTCATCCTTCGCTTCGCTCAGGATGACAAAGACGGCCCGCCCATTGCTAAACCTTCGAGGGGATCCTATCTGATTCGGATGCGTGAGTTCCTTTCAGAATCCCGCCTTTCCGACATCATTGAGCAGGCACGCGGTCAGTCGCCGGCCGACCTGGTGGTCAAGGAAGTCGGCATCCTCGACCTCACCTCGGGCGAGATCAAAACCGGCGACATTGCCATCGCCGGCGACCGCATCGTTGGCACCCACGAGACTTATCGCGGCGCCACCGAGATCGACGGCCGCGGCCTCACCGCCGTGCCGGGCTTCATCGATGCCCACGTCCATTGCGAATCCACCCTGGTCACGCCGCTGGAGTTCGACCGCTGCGTCGTGCCGCGCGGCACCACCACGGCGATCTGCGATCCGCACGAGATCAGCAATGTGCTGGGCATCCCCGGGCTAAAGTATTTTCTGGAGTGCGCGGAAGTCACGGTGATGGACCTGCGCGTCCAGCTCTCGTCCTGCGTGCCGTCGAGCCATCTCGAGACCTCGGGCGCCACCTTGGAGGCGGAAGACCTGCTGCCGTTCAAGCATCATCCCAAGGTGCTGGGGCTGGCCGAGTTCATGAACGTGCCGGGCGTGCTGGCGCGCGACCCCAAGGTGCTGAAGAAGCTTTCGGCCTTCTCCGACATGCAGATCGACGGCCATTCGCCGCTGCTGTCGTCCTACGATCTCAACGCCTATATCGCCGCCGGCGTGCGCAACTGCCACGAGACGACGTCCGCCGCCGAAGCGCGCGAGAAGCTGCGCAAGGGCATGCAGATCCTGGTGCGCGAGGGCACGGTGTCCAAGGATCTGGCGGCACTCGCCGAGCTGATCACCACCGAGCGCGCGCCGTTCCTGGCCTTCTGCACCGACGACCGCAACCCGCTCGACATCGCCGAGGAGGGCCATGTCGATTACCTGATCCGCGCCGCCATCCGGAAGGGCGTAAAGCCGCTCAACGCCTATCGCGCCGCGACCTGGTCGGCGGCCCGGCACTTCGGCCTGTTCGACCGCGGCCTGGTGGCGCCGGGCCAGCGTGCCGATCTGGTGCTGCTGGAGGATTTCGAGACTTGTAGCGTGAAGCAGGTGATCTGCCGCGGTTCCCTGGTGACGCCGGATCGCTTCAGGACGCGGCCGGATGTGCCGCTGGTCGGGCTCGACTCGGTGAAGCTCAGGCCTGTGACGGTGGCGACGTTCCATGTCCCTGCCGGCGCCGGTGGATCGCCGCCGGTGATCGGTGTGCGGCCGGGCCAGATCCTGACCGACCGGCTCTCGGTCACGGTGGCGCGCCGCGACGGCGCGCTGGTGGCCGATGTTGCCTCCGACGTGCTGAAGGTCGCGGTGCTGGGCCGGCACAATGCCGAGGGCCGGGTCGGCCGCGGGTTCGTGAAGGGCTTTGGCTTCGCACGCGGCGCCATCGCTTCGTCGATCGGCCACGACAGCCACAATGTCTGCGTCATCGGCTGCAACGATGCCGACATGGCCGTCGCCGTGAATCGGCTGATCGAACTGAAGGGCGGCTTCGCGGCCGCCGTCGACGGCACGGTGGTGGCGGAACTGGCGCTGCCGATCGCCGGCCTGATGAGCGACCGGCCGTTCGAGGAGGTTGAGCACGGTCTGCGTGCCCTGCGCGAGGCGGTGCGCGGCCTCGGCACCACGCTGCACGAGCCGTTCCTGCAGATGGCCTTCCTGCCGCTGCCGGTGATCCCGCACCTCAGGATCACCGATCGCGGCCTGGTCGACGTCGACAGGTTCGAATTGGTCGGCTGACTCCTCGACGGGTCAGCAGAAGGGGAAGAATCCCGTGAACTTCCACGCCACGCCCCACACTTTCGGGTCGCGCGCGGCGACCAAGGTCGAAGTCCAGAGTTGGTAGCGCAGGATATCGACGTCGGGCAAAGCCCTGAGCGGTCCGGCCGGTTTGCGGATGTCGATCAGGAACGTCGGGATCTTGCCCTCATTGTCCTTGTATCTCGAGGCCATCAGGCTAGCCGCCTCGCCGGGCACCGACAGCGGCACGCCGATCTCGGCGGTTGTGCCTTCCAGAATCTTGGTCAGGGTCGCCTGCATCTCGCTGACCGCGCTCCTGAATTCGGCACCGTCTTCGTAGCCGAAGGGCTTCTGCGCGATGCGCGCCCGTATCATTGCGTCGGAGAAGAGTAGAAGACCGATCCGGGCGATCCGTGTCTGCAGCTCCTTGCCCATGTCGCGCGCACGGCCGAACTCGGAGTCGAAATTGAACCGAACGCTGGCAGGCTGTGCACACACCGGGGAAACGAGTGGTGCGACCGATGCGGCTGCGAGCAGCAGTGTCCGACGATGCATGGCTTGTCCCTCAAATGAGCCTTCGATTGGCCCAGGCGAAGCAGCAGATCGAAACGACGCCCAGGAACAGGAAAATCGCCTGGATTTGCATGGCCGCTGCTAGCAGGCCTGAATGATCGAACAAGACATGGGCAAATCCAAGAGAACCGGCTTGGTCGGCCCAGGCGGACTCGGGTAGTTGCTTGAGAATGGGCGTGACGCCGGTCACCGTGCCGCGCGCGATATAGCCGCCGACCAGCGACAGGAGTTCTACCGCGAATACTGCAAGAATCAGCAAACGGTACCGGAGAACAAGGGGACGCCCCGTGCGCGACGTGTTGTGCAGGGCAATCTGGGCCAGCAGGGCGACCATGCCACCGATGATGGCGGTGGCGAGCGTCGTGCCCAAATCGATCTGCGACCCAAGCTGGTCGATGATGACCTGCGCATAAGGATTCTTGGCATCCGCCATCGACCCTCTCCCCAACTTGGTATCTTATCATGCCCGACACAGGTGGCAACCGACCTAGGAATTACACCCACAATACAAAGGCACGATGATCGCGCGAGGCCATGCAAGGTCTCGGGCAGTGCTGCACGAGCCGTTCCTGCAGATGGCCTTCCTGCCGCTGCCGGTGATCCCGCAC
>CALDNT010000050.1 GCA_937915145.1 uncultured Reyranella sp.
TCAGGCGTGCGAGTGTGGATCGCGGCCGGTCACACGGACATGCGCTGCGGCATGACCCGCACGCCGGCGATCTTTACGTCTCCCGCGGCAAGAGCGGCAAGCTGGTGTAGCGCGACAATCAGGATGAGAACGGCGCGACAATCAGGATGAGACGAGGCAGCCGATCGAATCGATAGTTGACGCTAGCCGATGTCTTGGCAAGCGCTTTGATTGACGCGGAGCGTCAATCAGTCCTCGTCGCTTCGTGTTTTCTCGATTGTCGCGTGGTTTGCTGGCCGGCCGCGACCGCGTTTCCGGTCGAGGGCTTCGCGGCGGCGATAGCTTTCGACATTCATTTCCAGGATCGTGGCATGATGAACGAGGCGATCGATAGCGGCGAGCGTCATGGCCTGGTCGGGGAAGATCTTGCCCCATTCACCGAATGGCTGGTTGGCCGTGATCAGCATGGATCGTCGCTCGTAACGCGCAGCAATCAACTCGAACAGAACGCTGGTTTCGGCTTGATCCTTGGTGACGTAGGCGAGGTCGTCGAGGATCAGCAGGTCGTAGCGGTCGAGCTTGGCAATGGCGCTCTCCAGTCCGAGCTCGCGCCGCGCGATCTGCAGCCGCTGCACGAGATCGGTGGTGCGTGCGAAGAACACGCGCCGGCCGTTCTCGATCAGAGCAAGTCCGATGGCGGATGATAGATGACTCTTGCCGCCGCCGGGTGGCCCAAACAGCAGAATGTTGGCGCCCTTGCCCAACCATTCGTTGCCGGACGCCAGCGCCATCACCTGAGCTTTCGAGACCATCGGCACGGTCTCGAAGTCGAACGTGGCAAGCGTTTTGCCCGCAGGCAATCGCGCTTCCGACAGATGGCGCTCCATGCGGCGGCGGCCACGATCCGTCATTTCGTGCTCGGCGATCGCGGCGAGGAAGCGGGCCGCCGGCCAGCCCTCCTTATCAGATTGCTCGGCGAGCCTGGCCCACATCAGCTTGACGCCGGGCAGGCGCAGTTCGCTGAGCAACAGTTCGACGCGAGCCGCGTCGACGGTGGTCGATTTGGTCATGCCGCCACCTCAAGGTCGGAGGACTGCGCGATAGCGTCGTGTCGCCGACACGCAACCGCTATGACCACCGCCAACTCGTCGTAGATGCTGAGCGGCACCAGATCGACCGCGACAACCGGCATGCTGCCGGGGCTCGGCCCGAACTGCTCGCTCAGCGCCGTGAGATCCGGCAACCGGCCGTCATCGAGTTCGGCGTCGATCACCTGTGCCAGCTCGGCCTCGCAGGTCCGCTCGTGTGCCAACGCCAACAGCTCGACCGTCACCTTGCACGCGCGCTTGTCGCCGACCTCGGCGCACAACGCCTCGAAGGCGCGGCGGTAGGCCGGGCGCGGGAACAACTGGTCCCGATAGACCAGATTGTTCAGCGCCATCGGCTTTTTGCGCAACGCGTGGATCACGTGCCGGTAGTCGACGACGTGACCGTTCTTGTCGGCCGAGGGCTGGCGTCCGCGCGGCAATGTCATCATCGGCGTCGAGCCGAGGAAGCATTCGAGCCGGTCGTCATGGAGATGGACACGCAAGCAATGGCCGATCAACCGCGACGGCGCCGTGTAGAACACGCGCCGCAGGATGAAGCCGCCTGACGACGTGACGGTGACGACCATCTCCTCGAAGTCCGCCGTCCGCCGCTTCGGCAGATCGGCGAGGTGCGGCCGTTCCAGCTCGATCCGCTTGCGGTTGTGAGCATTCTGCCGACCGACGATCTCGTCGATGAAGCAGCGGTAGGCGTCGAGGGTGTCGAAGTCGCGGCTGCCACGCAGCAACAACGCATCTTCCAGGGCGCGCTTCAGATGGCCATGGGGGCTCTCGATCGATCCGTTCTCGTGGGCGACGCCGGGATTGTTGCGCGATGGCGTCATCTCGTAGTGGCGCATGAGACCCTGGTAGCGCTGCGTCAGGTCTTCCTGCGCGTCTCGATCCAGGTTGCAGAACGCAGCCGACAGACTGTCGCTGCGATGCTCCAGCGGCACCCCGCCAAGCGCCCAAAGCGCGTTCTGCAGGCCCTCGGCGAGGGCAACGAAGCTCTCGCCACCCAACACGACGTGGGCGTGGGCGAAGCCGGAGAACGCCAGGCGGAAGTGATAAAGCCGATGCTCCAGGACGACGCCGGCGACCGTGATGGCCAGCACCATGGTATCGGTGAAGTCGGACAGGCCGAGGCGGCCGGGCGGGTGGTCCTGCCGGAACATCACATTCTGCTCGGGCCCGGCCAACGCCCGCCACGTGCGCATGCGCCGTTCCAGCGTGCGCCGAATGCCCGGGCTCATCTCGGGATGGCGCCGCCGGATCTCCCCGACCACGGCGATGGCCCGGATGCCGGGGCTGGCCTTCAGGATTGGCAGAACCTCGCTGTCCCAGATGTCGACGAGTGGATCAGGCCGGCGACGGCCGCGCGGTGCCTTCTTCTGCGACGGAAGGCGCGGATCGGCCCCGATCCGGTAGCCGGTGGCCTTGCTGAAGCCCGCCTTGGCGGCCGCAACTCTCGGGTCGTGGGTTTTTCGGTAGCTCATGTACAGCCTCATCTGGTGGTCGGTGATATGAAGGCCGGGCAATATCTGATCCCTCAATTGCGAGAAGAATCAGTAGCTTACCCGGTCGCTCACGACCGCCAGACGGGTTCCGAAAAACCTGCCGCCGGGGGAGGCCTGTCGTCGGTCGGGCTACGCCCTCCCTCCGTCAGCCCACCCCCGGCGCATTCTCATCCTGATTGACGCTGATCTCTCACCTTGATTGTCGCCGCGCACTGGGCTATTTTCCGAGT
>CALDNT010000051.1 GCA_937915145.1 uncultured Reyranella sp.
TCGGCTGATGGAAAGCCGCGGCACGCAACGAGCCTCGCTGGCGGACAGGGCGGGATTCGAACCCGCGGTGGCTGTTACACCACGCACGCTTTCCAAGCGTGTGCCTTAAACCGCTCGGCCACCTGTCCGGGAAGCGCGGTCGGCCGCTCTTATAACGCGGCGGCTGGCGTGGGCAACGGCATCTTCCCCTGGCCCGCCGTCTTGGCTAGGGTGCCGGCCGCCATTTGGGGGATTGATGGTGGTGTTTCGCGTATTGGGGTGGCTGCTGCTGGCCATGGCTGTGGCAGCGGTGGTGCATGACGGCCTGGCCTGGTCGACCGAAGGGACGTTTCGCCTGCTGGGTTTGGGCGATCTCTGGTCGCACCTCGACGTCCGGTCGCTCAACGGCGCCCAGAATGCGGTTCAGGGCTTTCTTTCCGTCTCGCTGTGGAACTGGCTGGTGCGGCCGCTCCTGATGATCCCGTCGCTGCTGGCTTTCCTCGTCCTCGGTCTCGTTTTCCTGTGGCTGGGGGCACGCGCCGGCCGATCCGTGGAGACCGGGCTTTTTGTAGGCTCACGTCCGCCGCGGCGTCGGCGCAGCCGGGGCTTGTGATCGCTCCCTTGGGCCGGCTTCCGGGCGCGGTCTAGCGGTTGTCCATCTTCAGGGCGGCAATGAAGGCGGACTGCGGGATCTCGACTTCGCCGATCTGCCGCATGCGCTTCTTGCCCTTCTTCTGCTTCTCCAGAAGCTTCTTCTTGCGGCTGATATCGCCGCCGTAGCACTTGGCCAGCACGTCCTTGCGCATCGGGCTGATGGTCTCGCGCGCGACCACGCGTCCGCCGATTGCCGCCTGGATGGCGATCTTGAACAGCTGGCGCGGGATCAGCTCCTTCAGCCGCTCGCACAGCGCCCGGCCACGGCTCTCGGCGGCATTCTTGTGTACGATCATGCTGAGTGCGTCGACCGGCTCGGCGTTCACCAGGATGGCGAGCTTCACCAGGTCGCTTTCCTCGTAGCTGTCCATCTCGTAGTCGAAGCTGGCATAGCCACGCGTCATCGATTTCAGCCGATCGTAGAAATCGAACACGACCTCGTTCAGCGGCAGACGGTAGATCGCCATGGCGCGCGTGCCGGCATAGGTGAGCTCGATCTGCTGGCCGCGGCGCTCCTGGCAGAGCGTCAGCACGGAGCCCAGATGTTCGTCGGGCGTGATGATCGTGGCCTTGATCCACGGCTCCTGCATCGACTCGATCTTCATCGGGTCGGGATAGTCGGCCGGATTGTGCAGTTCCATCGACGAGCCGTCGGTCATCTTCACCTTGTAGACGACCGAAGGCGCCGTCGTGACGAGGTCGAGATTGAACTCGCGCTCCAGTCGCTCCTGGACGATCTCGAGATGGAGCAGGCCCAGGAAGCCGCAGCGGAAGCCGAAGCCCAGCGCCGCGCTGGTCTCGGCCTCGAAATGGAAGGAGGAGTCGTTGAGGCGGAGCTTGGAGAGCGACTCGCGCAGCGTTTCGAACTCGGCGGCATCGGCGGGGAAGAGACCGCAGAACACCACCGGTACCGAGGGCTTGAAGCCGGCCAGCATCTCGGTCGCGGGCTTGCGGTCGTCGGTGATGGTGTCGCCCACTTTGCAGTCGGCGATGGCCTTGATGCCGGCGATGATGAAGCCTATTTCGCCCGGCCCAAGTTCCGCCACGTCGGTCGCCTTTGGCGCGAAGATACCGACCTTGTCGAGGTCATACGCTGCGGCGGCCGCCATCATGCGGATCCTCAGGCCCTTGCGGAGCACGCCGTCCTGCACGCGCACCAGCGTGACGACGCCGAGGTACGGGTCGTACCAGCTATCGACCAGCAGGGCCTTCAGCGGCGCCTCGCGGCTGCCCTTGGGCGCCGGCAGGCGCTTCACCATGGCCTCAAGCAGGTCGTCGATGCCGAGGCCGGTCTTGGCCGAGACCATGACGGCGTCGGATGTGTCGATCCCGACCACGTCCTCGATCTCGGTGCACACACGCTGCGGATCGGCCGAAGGCAGATCGATCTTGTTGAGGACCGGGATGATCTCGTGGTTGGCGTCAATCGCGTGATAGGCGTTGGCCAGCGTCTGCGCCTCGACGCCCTGGCTGGCATCGACCACCAGCAGCGAACCCTCGCAGGCTGCCAGCGAGCGGCTGACTTCGTAGGCGAAATCGACGTGGCCGGGCGTGTCCATCAGGTTGAGGACGTAGGTCTTGCCGTCCTTGGCCGGGTAGTTCAGTCGCACGGTCTGTGCCTTGATCGTGATGCCGCGCTCGCGCTCGATATCCATCGAATCGAGCATCTGGTCGTGGAACTCGCGTTCGGTCACCGCACCACAGGCCATCAACAGCCGGTCGGCCAGCGTGCTCTTGCCGTGGTCGATATGGGCGATGATCGAGAAGTTCCGGATCAGCGACAGGTCGGTCATTTCACTCTAACCACGCAACACGGCACCGGTCGCCTTGGCGACGGCGATGACAATCTTGGCCGACACCGCCTCGATCTCCGCGTCGGTCAGCGTGCGCTCGACCGGCTGCAGGGTGACGGCGATGGCAATCGACTTCTTGCCCTCCGGAACGCCCTTGCCGGCGTAGAGGTCGAACACCCGCGCGCCCGAAATCAGCGCCTTGTCGGCGTTGCGCGCGGCGCGGGCGATCTTCTCAGCTTCCATCGCGGCATCGACCAGGAAGGCGAAGTCGCGCTCGACCGGCTGGAACGCCGAGAGCTTGAGTGCCGGCCGCGCCTTGGTGGCCTTCGCCTTGGGGGGGGGCGGAGCGTCGAGGAACACCTCGAACGCCGCGACCGGACCTTTCAGGTCAGCGGCGGCGGAAATCTCCGGATGCAGCTCGCCGAAATGCGCCATTACGCGGTCGCCGAGCTTGATCGCCCCGGAGCGGCCCGGGTGATACCAGTCCGGCGCACCGGATTGAGCCGACATGTTCTCGACCGGCGCGCCGATGCTGGCCAGAACGGCCATGGCGTCGGCCTTGGCGTCGAAGGCATCGACCGGACGGGCGGGGCCCATCCAATTGCGTGGTATCGCCATGTTGTGGCGAATGCCGGCGGCCACGGTACGCTGGCCGGTCGGCGTTGCATCCTTGTACTGCGGGCCGACCTCGAACAGCGCCGGGTCCGAAAGTCCACGCGCCTCGTTGCGGGCCGCCGCCTCGATCAGGTTGGGCAGGATCGAGGGCCGCATGGTGTCGAGTTCGGCGGCGATCGAATTCAGCAGGCGCAGGTCCTCGCCGCCGCCGCCGAAGCGCTCGGCCTGCTTCAAGGGCAGGAACGACCAGGTCACGGCCTCGTTCATGCCGCGCGCGCCCAGTGCACGGCGGGCCTGCGGCACACGTCGCTGTATCGCGTCGCGCACCGGCCGCGACGTCGGCGCAAGCCGGGGCAGCGACGTGGTCGGAATGCGGTCGAAGCCCCACACGCGGCTCACTTCTTCCACGAGATCGGCCTCGCCCACGATGTCGGGGCGCCAGGACGGAACGGCAGCGGTCCACGGGCCGCTACCCGCGACCGTGAAACCGAGCTTGGCGAGAATCGCGGCGGTATCGGCGTCCGGTACGTCGATGCCGGTGAGCGTCTTCACGCGATCGGCACGCAGGGCGAAGCTGCGCTGCCAGGCTGGCATGACGCCACTCGAGACGATCTCGCTAGTTTCGCCGCCGCACAGTTCGACGATCAGGCGGGCTGCCACTTCGGCGCCCCAGTGCACCGACTCAGCATCGATACCGCGCTCGAAGCGGTAACGCGCGTCCGACTGGATGCCGAGCTTGCGGCCTGCGGCGGCGGTGCGGGTCGGATCGAAATAGCCGACCTCGAGCAACACCTCGGTCGTGTCGTCCTGCACGCCGGTGTTCTCGCCACCCATGATGCCACCGATGCCGTGCACGGCTTTGGCGTCGGCGATCACCGCGATCGTGGGGTCGAGGGTATAGGTCTTGCCGTCGAGCGCCAGGATCTGCTCGCCCTCGCGCGCCTGGCGCATCACCAGATCACCGGCGAGCTTGCCGGCATCGAATACGTGCAGCGGTCGGTTGAGATCGAAAGTCACCAGGTTGGTGATGTCGACCAGGGCCGAGATCGGACGCAGCCCGATCGCCTTGAGGCGGCGCTGCAGCCAGTCGGGTGAGGGGCCGTTCTTGATGCCGCGGAAATGCCGGCCGACCACGATCGGGCAGGGGCTGTCGGTCTTCGCCTCGTAGCCGTGCGTCCACTTGACCGGACTCCGATAGGTGCCGGCGATCCGGTCGGCCTTCATTGGCTTCAGCGTGCCGAGGCCGGATGCCGCGAGATCGCGGGCGATACCGTGCACGCCGAGGCAGTCACCGCGGTTGGGCGTCACCTTGATCTCGATCACCGCATCGTCGAGGCCGAGTGCTGCTGCGGCCGGCGCTCCGGTCGGGGCGTCGGCCGGCAGATCGATGATGCCGCTGTGGTCGTCGCCCAGTTGCAGTTCACGCGACGAACAGAGCATGCCGTTGCTGTCTTCGCCGCGGATCTTGCTCGCCTTCAGCGTCATGTCGGTGCCGGGGATGTAGCTGCCGGCTGGCGCGAAGATGCCTTTCATGCCGGTGCGCGCATTGGGTGCACCGCACACGACCTGGATGACGCCCGAACCGGTGTCGACCTTGCAGACGCGCAGCCGGTCGGCGTTGGGATGCTGTAGCGCCTCGACGACGTAGCCGACCACGAAACCCTTGAGTGCCTCGGCGGGATTGGTGATGCCCTCGACCTCGAGGCCGAGCATGGTCAGGCGATCATGCGCGTCGGCCAGCGTTGCCTCGGTGTCGAGATGCTCTTTCAGCCAGGAGAGCGTAAATTTCATCGGCCAAGCCCTCCGGTCAGGGAAGGGGACTCCAGCGCCGAGAATCCATAGTGGCGGAGCCAGCGCAGGTCCGAGTCGAAGAAGCTGCGCAGGTCGGGAATGCCGTACTTCAGCATGGCGATGCGGTCGATGCCCATGCCGAAGGCGAAGCCCTGGTAGATCGCGGGATCCAGCCCGCAATTGGCAATCACGTTGGGGTGCACCATGCCGGAACCCAGGATCTCCAACCACGAATCGCCGGCGCCGATGCGCAACTCGCCATCCTTCCACGAACAGCCGATGTCGACCTCGGCCGAGGGTTCGGTGAAAGGAAAGTACGAGGGGCGGAAACGCAGCGGCAGATCGTCGACTTCGAAGAAGGCGCGGCAGAAATCGACCAGGCAGCCCTTCAGATGGCCCATGTGGGTCGTGCGGTCGATCACCAGGCCCTCGACCTGGTGGAACATCGGCGTGTGGGTGGCGTCGTTGTCGATGCGGAAGGTGCGTCCAGGTACGATGATGCGCAGGGCGCCGCCGTCGGCCAGCCGTTTCTGAACGTGCTTGTTCAACATGGTACGCGCCTGCACCGGCGAGGTGTGGGTGCGCAGTACCATGGGTGTGCCGTCGGCACGCGACGGCAGATAGAAAGTGTCCTGCATCTGGCGTGCCGGATGATCGGGCGGGATGTTGAGGGCCGAGAAGTTATGCCAATCGTCCTCGATGTCGGGACCGTCGGCCCAGGTGAAGCCCATCTCGCCGAAGATCGCCGCCACCTCGTCCATCGCCTGGCCGACCGGATGCAGGCTGCCATGACCCTCGGGACGCGCCGGCAGGCTGACGTCGACCTTCTCCGAGGCGAGTCGGGCCGCCAGCGCCGATGCACCGAGCGTTCCCCTGCGGGCCTCGAGCGCGGCCTCGATCTCGCCCTTGAGTTGATTGACCTTGGCGCCGAACTCCTTGCGCTGCTCGGGAGCCATCGCGCCCAGGGTCTTCATCAGTCCGGTGACGCTGCCCTTCTTGCCGAGCACGGCCACGCGCGCAGTCTCGAGCGCCGCCAGATCGGCGGCAGCCGATACGGCGCCCAGCGCCTCGCTGCGTATGGTCGAAAGATCACTCATCCGTCACTCACTCCGAACCAAACACGAAAAGAGGGAGCCTGCGGTCCAGGCTCCCTCTTTGAGATCTCCGTCCGTTGCGCCGCATGGCGGCGCCGCGAACTTACTTGAGGGCGGGCCTACTTGAGAGCCGCTTGTGCCTGTTCGACCAGGGCCTTGAATGCCGCGGGCTCCCGAACGGCGAGATCGGCCATGACCTTGCGGTCGACTTCGATCCCCGCCTTCAGGATGCCGTTCATGAACTGCGAGTAGGTGAGGCCATGCTCGCGAGTCGCGGCATTGATGCGCTGGATCCACAAACCGCGGAACGCGCGCTTCTTGTTGCGGCGATCACGATAGGCGTATTGCAGACCCTTCTCGACCTTCTCGATGGCGACGCGGAACGCCGCATTGGAACGGCCGCGATAACCCTTGGCGAGCTTGAGGACCTTCTTGTGACGAGCGTGTGCAGTCACGCCCCGCTTGACGCGTGCCATGGCCTACCTCTCGTACGGAAAGAAGTTGCGCTTGATGATCCGTGTGTCCGCGTCGGACACGATGGCCATCCCGGTCGCCTGGCGCAGAAAGCGGTTGCCCCGCTTGGTCATGCCGTGCCGTTTGCCGGCCACGCCATGCTTGATCTTGCCCGAGGCCGTGAAGCGAAAACGCTTCTTGGCCCCGCTCTTGGTCTTCATCTTGGGCATTTTTGTTCCTTTTCAAAGGGTTAGCGCCGGAGCGCAGGTCCCGGCCCGAAAGCCGAAAAGTCCTTACAAAGCAGCCGAGGCAATGCCCTTATTGGCCAGGCCGCTCGAAGGAACGGGGCTTATAGCGGCGGGGGTTCGCCCATGCAAGCGTGCGGGCAAGCCGGGGCGAATATGCCAAAGTCGCGCCTGAGAAGGGGAGTTTACTATGAGACTGGCTGGCAGGATCGCCCTGGTGACGGGCGCGCAACAGGGCATCGGGGCGGCAATCGCGCGGGCCTTCGCCCGGGAGGGCGCCGACGTTGCCCTTACCTGGCTCGACGACCGCGCGGCGGCCGAGACGGTGGCCGACGACATCAGGAAAGCGGGCCGGCGGGCGCACCTCATCAAGGCGGACGTCGCCAAAGTGCCGGAGATCGAGACGATGGTGGCCGAGACCGTAGGCATGCTCGGCGTGCCCGACATCCTGGTCAACAATGCCG
>CALDNT010000052.1 GCA_937915145.1 uncultured Reyranella sp.
TCGAAGCGTCAGACATGGATGTGGACTCCCGTGGTGATGGAAAGCACGGGGTTTGGACCTCCGCGCACCCCGCCGGTGGAAGGCAGGGGCGGGCGGGTATCGCGCAGGTCGCGGGCGGAATCAAGTCGGGCTATAAGCGCGCATCTGGAGGTTGCCTACCG
This sequence comes from uncultured Reyranella sp., assembly GCA_937915145.1. Classification (GTDB taxonomy): domain Bacteria; phylum Pseudomonadota; class Alphaproteobacteria; order Reyranellales; family Reyranellaceae; genus Reyranella. The sequence continues at coordinate 162 of CALDNT010000052.1, forward strand.
ATGTCCGACAATCCGCCGATCGAATTCGCTTTCCCCGAGCTCAGGCGGTGGGAGGCTGGCGGTGCCGCGCCTTACATTCATGTCTGCGACAGCGGCAAGTCCGGCCCGACCGTGATGGTGGCGTCGCTCACCCATGGCAACGAGGTGTCGGGCGCCATCGTGGTCGATGCGCTGCTCGCGGCCGGACTGAAGCCGCGCCAAGGCGTGCTGATCTTCTCTTTCAACAACATCGAGGCCTATCACAGCTTCGATGCCGGCAATCCCTTCAAGTCGCGCATGATCGACGAGGATTTCAACCGCACCTGGGGCCGGCTCGACCAGCCAGCGACCACGCTCGAGACCAGGCGGGCGCAGGTGGTGAAGCCGTTCGTCGAACGCGCCGACTTCCTGCTCGACCTGCATTCCATGCATGACGATTGCGTACCGCTGATGCTGTGCGGGCCGCTTGAACGCGGCGTCACGCTGGCGCAGAAGCTCGGTGCGCCGGCCGACATCGTACGCGACCGCGGCCACGCCGCCGGCAAGCGCATGCGCGACTATGGTGCCTTCGGCGATCCGGACAGTTCCAACACCGCCCTGCTGATCGAGACTGGCCAGCATTGGCGCGCGTCATCGGTGACGGTGGCGAAGGACGTGACGGCGCGCTTTCTCGTCGAAACCGGGACGGTGGAGGCCGCCGACCTGCCTGCGGGATGGAACCAGCCCGCACCGCCCCGGCAGCGCGTTGTCCAGGTCACCCACGCCATCGCCACCAAGCGCGGTAACTTCGTTTCGGCGCGCCCCTTCGAGGGCCAGGAAGTGATCGCCAAGGCCGGCACCGTGCTCGGCCACGACGATGGCGAACCGGTGACGACGCCCTACGACAATTGCGTGCTGGTCATGCCGTCCATCAATCGCCCGCTCAGGGCAGGCGTTACGGTCGTTCGCCTCGGGCGGTTGGTCTGAGGCTTGATCCTAGGCCGGAGGCCGGCGCAACAGGCGGCGTAGCTCGGTCGGTCTGACGATGCCCAGCAGCGTCCCCAGTACGCCGTAGACGGCAGCCCCCAGCGCGCAGGCGGCGAACAGCGCAATCACACCCGCAAGATCGGCATGCGCCAGCCATGGCGACAGCCAAGTGACGGTCCCCCACAGGGCGCCGCCCATGCCGAGCGCGGCAACTGCTATACGTACGGATCGCGCACCGAGCCTCGCGTCCGGTGCCCAGTGCTCGCGCCGGCGCAGCACGACGGCCAGAAGGCTCGCATTCAGCCAGCCCGACAGCGACGAGGCCAGCGCAATGCCGGTCTGGGCAAGCGTCGTGCCGTAGAGAAAGACGACGTTCAGGGCGATGTTGACCGTAATCGCGGCAATCGCGATGTAGAGCGGTGTCCTGGTGTCCTCGCGGGCGAAGAAGCCTGGCGTCAGGGCCTTGACCACGACAAAGGCCGGCAGGCCGACGGCAAACGCCGCCAGCGCGCCCGCTGCACGCGCTGTATCTCCGGGTCCGAAGCGGCCGTGCTCGAACAGGATGCGGATGATCGGCTCGGCCAGTAGCCACAGCGCCAGCGCCGCCGGCAGGCTGAACAGCAGGCCGTACTCGATGGCGCGGTTCTGGTTGGCCATCGCCGACGCGGTTTGGCCGGCGCGCAGTTCGCGCGCGAGCAACGGCAGCAACGCCGTGCCGATGGCGATCCCGACGACGCCCAGCGGCAGTTGTGCGACCCGGTCGGCATAGTAGAGCGCCGAGATCGTGCCGACCGGCAGCAGCGAGGCCCAGACCACGTCGAGGACGGTGCTGATCTGCTGCACGCCGCCGCCGATGGCGACGGGCGTGGCGAGTTTGACCAGGCGGGCGACCCGTTTGGTCCAGCGCGGCCGCACCAGTGCCATGCCGACGCCTTGGCGGGCGCAGGCGGCAAGCAACCATAGCCATTGCAGGACGCCTGCGATCGCCACACCGACCGCCGCGGCATAGCCGCTGTTGGGCAGAAAAGGCGTCAGCCCGAGAACCGCGCCGATCAGCGTGAGATTGAGAAGGATGGGCGTTGCCGCGACATGGGCAAAGCGGTCGATGCTGTTCAGCACGCCGCCGTAGAGCGAGACGAGCGAGATGAACAGCAGATAGGGAAATGTGATTCGGCCAAACTCGACGGCCAGCGCAAAGGTCGGCGCATCGGCACGCAGACCGGGGGCCAGGATCGCCACCACGCCGGGCATGGCCAGGATCAGCAGCGCCGCGAAGGGTACAAGCACCACCAGCAGCGCCGCCTGCGCCTGGCGCGCGAAGGCCAACGCCTCGTCGCGCCCACCGGCGTGAAGCTCGCGGGCAAACAGCGGCACGAAAGCGGCGGAAAACGCGCCTTCGGCAAACAGCCGGCGAAAAAAGTTCGGCAGCTTGAATGCCACGAAGAAGGCGTCGGCCACCGCGCCGGAGCCGAGGACGGCGGACAGAATGATATCGCGGACAAATCCGACGAGCCTGCTGAGCATCGTGAAGCCGCCGACGGTGGCGATGGCACGGGTGAAGCTCATTTGGCTCCCTCGACCGCCATAATTCTGTCACCACCCGCGGGCATAGTCGTCCTCGGTGGTGGCCGGCGATGTGATGGCCGGTTTAAACCGCCACCATGGCCGGTCCCCAAAGGGGCCGGTTTTCTATTGGGCCCGCGTCTATCGGGCACGAGCCAACTGCAAGAGCGTCTCGCGATCCTGAGCGACGAGCTTCTTGTAGTCTCCCACGATCTTCTCGAGTTCGTCGGACGGCAGCACGCTTTCCAGATCGGAGAAGCCCTGCGGTGCGCGCTGCTCGACGATGTCGAGCATGATGTCGATGCCCTTGCGCCGGTTGCTTTCGACGATACGCGCCATCGGCGGCAGCCGGCGCTGCTCGTAGCGCTGCAAGGCGGCCTCGGGATCGCCGCCGGCGCTCAGCTCCTGGGTGATCGCCTCGCCGTCGATGATCGCCTGCGAGGCGCCGTTCGAACCGATCGGATACATTGGATGGGCAGCATCGCCCAACAGTGTCACGCGACCGTGGCTCCATCGCGGCAGCGGATCGCGATCGATCATCGGAAACTCAAGGATCGTATGGGCCGCACGGATGACTCCCGGCACGTCGAGCCAGCCGAACTTCCAGTTCTCGAAGCGCGGCAGGAAGTCGGCGAGCTTGCCGGGCTTGTTCCAGTCCTCGCGCGACGGCAGGGCACCGTCGCCCATGTGGAGATCGCAGATCCAGTTGATCAGCGCCTCGCCGCGTTCGGCATGACTGCGGCTGACCGGATAGCAGACGAACTTCTGAGTGTGGTGGCCTGCCTGCACCATAGTGGTGCCGTCGAGGAAGGGTTTTCCCACGGTGACGCCGCGCCACATCAGGATGCCCTGCCATTTTGGCGGGCCTTCGTCGGGATAGAATTGTGCACGCACGGCGGAGTGGATGCCGTCGGCGCCGATCAGGATGTCGGCCTCGACCGAGTCGGATGTCCGGCCGTCGCGACCGACGAGGCGCGCCGTGACCTTGTTGCCCTTTTGCGTAAAGCCGGCGATGCGCCGGCCGAACCTGATCCGCTCGGCGCCCAGCATCTGCCGCGCGGCGTGGAACAGGATCATCTGCAATTCTCCACGATGGATGGAGAATTGCGGCCACGGCAGGCCGGCATGACGGCCGCGCGGATCGGCCCAGATCGTCTGGCCATGGCGGTTGGCATAGCGCAGCTCGCGCGTTTCGATGGCGGTGGCGGCGAGCGCCGGCTCGAGACCCAACCCGCAGAGGATGCGCACCGCGGCAGCCTGGATGTTGATGCCGACACCGAGCGGCTTCAATTCGCCCACGGCTTCGTGGACTTCGACATCGAAGCCCGCGCGATGGAGGCACATCGCGGCGACGAGGCCGCCGATGCCGGCGCCGGCAAGGACGATCTTCATCGGAGGCTAGGTGTCGCGGCTCAACCCGCGATCCAGCAGGGCGGCCTGATAGGCGGCCCAACGCTCGGCATGGGTGTCGCCGAGATCGCGCAGATAGGCCCAGCTGTAGATCCCAGTGTCGTGCTTATCGTCGAACACGAGGCGGACGGCGTAATGCCCGACCGGCTCGACCGCGGCGATCTTCACATGGCGTCGGCCCGACACGATCTTCTTCTGGCCGGGCCCATGGCCCTGCACCTCGGCGGATGGGCTTTCGACGCGCAGATATTCGGCGCTCAGCGAACAGCTTCGGCCGTCGGAGAAATCGATTTCGAGCCGGCCTTCCTCCTTGAACAGGCGCAGTTCGGCCGGCCACGGCGCCGAGGCTGCCTCGTAGCTGCCTCCGTCGGGGACCGCCTTGGTGAAACCGTCGGCAGTCACGGCGAGTCCTTCAGCTGGCGCGCCTCGCTTACCAGCATGATCGGAATGCCGTCGCGAATGGGATAGGCGAGGCCGGCCTTGTGGCTGATCAACTCGCCGGCCGCTGCGTCGTATTCCAGCGGGCCGTGCGTGGCCGGGCAAACCAAGATCTCCAGCAACTTCGGGTCGATGCCGGCGCGGCGAGGGGCGGCGGGTTCATTCGTCATGATCGGATCATATCATGTTTTCCCGACCGCGGGCTCAGTTGGCCTTGCGCGGCGTCGGTTCGGACGGTGGCGCGAACGCTTCCATCTCCAGAAAGCCGACCAGCAGCTTGGCGCGTGCCGAGGTGTCGGTGGCCTCCAGAAGAGCCTGCTTCTCGGTCGGGCCGAACGGCAGGACCATCGACAGCGATGTCACCAGATTGGCATCGGCGGCCTGCTTCACGGCATCCCAGTCGGTCGACAGCTTGCGGCTCCGGAAGAAGGCGGCGAGGGCCGCCATCAGGCGCTCGCGGTCGAGCTCGACCGGCATCGGGTCGGTGTCATCGAGGTCGGCGCGATAGGGCGAGAATACCGAGGAGACGCGGCGATAGCCGCCGTGGGCAAGGTCGAGTTCGCGCACGATTTCGAAACGGCAGACACCGCTCAGCGCCAGAAGCAGGCGGCCGTCCTCGGTCTCGTTGAAGCTCGTGATCCGCCCGGCGCAGCCGATGCGATGCACTTTCGGGCTTCCGTCATCGGTCGGCAGCCCGTCGCCGGCAAATCCGCCCGGCTGCAGCGGCTGCACCATGCCGATCATGCGATGGCCGGCCAGGGCATCGAATACCATTGCCAGATAGCGCGGCTCGAAGACGTTGAGCGGCAACTTGCCGCCCGGCAGCAGCAGCACGCCCGACAACGGAAAGATCGGCAGCGTGTCGGGAAGCTGCTCGAAGCCGGGCTCGAAGGGGTTGCGGACGGGTGTGCGTTCGCTTGTCCGGTCGGTCATGACCCGGCCCGGCGCATGTCTCAGGAAAAAAGAATCGTCGACAGCCGCTTGCGGCCGTCGACCGCCAGCGGATCGGTGAAGCCCAGGGCCTCGAAGAACTTCAGAAGCTGCTGGCGGGCGGCCGCCTCGTTCCAGTTACGGTCGGCCTTGATCATGGCGAGCAGCTCGTCGATCGCTTCGGGCCGCCGGTCGCCCGCCCAATAGGCGAGTGCGAGGTCGAGGCGGGTCTGGAAATCCTTGGGGTCGGCGGCGGCCTTGGCCCTGAGGTCGTCGACCGGACCGGCGGCTTTTGCCAGTTCGGCAAGGTCGATCGCCGCCTTGACCGCCACGACGTCGGCGTGAGTCTTCTCCTTGGCCGGAACCTGATCGAGCAGCGCCGTCGCCTGCTCGATGTCGCCGGCCTGCATGTGATAGCGCGCCAGTCCGGCCAGTGCCGGCACATTGGCGGGTTCGACGCCCAGGATTTCGCTATAAATCTGCGCCGCGGTCTCCATGTCGTTCTGGGCCACCGCGGCCTTGGCGTGCTCCAGCAGTTCGGCGATCTCGCTGCCGGCACCGCCCGCGGCGCCACCGGCACCCTGGATCAGCTTGTCGACGAAGGCCTTGACCTGGCTCTCGGGCACCGCGCCCATGAAGCCGTCGACCGGCTTGCCGCCGAAAAAGGCGTAGACCGCCGGGATCGACTGGATGCGCAGCTGCTGCGCCAGCATCTGGTTCTTGTCGATGTCGATCTTGACCAGCTTGACCGCGCCCTTGGCCTCCTTGACGACCTTCTCGATCATCGGCTGCAGCGTCTTGCACGGGCCGCACCACGGCGCCCAGAAATCGACGATGACCGGAACCGTGCGTGACGCCTCGATCACGTCCTTGGCGAACTTGGTCTGGTCGCTGTCCTTGATGAGATCGGCGGGGACGGCCTGCGGTGCGGCGCCCGTCAGCATCGTTTCCATGAGTCCTCGAATGGGGAAATTTCGTGTAGCCCGCAATGTGGCCCCCGCCCCCCTGCGACGCAAGGGGGCGCAAAGACGCCGGCATCGGCCCGATTGCGGCCCTTATGCTGCCCGCATGAGCGCTGCACCTTTGTCGAGCAGCGGCAGGACCTTGTCCTTGGCCTCGGGCGGCACGCCGAACACGACGCGATCGACGCCGGCGTCGCGGGCGCGCTTCAGCGCCTCGCCGTCCATGGCGACGCCGAACAGCGTCACCGGCACGTCCTCCGGCTTGCGGCCGGCCTTGGCCAGCATCTCGCGGAACGGCGGCAGCATCGCCAGCGTGTCGCCGCCGCGGCCGCCGATCGGCATCCAGCCGTTGGCGTAGGCGACGGCGCGGCGCGCGCCTTGCGGGAAGCCGCCGCCGACGATGATCGGCGGATGCGGCTTCTGCACCGGCTTGGGCCACTGCATCATCTCGTCGAACTTGACGAGCTCGCCGGCATACTTCGGCTTCGGGTTCCCCCAGATCTCCTTCATCGCCTCGATGCGCTCGCGCATCAGCTTGAAGCGCGAGGCGAACGCCGTGCCGTGGTCGGCCATCTCCTCCTCGTTCCAGCCGCCGCCGATGCCGAACAGCACGCGCCCGTTGGACAGGCGGTCGACGGTAGAAACCTCCTTGGCGGTGTGGATGGGATCGCGCTGGATCACCAGGCAGACGCCGGTGCCGAGCTTGATCGTTTTGGTGACGACCGCGGCGGCGCCCATCGCCACGAAGGGATCGTAGGTGTCGTAGTACCATTTCGGCAGTTCAGCGCCGCCGGGCCACGGCGACTTGCGGCTGGTCGGGATGTGGCTGTGCTCCGGGAACCACAGCGATTCGAAGCCGCGCGTCTCGGCCTCGACCGCGAGCTCGTGCGGCTGGATCGCGTAGTCGGTCGAAAACATCGTGATGCCGATCTTCATGCCTGGTCCTCCGGCGATTGTTTTCGTCAGTCTACACGAGCTTGCTTGAAATGCTCTCTTGGTGGCCGTCGATGCGGATCTCGACACACTTGCCGGCAACAACAGGTTTCGTGCGAGCCATGCTATCCGATTGCGCCCGAGGCCGCCAACATTGCCCCAAGAGGCCTCCGATCCAGCGCAAACCGACGGCGATGTTCGCTGCCGACGTCTATCAGCTTTCGAAATTAATGAGCGAAGGTGAAGCCGGCGCGCTGGCCAGCCTTCATGCCTGTCGCGAGATCGTCGATGCGGTGATTGCCGCGCACCATGGCCGCATCTTCGGCTCTGCGGGCGACTCCATCGTGGCGGAGGTCGCCAGTGCCGTATCGGCGGTACTGTGTGCCATCGGGTAGCGGCAGGCCGTTGCCGCACGCAACACCCACGCAGACATCCAGCCATTGCTGTTTCGTATCGGCATCAATATCGGCGATGTCATCGTCGCAGACGACAATCTCTACGGCGGTGGCGGCGACGCGGCACCTTCCGCATTGGCGGTTTTCCCGGTTCCAGCGCTGGCGGAAAAGCCGATGGTCTCGGTCCAAGCGCATTGTCTGATCAGCCGCGAGGCGAAGCGATGAACAACCGACGCCGTGATGCCTTGGCACTATGGCACCCTGGCAGGATGCTCATCGTGGCACCTCTACGGCGTCGCCGGGCGCGACGGCTGTCTGAGCGCGGCGTGCCGGTCAACTGCGTTCTGAAGTATCGGCAGCAGGTCCCATATCTCGCGATTGAGGCGTCTCAGGTCGCTGCAGGTCTGGACGATCGAAGCGAGCCGCTTCGCGTCGACCGGCTGCTGGTCGCCGAAGCTTGCTTTGCCGTTCCTGGCGACAAGCCTCATGACCTGAGTATGGGTGATCTCGCCCCTGGTGTTGACCGTGTACATGGCATGCATGAACTCGTTGCGAACACGATTGGCGTCGTTGAACTGCTTGAGGATCCGGTCGAGCGCGGAGCGGGTTCCGCGATCATTGACGCTGATCTGGGCAAGCCGCTGCACGAGATCGACGCGCGCCCGAGTAGTGTTCAGGGTGGAGAAAACGACAGCCGCCGACGCCTCGTCGGTTCGCAGCAACAGCATCAGCACGTAGATCAGCAGGCTCTCGTTGTTCGACCAGCTGAATACCAGCTGGCCGATCAACG
>CALDNT010000053.1 GCA_937915145.1 uncultured Reyranella sp.
TCGGTATGGACATTCAGAAACCGGAGAAAGAAACGCGATATCCACACGACGCCACGGGTCAGAGGGCCGAGGACCGCCACGGTGACGATGACCGACGGGGCGAGCATCAGCGCCACGCGATCGGCGCGCAGCAGCGCCCATGTCTTGGGCATGACCTCGGCAAAGATCACGACCATCAAGCTGATAACCAGAGTGGAGTACACCACGCCGGCTGCGCCGAACAAGGTCGTGAGCACCGCCGTCGTCAACGAGGCCGAGAAAATATTCACGACGTTGTTGCCCAGCAGGACGGCGCTCACCGTCTCGTCCTTGCGGTCGAGCAGGCGATTGACCAGAGCCGCCCGCTTGCTGCCCTGTTGCGCAAGGCGGTGCATGCGCTGGCGCGACGCACCGGTGATGGCGGTCTCCGTTGCCGACAGATAGGCGGACAACAGCAGGCAGAACAGGACCAGCGGGCCGGCCACGTACAGCGGGACTTCGAAATTAAGCTCGGGATCCATGCCGTGCGGACTCAGGCGGCGATGGCGTCGGTGAGGAGGTCGCGCAGGACGGACTCGTCGACGTCGCGGCTCACGAACGTCTTGCCGATGCCGCGCGTGACGACAAAGGCCAGCTTTCCGGCTTCGGCCTTCTTGTCGCCACGCATATGGTCGATCAGCCGCATCGCATCCCAGGAGCGCCGATTGTCGCCGCCGATCGACCGCAGCCGCACCGGCAGGCCCACTGCCGCGAGATGGCTGCGTACGCGATCGGCGTCTGCTGCCGGACAGATCCCGAGCCGGACCGACAGATCGAACGCCATCGCCATGCCCGCGGCCACCGCTTCGCCGTGCAGCAGGTCAGGGCCGAATCCGGTCTCGGCCTCCAGCGAATGGCCGAAAGTGTGGCCGAGGTTGAGCAGGGCGCGCATGTCGGTGGTTTCGCGCTCGTCGGCGGCGACGATGCGGGCCTTGGAAAGGCAGCTCCGCTCGATGGCGTGGCTGCGCTTGGCGGCGTCTCCAGCCAGCACCGCCGCGGCATTGGCTTCGCACCAGACGAAGAAGTCCGGATCGTCGATCAGCCCGTACTTCGCGACCTCGGCATAGCCCGCCAGCAGTTCGCGCCGGGGCAGGGTGTCGAGCACGTCGGTGTCGGCAAGTACCAGCCGCGGTTGATAGAAGGTGCCGACAAGGTTCTTGCCGTGGCGTGTGTTGATACCGGTCTTGCCGCCGACCGACGAGTCGACCTGGGAGAGCAGTGTCGTCGGCACCTGGATGAAGTCGACACCGCGCAGCAGCACCGATGCCGCGAACCCCGTGAGGTCGCCGACCACGCCGCCACCCAGCGCCACCAGGGTCGTCTTGCGATCGGGGCGGCGGTCGAGCAGGGTGGCCATGAGCTGGCCGAAGGAGGCGAACTCCTTGCTGCCTTCGCCCGCCGGCACGGTGACCAGGGCCGCGTCGATCCCGGCGTTGCGGAACGAGGCGATAAGACGCGCGCCATAGAGCGGCGCCACGGTCTCGTCGCTGACGATCATGACCCGCCGCGCCGCCAGCAGCCCGGCACTCAGTTCGCCGGCGCGATCGATCAGGCGCGGCCCGATGACGATGTCGTAGCCGCGCCCGGCGAGGTCGACATGAACGGTGCGCAAGGCGTCTGCGGACGCACTCATGCCGGCGTTCCGGATGACTGCAGATGTAAATGCGCGCGCAGTGCATCAATCACCTGCTCGGTCGTGCGATCTGCTGGCTGAGCGGTCGAATCGACGACGATGTCGGCTTCGGCGTAGATGGGATAACGCTGTGTCATCAGTCTGCCGAGAATCTCCTTGGGGTCGCCCTGGCGCAAGAGCGGACGATGGGTACGCCGCCGGACGCGATCGTACAGGACATCGAGATCGGCACGCAGCCACACGGTCAGCGCCTTGGCGCGCATCAGTGCCCGGGTTTCGACGTCCATGTAAGCGCCGCCGCCGGTCGAAAGCACATGCGGCGGCTCGTCGAGCAGACGTGCGATGACGCGTCGTTCGCCGGCGCGGAAGTCTGCTTCGCCGTACTTTTCGAAGAACTCGTCGATCGTGCAGCCGGCAGCGTGCTCTATTTCGTCGTCGGCATCAACGAAAGGCAGGTCGAGGCGCGCAGCCAAGCGCTTGCCGATAGCGCTCTTGCCGGCGCCCATCAGGCCCACAAGGGCGACGGTACGCGGCAAGGAGAAGGGGGGGGAGACGTCCATGTCCAACTGCAAGCATGGATGTTGCCCATTCTGCCCGTTGTTTCAAGCGACCGTCGCGACGGAAGGTACAGCGATTGCCGGCCCGGCAGCAGACGGCTAGTTTGCCCGCGCCGTGCCCATGTTCCGTTCCCGAAACCACTTTCGTGTGCCAACGCTGAGGCTTGGCCCGGTGATTGCCGTCGTTGTCATAGGTCTGTTGATTGCGGGCCTGGTGGCGCTTGCCGTCATCGAACCGCGGCCGCCACTGCGGCATTTCGAGGTTCCCGTCTCCAATGACCGCTTTGCGCGTTAGGTCCTTTTCTGTCGTGGCACTGGCCGTTGCCCTGGTGGTGGCGCCGGCGATGGCACAAGTGCCCAATTTCGACGACCGGCCGACGGGCTTTCTGTCGCTGAGTGCGGGCGGGATGCCGCCCGATTCCTGGGGCGGCACGTCGCTCGGCACGGCCAAGCGTCTGGTGTCGGCGTTGCCGGCCGCGCCGCGCAGTCGCGCGCTGCGCGACGTGCAATTCAAGGTCATGGTGAGCGAACTCGCGCCACCGGCGCCCGATGGTAGTCCGCCGCCCAGCCTGTTTGCCCGCAAGGTCGACCGCCTGGCGGCGATGGGCGAGGCCGAGAACCTGAACGAGATGGTGCGCTCGGCGGGCGGCTACGCCGATCCGGCGGTTGCCGCCGCCGTGGTCAATTCCCTGATGCTTGCCGGAGAGAAGGAAGGGGCCTGTGCGATCGTGCACAAGCATCCTCTCCCCGAACCGTTCAAGCGCCGCGCCGATGTCGCCTGCAAGCTGGTATCTGGCGACAATGCCGGGGCAATGGAGGCGGCAGCGGCGCTGCGCGGCGGCGATCCGGCGCTGGTCAAGCTGGTCGAGATTGCAGCCCAAGGGCTGCCCCCTTCGGCAGTGCCGCCGACCCGGCTCGACGGCCCGGCGATGGTCATGCTCGATCTCGCCTATGTAGCGCCATCGGCGGCGGCATTGCGTACGACCGAGCCGTCGCTCATGCGCGCACTGGTCGCCCATCGCACTTTGCCGGCAGCGACGCGCATCGACATCTCCGAACGTGGCGAGGCGCTGGCCATCATTGAGGCCACGAAGCTTGGCGATCTCTATATCCAGGCCCTGCGTGACGGTGTCGTGATGCCGGCGCCGACGGCGCGCCGGGCACGGCTGGTCACTGCCGCGCGCCGCGCTGCCAACGCCCAGGAAATCGTCGATTCCATCATCGCCGTCTACGGCGAGTCGCGCGGCGGAGCGTTGTTTCCCACCGTCGCCCGCGCCAGCGCCATCGGCCTGCTCAACCTTCCGGCCGACGAGCAATTCGCCAATGTTGCCCAGGAGGCGATGCGGGGCTTCCTGCTGCTGGGCGACAAGAAACGGACCAAGGCGTGGACGGAGCTGGCCGTCAAGGCTGCCCACAACGATGCCCGCGCCACGAATGCGCTCGACCGGCTGCTGCCGCTGGTCGCAATCGCCGGTGTCGACGACCCGAAACGATTGCCGTCGGAGGATATCAACCGCTGGTACCAGATCATGCGGCAGGACGATCCGGCGCGTGCACCGCTGCGGGGCTACCTGTTGCTCGAGCTGTTCCGGGCCACCGGTATCGACGTGCCGCGAGGCTCGACGCAGCTGCCGGAGACGCCGCCGGCCGGCGCCTATCTGGTCTCACCGCCACTGGCCACGATGCAGGCGCTGCAGGCGGCGGCTTCGGGACGGCGCCGCGCCGAGACAGCGTTGCTGGCCTCCATCGCGGTCGGCGAGACGCCGCTGACCAACCTGCATCCCGCCGCGGTTGGCGCCATTGTGCGGGCGCTGCGCCAGGTAGGCGAGGATCATGCCGCCAGACTCTACGCCGTCGAGACGGCGATCGCCCACGGCCTGTGAAGCGCAAGCCCGCCACGCCCCTGGCCCGTGAGGCCGAGGCCTTTATCGAAATGCTGACGGCGGAGCGCGGCGCCTCGAAGAACACCGAGATCGCCTATCGTGGCGACCTTCTCGATCTTCTGACATTCCTTGCTCGGCGCAAGCAGGGGCCGGTGACGGCCGATGCTGCGGCGCTGCGGGCCTACCTCAAGGCACTCGACTATCTCGGCATGACGCCGCGCACGGTGGCGCGCCGGCTGTCGGTGATCCGCCAGTTCTTCCGGTTCCTGCTGGCCGAGCGGCTGCGTGAGGACGACCCGGCCAGTACCCTCGATTCGCCGCGGCTCGGGCAACCGCTGCCGAAGGTTCTGTCGCGCGCCGAGGTCGACCGTCTGATCGACGCAACGCGCGCCCGCAATGCCGTCGATGGCGGACGCATGGCTACATTGCTGGAGATCCTTTACGGCGCAGGCTTGCGCGTATCGGAGCTGGTGACCCTGCCGCTGTCTTCGGTGGAGCGAGATCCCACCGTCCTGGTCGTTCGCGGCAAGGGCGACAAGGAGCGCATGGTCCCCCTGTCCGACCCGGCGAGGGTGGCGATCGCTTCGTGGCTGGCGGTGCGGGCCGGCCTGCTGGCCGAAGGTGAAACATCGCGCTTCCTGTTTCCGTCGCGCGGCCGGAGCGGTCATCTGACGCGCCAGCGCTTCGCCCAGCTTCTGAAGGAAGCGGCCCTTGCGGCCGGCATCGACTCGGCACGGGTTTCGCCGCATGTGCTGCGACATGCCTTTGCCAGTCATTTGCTGGCGGGTGGAGCCGATCTGCGCAGCGTACAATTAATGCTGGGCCATGCAGATATCTCCACGACCCAGATCTACACCCACGTTCTTGACGAAAAGCTGCGGGCCCTGGTGCAGGACAAGCATCCGTTGGCGCGGCGTCGGCGGCGGCCGGCCGGGTGAACTCAGCCGGTTGACAGGATTCGGATGCCGGGCGACACCTGAAATCCAATGGCCACCTATCTCGAATTCGAGAAACCGGTTGCGGAACTCGAAAGCAAGATTTCCGAGCTCAGGCACCTGCCCAATTCCGGCGACGTCGATATCGCCGAGGAAGTCATGCGCCTGCAGGTCAAGGTCGACAGGCTTGTGCGTGCGACCTACGCCAAGCTGACGCCATGGCAGCGGGTGCAGGTGGCGCGTCACGCCGAGCGGCCACACGCCCAGCGCTACATCGATCGGCTGTTTACCAACTACATGCCGCTCGCCGGTGATCGTGCCTTCGGCGAGGACGCCGCCATCGTCGGTGGCGTCGGCCGGCTGGGCGGCCGCAGCGTCGTCGTGCTCGGTCAGGAGAAGGGCGACGACACCGAGGCCCGCATCAAGCACAATTTCGGCATGGCGCGGCCGGAGGGCTATCGCAAGGCGCAGCGTCTGATGAAACTGGCCGACCGCTTCGGCATGCCGGTGGTGACCCTGGTCGATACCCCTGGCGCCTATCCCGGCATCGATGCCGAGGCGCGCGGCCAGGCCGAGGCCGTGGCCAGCACCATCGACACCTGCCTTTCGCTCGGGGTGCCGCTGGTCAGCGTGATCATCGGTGAGGGCGGTTCGGGCGGCGCTCTCGCCATCGCCTCCGCCGACCGCGTCTACATGCTGGAGAATTCCATCTATTCGGTGATCACGCCGGAAGGTTGCGCCTCGATCCTGTGGCGCGACAACGCCAAGGCCCAGGACGCGGCTGAGGCGATGAAGGTGACCGCGGGGGATCTCAAGAAGCTCGAGGTGATCGACGAGGTCATCGCCGAGCCGATCGGCGGGGCCCATCGCGCGCCCGACGAGACGATCGATGCCGTGGGCAAGGTGGTATCCGCGGCCTTGGCCGAACTGTCCCAGCTCGACGCCGACAGCCTGCGCCGGCATCGCCAGGACAAATTCCTGGCGATGGGCAAGAAGGGCCTCTGACGCCGTTGTCGCTGCGTCTCAGCGTTCTCGACCAGTCGCCGATCGCCAAGGGCCGCACGCCGGCCGAGGCGGTACGCGAAACCCTCGAACTTGCGCAGCTCTGCGATCGCCTCGGCTATGTGCGCTACTGGCTGGCCGAACATCACAGCAGCGAGGCACTGGCGGGCTCCAGCCCGGAGGTGCTGATCGCGCGCGTGGCCGGCCTCACCGAACGCATCCGGGTCGGTTCGGGCGGAGTCATGCTGCCGCAATACAGCGCCTACAAGGTGGCGGAAAATTTCCGCATGCTGGAGACGCTGTTTCCCGGTCGCATCGATCTCGGCATCGGCCGCGCGCCCGGCAGCGATCAGCGAACCATGCGCATCCTGGCCGACGGCAAGCCCAACTGGGGCAATGCCGACAACTATCCGCTCCAGGTACGCGACCTTGAGGCGTGGCTGCACGATGCGTTGCCTAATGACCACGCCGGTCGCGGCGTGACGGCCCAGCCGGTGGGTGAAAGCGCACCGGATGTCTGGTTTCTGGGATCGAGCGACGACAGTGCGGCATTGGCGGCGCACTTCGGCCTGCCGTTCTGTTTTGCCCATTTCATCAATCCCGACGGCGGCGATGGTGTGACGCGGGCCTATCGTGCGCACTTCAGGCCGTCGTCGTTCCACCCCCAGCCCATGCCGTTGATGGCAACCGGCGTGTTGTGCGCGGAGACCGACGAAGAAGCCGATCTGCTGGCCAAAAGTCGCGATGTCTGGGCGATGCGCCTGCGCACCACCGGCAATCCCGGCCCCATACCCTCGGTCGAGGAAGCATTGGACGCCGCCCGGGATCCGCGCGTGGAAGCCTTCGTCGCCTCGATGCGTCGCCGCTCTCTCGTCGGTTCGCCCGCGACCGTGCGGGCCGGCCTGGAGGAACACGCCGCACGATACCAGGTCGATGAGATCATGGTGGTCACGATCTGCCACGACTTTGAGAAGCGCAAACGTTCCTATGAACTGCTTGCGCGGGAATTCGGCATCGCGCCTCTTTAGGCGTTGCCGGCCGTCGGCTTCCAGCTGGGAGCCGACAGCGATTCGGCGAAGTTCGTGAACATGAGATTGAACGCGATACTGATGCGCTCGGTCGTGCCTTCATTGGAAGGGACGTGGTGTCTCAGCCAGGACGGGAACATGATCATGCGGCCCGGACGGGGTTGCGCGACGAAGGCGTTGGCGGTGACGCGTCCGTGCTTGGCAGTCGGGGGAAGTATCAACCCCGGTCGCGGGTCCTGGAAAAGAAGGTGCGATCCGGTCTCGGGTACGGCGACATAGTAGACGCCGCTCAGGTAGTTGTTCGGATGGTTGTGCGTGGGGTGGTAGGTGCCGGGTGGATTGACGTTGGCCCAGCAGCCCGTGACCATCATCGGATATTGGTCGACTTTCAAAAACTGTGCGACGCCCTTCGTGGCCATCTCGATCAGCTTGACGAAATCGGCGAACTCCGGACGTGTGTGCAGATCCTGCGGCGTCTGCCAATTGCTGCCGGATGGCACCTTGGGGCGCGGCGCGATGATTGTTTCGATTTCGGCCTTGAGCTTGGCATTGAAGGCCGCGGCGTCGGCCGAGACGATGTCGACGACCCACAGTGGCGTCGGAAAGATTTCCTGGGGTTCCTGCTTTACGATCATGCGTACTGATTATAGTGGAAGTTCGACTATTGGACAGGCGCTAAAGACGGCCGGTCGGGATGGAAATCGGGCGCGCACGCACATATTGCGACGAGCTGGCTGTCTCGACCTTTGGGCTCGGCGGCCTCAGAGGCCCGCCAACGGAAAGCCGCCGTCCTTGCCGTTTTGCGGACGGCGCTTCGAAATGAACGATCGCGCCTCATCCGTACGGCCGGCGTGCAGCATTGCCGACGTCACCAGGTATTCCAGAAGATCGCGTTGCGCGCGGCTGCCGCCCAGGCGCTCGTGCGTCGCAAGCAGCGGTTCGATTTCGTCTGCGGCGCTGGTCCAGATGCCGCGCGCAAAAGCATCGAAGCCGCGGCCCATCGGCGCCAGCATGTCCGAAGTGGCACCGCGTGGATTCTCGACGTATTTGGCCAAGGCCTCGCTTTCGCCCGCCATCGCATAGGCCAGCGCCGCGTGCATGTCGACGAAGCCGAGGCCCGGCTTTGCGAACCACTTGGTGATGTACGCCGCGATTTCCCGCCACAGGTCGGGCCGGCGCGGCTCGCCCGCCATTTCGGCGCGGACCAGGAAGGCGGCACAATCGGTGGCCACGTTGATCTGTGGCCCCCAGGCGGCGCCGGGGCGGAGCGCGTCTTCGTAGATTCGCCAGGCGTCCTTCGTGCGTCCCGTTTCGATCGACCACAGCGCGAGGTGCCAGCTGTTGTGGCAGTGCATGAGGCCGTCGCGTGGATAGGTCTTCATCCACTCGGTCAGAAAGGCGAGGCCCGCCTCGCGCTCGCCCAACTCGTAGAACAGGTGACCGCGGATATGCGCGGAAT
>CALDNT010000054.1 GCA_937915145.1 uncultured Reyranella sp.
AACTCCCCCGGTATCCCGATGCGCAGCTCCGGCGCCTCGGCGACGGGCTTGCCGTCATTCTCTATCAGGGTCACGTCGGCGAAATTCATCGCCGGAGAGCCGATGAAGCCCGCCACGAAGCGATTGGCCGGCGTGTTGTAGAGTTCCAGCGGCTCGCCGACCTGCTGGACCAGTCCGTCCTTCATCACCACCACGCGATCGCCGAGCGTCATGGCCTCGACCTGATCGTGGGTGACGTAGACCGAGGTTACGGCCAGCCGCTCGTGGAGTTTCTTGAGTTCGACGCGCATCTGCACACGCAGCTGGGCATCGAGGTTGGAAAGCGGCTCGTCGAACAGGAACACCTTGGGGTCGCGCACGATGGCACGACCCAGCGCCACACGCTGGCGCTGACCGCCCGAGAGCTGGCGCGGCTTGCGCTGCAACAGGCTCTCGATGCCGAGGATGGAGGCGGCGTTGTTGATGCGCTTTTCGATCTCGGCCTTCTCGAATTTTCTCATTTTCAGGCCGAACGCCAGGTTGGAAGCGACGCTCATGTGCGGGTAGAGCGCGTAGTTCTGGAACACCATGGCAATATCGCGGTCCATCGGCGGCACCTCGTTGACCACCCTGTCGTCGATCCGGATCTCTCCGGCGGTGACGGCTTCAAGGCCGGCGATCATGCGCAAGGTCGTGGTCTTGCCGCAGCCTGAAGGACCCACGAAAACCATGAATTCCTTGTCGCGGATCTGCAGGTCCACATCCTTCACGACATGGGTGGTGTCGAATTTCTTGTTGAGCTTGTGGAGGCTGACCTCGGCCATGACGCACTACCCCTTGACCGAGCCAGTAAGGCCCGCGACGTAATGTTCGACGAAGAACGAATAAACGATCGCCACCGGGATCGAGCCCAGCAGGGCGCCGGCCATCAATGGCCCCCAGAAGAACACGTCGCCGCGGATCAGCTCCGATGTGACGCCGACCGGGACGGTCTTCTGGTCCGGCGAGGACAGGAAGACCAGGGCATAGATGAATTCGTTCCACGACAGCGTGAAGGCGATGATGCCTGACGACAGGATGCCCGGAATCGCCACCGGAATGATGATGTAGACCATCGCCTTCCAGCGCGAGGCGCCGTCGATGCGGGCGCACTCCTCAAGCTCCTTTGGGATGGCCTTGAAGTAGCCCATCATCAGCCAGGTACAGAACGGAATCAGGAACGTCGGGTAGGTCAGGATCAGCGCCCATGGGGTGTCGCCGAGCCGGAAGTTGCGGATGATTTCCGCCAGAGGGATGAACAGCAGTGTCTGTGGCACGAGATAGGTGATGAAGATCGCGGTGCCGAGGCCGCCGGCATAGGGGAAGTTGAGGCGGGCCAGCGCGTAACCCGCCAGTACGCCGCAGAACAACGAGATCAACGTCGACACCAGCGCGATGAACATCGTGTTCAGCATCCAGCGCGCGAAGTTGGTCTCCTCGAACAGATAGACGATGTGCTCGATGGTCGGGTTGTTGGTCCAGAACGGCATGTAGTTGGGGGCGTTCCATGGCAGGTAAAGTTCGCCGTCCGGCCGGAAGGTCGTCACGATCATCCAGTAGAACGGAAACAGCAGGACGAAGACGAACAGGATCAGCGGAATGTTGTAGAAGACCCATCGCCTCCAGAGTGCGCCTTCGATCATGGCCGGCGGACCTCCGGGCTCATCGGGTTTCAACCCGGCGGATGTAGAGCAGCTGCACGACCACGATGACGAAGAGGAACGGGAACATCGCGAGCGAGATCGCGGCACCCTCGGACAGCAACCCGGTGCCGATGCCGAGCTGGTAGGCATAGGTGGCGAAGAGGTGGGTGGCGTTGGCCGGGCCGCCGCCGGTCATGACGTAGACCAGCTGGAAGTCGGCGAAGGTCTGGATGACCGAGAACAGCACCACCACCAGCGTGACCGGCATGAGCAGCGGCCAGGTGACGTGCCAGAAGCGCTGCCACGGGCGCGCGCCGTCGATGGCGGCCGCCTCGTGAAGCTCGGGGCTGATCGTCTGCAGGCCGGCCAGCAGCGTGATGGCGAAGAACGGCACGCCGCGCCAGATGTTGACGACGATGATCGAGGTCATGGCGAGATCGGGGTCGCCCAGCCAATTGATGCGCGTGGTGATCAGGCCGAGCTGGAACAGCGTCCAGTTAATGACGCTGAAGGTGGGATCGAACATCCACTTCCATGCAAAGGTCGACAGCACCGTCGGAATGATGAACGGCAGCAGGATGAAAGCGCGGACGAGCGCCTTGCCCCTGAAATGCCGGTTCAGCAGGATCGCTAGCCACAGGCCGAGCGCCAGTTTGAACACCGTGGTCACGCCCGTGTACCAGAACGTGTTCCACATCGTCGTATGGAAGATGCTGTCGTTCCATATCTTGTGGAAATTCTTCAACCCGACGAAATGGCCGGGATCGCCGACGCGCGCGCTACTGAGCGAGAGCAGGACGCCTTGGAAAAAAGGGTAGGCGATGAACAGGCCGAGCAGGATCGCGGTTGGCGTCAGGAGAGCCAACGCGAGCCATCGTTCGTCCTCAAGCTTACGCAACCGCGGGGAGAGCCGTCTGCTCTCCGCCGCCGAAAGTGCTGTCACCGCCATGGACGGGTTACCCTAGACGTGGCTACCCAAACTCAGGTGTAGACCTTCTTGAGTTCGGCGTCGGCCCACTTGACCACTTCCTCGGCCGGCATGCCCTGCACCGCCTTGGCGTACATGTCGGTGATGATGTACTTCGAAAGGACTTCCTGGGCCCTGGCGTCGGGCGGTCCGGCGTTGCCGATGGCCTGGCCAAGGCGGGCCGCTACCTTGTAGGGCGTCATCACCGGATCGACGTCCCACAGCTTGTCGGATTCCCACTTGGCGGTGCATGGTGTCGCGAAGCCCTTCTGCGATTCGAAGAACTTCCTGTAGTTCGCCTCGGTGTGAATCCACTTGAGGAAGTCCTTGGCGGCCTCCTGGTTCTTCGAATACTTCATCAGCATGTTCGACTGCAGCAGGTGGAAGCCGAACTGCCCCGCCGGTCCCTTGGGCAGGGGCGCGTGCAGAATATCCTTGTTCAGCGGCGTGCCCTTTTCCGTTTTGTACTGATCGGGCTTGCGTAGCGTCTCGATGTAGATCGAGGCGCCGTTCAGGGTCGCGGAAATGGTTTGCGACAGGAACGCACGGTTGTTGTTGGTGTCATCCCAGGCGAGGCCGCCTTCGTCCATGCCGTCCTTCCACAGGCCCTGCATGAATTTGACCGACTCGATTGTTTCCTTGCTGTTCAGCACCACGGTCTTGCCGTCGGCTTCGACCTCCTTGCCGCCCCATGACCATAGATACGGATAGGTAAAGCCCGGAGCGTCGCCGAAAGTGTGGCCCAGTGTCTGGCCGAAAGGCCGGCCCTTGGCCTTCAGTTTCTTGGCGGCTTCGCGATAGGAGTCCCAGGTGTCGGGAAACTTGCTGACGCCGATTTCGTCGAACCATGACTTGCGGTAGGCGACCATGCCGCCGATCACCGCCCATGGCATGCCCATGTAGATCTTGCCATTGCTGCAGATCGCCTTTGCGTACGGGAGGATGCCGCCTTCGCGCTTGCCGACTTCCTCGGCGATCTCCGAGACGTCGACAACGCTGTTGGCATAGAGGTGGGTGTAGCTGTTGAACGACATGATCAGGTCGGCGCCGGAGCCCGACTGGATACCGGCCGTAATGCGCGGCTGTAGATCGTTGCCGTTCACGGTCTCGAGGTTGATCTTGATGCCCAGCGCCTTTTCGGCCTCCGGCATCATTTCCTTCTTCAGGAGCGCATCGGTGGCCGGCACGAAGTCGACCCACTTCAGCCAGTGAACCGTTCGTTGCTGGGCGAAGGCCGGCATGCGGCCGGTGGCGAGAATGGCGGCCATGCCGCCCATGGACGCGGCGGCAGCGCCGCCAGCAAGCTTGAGCACGCTACGACGCTTCGTCTTGGCCATGTTGTCCTCCCAAGGACTGCCGCCACATTGGACGGCTGATGATTGCGTCCATGGTAGGCACCGCGAAGGAAAGCGCGCAAGACGGGTTGCATGATATTTTACGGTACCCGCCGTCCGGCGGCCGCTGGGCGGCCAGACGGCGGTATTCCGGCGGCCCGCCAACAGGCATCCAAGAGGTCAGACCAGTGCCGGATCCAGGGTGAACAGCTCGCGGGCGCGGCCGACGCTGCGCAGGGCGAAGTGGCCGACCGAAACCAGCTTGGCGCGCTCGGCGGCTGGCAGCGTCTCGGCGAATGCCGACGACAGGAGGACCGGCCGATCGACCGAGCGGCACATCGAGGCGATCCGGCTGGTCTCGTTGACTGCCGGGCCGACGGCCGTGAAATCGAGCCGGTCGGTGGTGCCGATGTTGCCGTAGAACACCTCGCCGACATGCAGGCCGAGGTAAACGGACGTGACCGGACGTCCGTCAGACCGGCACACAGTATCCATCGCGCCGCGGATCGGCGCCGCCGGTGAACACGCCGGTCTCCGGGTCAACCGCCACGCCCTGCATGCCACCCACCCTCATCGTCCAGTCGGGGCCGCCCTGGACCTCATGGCCGCGTTGGCGTAGCTCGGCTTGGACGTCGGCCTCGATGCGGGCCTCAAGCAACACTGCGCGGCCATCGGTCAGGCGGCCGCGCGGCGCTTCGATCGCCTGCTGCAGCGGCAGGCCGAAATCGACGTGCTGGACGAAGGCCTGCGGCTGGGTCTGCAGGATGCCGTAGCTGCCGGGTGTGCCGAGTGCCAGGACGGGCCTGTCGTCCTGCGTCACGATCGAGGGCGCGATGCAGACCGGGAGTATGTCGCCCGGCTTCACGCGGTTGGGGCTCTGGGGGGTGACATCGGCCCAGTAGAAGAAGTTGTTCAAGCACAGTCCGGTGCCGGGCACGACGATGCCCGACCCGAATACGCTGCCGAGGCTTTGCGTCAGGCAAACCATGTTGCCGTCGCTGTCGACGATCGAGAACGACGTCGTGTGGCTTTCGCTGGAGCCACCGGCCGGCGCTCCCGTCCATTGCTCGGTCGGGCCGGCGATCGGCTGGCCGTCGCGCACCCGGGCCCGCAGGCTCTCGACATGGGTGTCCGAGAGGAGTTCGGCCAGCTTCTGCCTGGACGGCACGCCGTTGTTGATACGCACGCCGGCGGCGATGCGGATGGCACGCAGCACGGTGTCGACATGTTCGACGCCGTTGCGCGGCATCCCGGCCAGATCGAAGCCCTCAAGGATGCGCAGGGTCAACAGAACCTGGAAAGCCTCGCAGGGCGGTGGCGGCACATGCAGGGTCCGGCCGCGATAGGCGACCGATACCGGGTCGACCCATGCCGCCTTGACCTCCATCAGGTCATCCATGGTGAGGCAGCCGCCCAGTTCGGCGAGCCGCTCCAGAACTTTCCGGCCGAGCGCGCCGCCATACATCAGTCCGGGGCCTTCGTTGGCCAGGGCTTCGAGCGTCGCGGCGAGATCGGGCTGTTTCAGCACGGCGCCGAGCGCCGGCCGACTGCCAGCGATACCGTCGAGATAGACGCGTGACCATTCGGGATAGAGCTTGGCATGGCCTCTGAGCTCCGATGTGACACCGGAGATCTCCTCGACGTTGAATTCGATCAAGCCGAAACCGTCACGGGCAATCGCGATCGCCGGGGCAAACAGCTCGGGCAGCTTCTTGCGGCCGTAAGCGCTCACCATCTCACACCAGCCGGCGAGATTGCCGGGCGCACCGACAGCCAGGGCGCCGCGTTGGAGCTGATTGCGGTTGCTGAGCTTGTCGAGAGGGAACTTCCGCGGGATCGGCGTCATGAATTCGAGCGACCGCACGCGCTTTTCGTTCGCGACATAGCAGGTCGCGATGCCGCAGCCGGACAGGCCTGACATGTACGGTTCGACCACGTTGAGGGCCGCCGCCGTTGCCGCTGCAGCGTCGAAGGCGTTGCCGCCATTGCCGAGCACGCGCGCTCCGGCCGCCGCC
>CALDNT010000055.1 GCA_937915145.1 uncultured Reyranella sp.
GGTGATCGCCTTGCCCGCCGGCGAACACAGCGCGGTCACGACGGCGGCGACATGGTGCGCGCCGATCTTCATTGCGCGTTCCTTGTAGGTTTTCTGTGCCTCGTTGGCGGGCTGGATGATGTCCGTCACGCGGGTGCGCGCGAAGGGCGCAATGGCATTGGCCGTGATCTGCGCCCGCGCCAGATCCATGGCGGCGACGCGGGTGAGGCCGAGCAAGCCGGCCTTGGCGCTGGCGTAGGCCGCCTGGCCGAGATTTCCGTAGAGCCCGGCCGAGGAGACGATGTTGACGATGCGGCCCCAATCGTAACCGTCTTTGCCGCCGCGGCCCGACTTGGACTGGTCGCGCATGACGCCCGACGCGGCATTGATCAGATAGAACGCGGCCGAGAGATTGGTGCGGATCACCGCATCCCAATCGCCAGGATCGGCGCGGAAGACGAAAGCGTCGCGCAGGATGGCGGCATTGTTCACGACGATGTCAATGCCGCCGAAATTCTTCACCGCCAGATCGACGAGTTGCTTGGCAACTCCGGGCGAGGCGACGCTCTCGCTGAAGGCGACGGCGCCATCGCCCAATGCCTTCGCCGTGTCGCGCGCCACGTTGGGGTCACCGCCTTCGCCTGCGATCGAGGCGCCGTTGTCGGCGACGATGACGTTTGCGCCTTCGGCCACGAGCGCTTCGGCGATGGCGCGGCCGATGCCGCGGCCGGCGCCGGTGACGATCGCCACCCGTCCCTCGAGAAGGCCCGTCATAATTCCGCTCCCGTCTTCCTGTTGGCGCTGGCCATCTCCGCCGCCGTGTAAAAGGCGTCGGCGTGGATATCGATCCGCCGCATGCCCCGGTGCTCGAACAGTTGCGTCGCGGCTTCGACCATGACCGGCGGTCCGGCGAGATAGGCTTTGCAGCCGTCGACCTCGTCGAAGTCGGCAGCCACCGCCTCGTGAACCAGTCCACAGCGGTGGGTCATGCCGTCGCCATCGCTCAACACCGGAATGAAGTGGAGGTTCTTGTGCTTGGCCGTCAGAGCGGTGAAGTGATCGTGTAGGTAAAGGTCGCGTTCGCTACGGACCCCGAAGTAGCAATAGATATGCTGTGGCAGGTTCTTCTGCAGGGCGCGTTCGACGATCGCCTTGATCGGCGCCATGCCCGATCCACCGGCTACCGCGATGATCGGACCGCGGTGGGCTTCCCTGAGATGCGCGACGCCAAACGGTCCCTCGACCCGCACCCTGTCACCCACCTTGAGCCGTTCGGCGACATGGAGGCTGGTGGCGCCGCCTGCGGTGCGGCGAATGTGGAACTCCAGGATCGGGTCGCCTGGCAGGTTGGCCATCGAATAGTCGCGCGGCGGACAGCCGTCGAAGGTGACGGAGGCGAACTGGCCGGCGGAGAAATCGAAAGGGCCGCCCGAAACGATTTCCAGGCGCACGCGCTTGATGTCGTGCGTGGCGTCGTCGAGTCCGACCACATTGCAGGCGAGCACGCGGCGGGGATGGACGATCAGGTCATCCTCCTCGAGCCAGGCGACCTCGCATTCCCCCCAGGGCACGGCGCGGCATGCCAGGATCAGGCCACGCTCTTTCTCCTCGTCGGAGAGCGCGAACTCGGAATAGCCTTCCATCATCACCTCGCCATTGGCCAGATGTGACTTGCAGGCGCCGCAGTTGCCGGACTGGCAGCCGAACGGATAGGAGATGCCGGCGTCGAGAGCCGCCTCCAGGATGGTGGCGCCGGTCGGCACGTCGATGGTGCGGTCGGCTTGGGAGATGCGGACTTTGAAGCTCATCGGGAAATATCGGCGATAATTTGTTTGATCCCCAAACAATCTCCGTTTACCACTCGCGACATGGGTCGTCTACCCGCCAAGACTGCCTCTCCGGGCCTCGCCACGAAATTGGATCGCGGCGTGTTGCCGACGTTGCTGGGCTATGTTCTGCGCCGCGCCCAGTCGGCGGTGTTTGCCAATTTCGCCTCCACCTTCGCGACTGCGGGTGCCGCTTTGACACCCGGAGAGTTCGGCCTGATGGTCCTCGTGGAACGCAACATCGGCCTCAGCCAGATGGCGCTGGCACGGGCGCTGGGTATCGATCGTTCGACCCTGGTGCCGATTCTCGATCGTCTGCAGGCGCGTGGCCTGCTGGTGCGGCGGCATTCGCCTACCGATGGACGTACCCATGCGTTGGCGCTGACACCGTCAGGGGGCAAGGCGCTTGCTCGTTTCACCCGTCTGGTCGGGGCACACGAAAAGCGCATAGCGTCCAGTCTTTCGACCGCCGAAATTCGCACACTCATACGATTGTTGGAAAAGGTGCGGGCCGACGCGCGTTCTGTATAGTCCGGCCCGCGATGGCCCGTGCTCCATGAATTCCGCTCATCCCGATTTCGGTCATATCGACGGTCAGTCGATGAACGACGCCGACATGGCGCGGTTGCTGCGGGCCAATTCGCCCGATCCGGTGAAGACGCTTCGCGGCGGGCTGATCGATGTTGATTCGGAACGCGGCATCTGCCGGTTCCGGTTCGAGATCATAGCCGCCTTCTGTCATTCGAACGGTCGCATCTGCCAAGGCGGCTTCCTCACCGGTATGGTCGACACCGCGATGGCCCACGCGGCCATGGTAAAGGGCAAGCTGGCGGTGGCGGTGCCGACCCTCGAACTCAAGATCAGTTTCTTCGAAGCCATGGGGCCGGGCGTGGTGATCGCCGAAGGCCGCGTAATGCGTTGGGGTAGCTCGGTCGGGTTCCTCGACGGCGACCTCAAGGACGAGAAGGGTCGCCTGATCGTTCATGCCACCTCGACGATCAAGATCGTGCGCCCGAAGAAGACTTGAGCCGTCCGACTTCGCTTTCCAGTTCCTTGATCCGCTGCGTGAGCTGATCGATGGCCGGCGCGATCTCGGCTTCGCTGTAGCGTTGCACGATGTGCTGGCGGCAGTTGATGTCCCACGCCTCGATCGTGAAGATGATCGCGCGCTCGGGTCGTGCCTTGTAAGCCGGGTCGACCAGCCGCTCCATCAATTCGAGATCGCCTTCGACCGCGCGCGCGCGGCCCCACAGCTTCAGCCGCTGTTGGGTCGCAAAATGCGGTACGAAGATGTGGGCGCGGTCGTTTTCCCTGAGATGTCCGAGCGAAATGTACTGCCGGTTACCGGCAAAATCGGCGAACGCGAGCATGTGGCTGCCGATCGGCTTGAGGAAACCCGCAGGTCCGCCGCGGTGCTGGACATAGGGGCGCCCGTCGGCGCTCGCGGTCGCGAAAAAGAAGGTGTCGATGGCGGTGAGGAATTGCCGCAGATCCTCGGTAATCTCCGATTTCCAGTCGCGGCCCTCGAACGCAGCCCGCGACCCAAGACGGATCTGCTCGGCCTTGACGGCCGGCGAGAACAGCACGTCTTCGGGCCCCTTCACCGCCGCTCCTCCAAAGTTAGTCCAGTTTCTTGCCGAGCTGGCCCGCCACTTCCTGGATGAACTGCCAGGCCACGCGGCCCGAGCGGGAGCCGCGCGTGACCGACCACTCGATCGCCTGCTTGCGCAATCCCTCGGCCGGAACGCTGAGCCTGTAGTGGGCGGCATAGCCCTCGATCATCGCAAAGAACGTGTCCTGATCGGCATTGTGGAAGCCCAGCCATAGTCCGAACCGGTCCGACAGCGAGACCTTTTCCTCGACCGCCTCCGATGGATTGATCGCCGTGGAGCGTTCGTTCTCGATCATGTCGCGCGGCATCAGATGGCGGCGATTGGAGGTGGCGTAAAAAACCACGTTCTCCGGCCGGCCCTCGATGCCGCCCTCGAGCACGGCTTTCAGCGACTTGTAGGCGGCGTCCTGGCCATCGAAGGAGAGGTCGTCGCAGAACACCAGAAAGCGGCGCGCCGAATCCCGGATCCGCGAGAGCAGAGACGGCAGGGACGGGATGTCCTCGCGATGGATCTCGACCAGCGCCAGCGGCCCCGGTGGTCCGCCGAGCTCGCCGTTCACATGGGCATGGACGGCCTTGACGATCGAGCTTTTGCCGGCACCGCGCGAGCCCCACAGCAGCGCGTTGTTTGCCGGCAGGCCCTTGGCGAACCGGCGTGTGTTCTCGAGCAGGGTCTCCTTCTGGCGGTCGATGCCCATCAGGAGGTCGAGATTGACCCGGTTCACCTTGGCTACGGCCTCGAGCCGGTGGCCGGCGGCGTGCCAGACATAGGCCTCGGCCGAGGAGATGTCGGCGCTGGGCGGGGCAGGCGGAGCCAGCCGGTCGAGCGCTTCGGCAATACGTGAAAGTGTCGCTTTAAGGTCTTGATCCATCATTGCCGGCCGCGAGAAAGGGGGCGACCTTATCGTCCCGCGCTTGCATTGCAAAGCGGGCACGGGCCGCTATAGTCCGCGCGCTTTTTCGACGGCCGGAAGATCAGGAGCAGAAGATGTTAATTTCCCCAGCGTGGGCACAGGCGACGGGCGGCGGCAGCGGGGATTTCCTCGTCCAGTTGTTCCCCCTGATCCTCATCTTTGTCGTGTTCTATTTCCTGCTGATTCGCCCGCAGCAGGCCAAGGCTAAGGCCCAACGCGAGATGCTGTCCGGGGTCAAGCGCGGCGACCGTATCGTCACCGGCGGCGGCATTATCGGCCTGGTCACCAAGGTGATCTCCGACAACGAGCTGCAGGTGGAACTTGCAGATGGCCTGCGGGTCCGAATCGTCAAGCAGACCATCACCGACATTCTGACTCGCGGCGAATCGGTGCGCGGCGCCAAGGATTCCGACGAGGATGACAAGCCGATGCTGCCGCCCCCGCCTCCGGCGACGGAACGAAAGAGCCTGCTCGGCGGCCTGTTCGGCAGGAAATAGCCGGATCGCGAAGAACTGAAGTAGGTCGGGATGCTCAATCTTCCGCGCTGGCAGACCATCGTCATCATCGCCATCACGGTGCTGTCGGGACTGTTCGCACTGCCCAATCTGCTGCCTGCCAGCGCTCTCGACGTGCTGCCGGGCTGGTACGCGCAAAGCCGGATCAATCTCGGCCTCGACCTGCGCGGCGGAGCCCATTTCCTGCTGGAAGTCGACCTGCGCAGCGTCCTGAACGAGCGTCTGACCAACCTCTCCGATTCGGTCCGAGCTGACCTACGCAAGCAGCAGGTCGGCTTCAAGGACGTGAATGTCGAGGCCGGCCGCGCGGTGGTCGTCACGTTGCGCGACGAAGCGCAGCGCGCCAAGGCGATCGAGGGAATCCGCGCGCTCGATCCGTCGCTTGCGGTATCGGGAGCCGGCGACACGATCCGTATCGCCTATTCAGAGCAGGAGCTGTTCCGCCGGAAGCGGGAAGTGATCGATCAATCGATCGAGATCTTGCGCCGCCGCGTTGATGAGACCGGCACGATCGAGCCGACCATCGTACGCCAGGGCGACGAACGCATCCTGTTGCAGGTGCCGGGCATCAAGGACACTTCCGACCTCAAGCGCAAGATCAACCAGACCGCCAAGCTCGCGTTTCATCTCGTGAACGAGGACGTGGCGGCGGCCGGCCAGAACATTCCGGCGGCGCTGCCGCCCACCACCTACCTGGTGCCGACGCGCGAAGGCATGCAGGACCTGCGGCGCGCCAATCCCACTGCGTTCGAGGAAATCCAGAGCGCCAACCCGCGACTGACGCCGGAGCAGATCTGCCGGCGCTACCAGCCGCAGTGCCTGCCGGTGCTGAAGCGCGTGGTCGTTGGCGGCGAGGATCTCGATGACTCGAGGGCGACCTTCGAGCAACAGCAGGGCGGTCGCCCGATCATCAGTTTCACCTTCAACTCGGTGGGCGGCCGTGCCTTCTGCGCCGCCACGCGGGCCAACATCGGCAAGCGGTTGGCCATTCAGCTCGATGGCGAGATCATCAGCGCTCCGGTGGTGCAAAGCGCGATCTGCGGCGGTAGTGGCATCATCACCGGCAGCTTCACCACGCAGCAGACCCAGGAGCAGGCGCTGTTGTTGCGGTCGGGCGCCCTGCCGGCGACACTCACCATCATCGAGGAGCGTACCGTTGGCGCCGACCTCGGTGCAGATGCCATCCGGGCTGGCACCATCGCCGCTCTGCTCGGAACGGCGCTGGTCGCCGTCTTCATGCTGGTTGCCTATGGCCCGGTGTTCGGCGGTTTCGCCAACCTCGCCATGCTGGTCAATCTGCTCATGGTATTCGCCGGCATGTCGATCCTTGGCGCATCACTTACCCTGCCGGGCATCGCCGGCCTGGTGTTGACGGTCGGCATGGCCGTCGATTCCAACGTGCTGATCTACGAGCGCGTGCGCGAGGAAAAGGCGCTCGGTCGCTCGGCATTCAGCTCCATCGCCACCGGCTATGAGCGCGCCATGTCGGCGATCATCGACGCCAACCTCACGACCCTGATCGCGGCTGTCCTGCTGTTCGGCTTCGGCTCGGGGCCGATCCGTGGTTTCGCAACCACGCTGTCCCTGGGCCTGCTGACGTCGATGTTCAGCTCGACGATCTTCACCCGCATGGTGCTCTCGGTTTGGGTGCGCTGGCGGCGTCCCACCGAACTTGTGATCTGAGGCGCCGTCATGTGGAAGCCCGTTCACCTGTTCGCGTTCAAGAAGAAGTTCGACTTCCTCGGTCAGCGCAAGGCGGCGCTCATCCTGTCAACGCTGATCAACGTCGTGTCCATCCTCGGCATGGTTTTCGTCGGGCTCAATTTCGGCATCGATTTCAGGGGAGGCATTGCCATCCAGGCGCGTGCCAAGCAGGGCCCGGCCCAGCTTGATGCGTTGCGCGCCACGGTGGGAGCGCTTGGAGTCGGCGAAGTGGCTCTGCAGGAGTTCGGTGACCCGAGTACCGTGCTGATCCGGGTTCAACGCCAGGACGGCGACGCGCGGTGCGTGGCCGGGGCGCAACGGGTGATGACCAATCGGGCAGGCGCCGGGTGGCAGGTCAAGCCGGGGCCGGCCGGTTCCGGTGACGTGGAGCTCACCGCGCCAGCGGCGCTCGATGGCGGCAGTTGGCGCGACGCGGTGAGCCGCATCGGGCTCACCCTCGTCGAACGCCAGTTGCCGCGCGGTGCGACGCCTACGACCAAGGTCGAGATGACGCCTGAGCAGCGCGCCGAATGGTGCCAGCAGGTGGCGATCAAGCTGGTTGAGGACGCGATCGGCGCCAACTACGAGATTCGTGGTACCGAAGCGGTCGGCCCCAAGATCGGCGACGAGCTGATGCAGAGCGGCATCTGGGCGGTGCTCGCGACCATGGCGGCGATCGTGCTCTATGTCTGGTTCCGGTACGAATGGCAGTTCGGTGTCGGTGCCCTGATCGCCATGCTGCACGACGTGATCTCGACGCTCGGTATCTTCGTGTTGCTGCAGCTGGATTTCAGCCTGACTGCGCTTGCCGCCGTGTTGACCATCGCCGGTTACTCGATCAACGACACGGTCGTGATCTTCGACCGCGTGCGCGAGAACATGCGGCGATACAAGAAGCTCAGCCTGGTCGATTTGCTCAACCTCAGCATCAACGAGACGCTGTCGCGCACCTTGATGACCTCGGGCACGGTGTTCGTGGCGGTGTCGGCGCTGGTCCTGTTCGGCGGCCCGGTGCTCTACAGCTTCTCGGTTGCCATGCTGTGGGGCGTCATCGTCGGCACCTACTCGTCGGTCTGGATTGCCTGCGCAGCTCTGGTCTATCTGAAACTGCGCCCCGACCAGCTGCGGCCGGCCGATGACGAGGCGGTCAAGGCCAAGGCGTGATCCCGCCGCGCCCCGGCACTGGCGGCGGGCCGCCCGGCGACAAGACCCTGCCGGCGCCGGACCCGGCTCAGGTCCAGGTCATCCGGAGCTACGGTCCCGGCCGGTTCCTGATCAGCGATCGCGAATGGCACTCCCCGGTGCTCGTGACTCCGACTGGCACCACCGCCTGGAACGTTACCCGCGCCGAGGACCTGTCGCTGGAGGGGCTTGCAACGCTGAAGGTAGCGCCGACACCGACCGAGCTCCTGGTGCTGGGCTGCGGCGCGCGCGCCATCTTCGTGCCGCCGGACCTTCGTGCGGTGCTGAAGGCCGCGGGCCTCGCGCTCGAAGTCGTCGACACCGGTTCGGCCTGCCGGATCTACAATGTCCTGCTGGCCGAGAGCCGGCGGGTAGCGGCGGCGCTGATTCCGCTGTAGCCAACGGTCATGTCGCTCGACCTTTATCTGGGTTTTGTGGCCGCTTGCGCCGTACTGATCGCGATCCCCGGTCCCAATGTGGCCCTGATCGTGGCCAACAGCGTCGCCCACGGCACGCGCTTCGGACTCCTGACCGTGGCCGGCACGAGCAGCGCTGAGGTGGTGCAACTTACCCTCACCGTGCTGGGTGCGTCGGCGGTGCTCAATTTCCTGGCCGCGAGCTTCGAGTGGTTGCGCTGGTTGGGGGTGGCGTATCTCGTGTGGCTGGGCATCGCCGCGTGGCGGTCGCCCGCCGTCGATCTGACCCGAATTGTGCCGCAGGCCCGCTCCGCAAGGGTCATCTATGTGCGCGGCTTGCTGGTTGGCCTTACCAATCCCAAGACCCTGCTGTTCTACGGCGCCTTCCTGCCGCTGTTCGTGACGCCGGGCCCGACTGCGCTGGAACAGCTCCTGCTTCTGGCCGTGACATTCCTCGCTGTCGCCGTCGTGCTCGACGGGGTGTGCGCCATCCTTGCCGGGCGTATGCGGGCGTTGCTTGGGATGTGCACGCGGCTGCGCAACAGGCTGACCGGCGGACTACTGATCGGTGCTGGCTTGGGTCTTGCCCTGTCCCGACGCCCTTGAAAAGCGAGTGTGGACCAATGCTCGATACTTTTCCCCTCATTGCTTTTGCGGCGACAGTCGATGGCGAGAGAGCATGCCAGTTCTATCGGCGGGTGCTGGGCCTGACGCTCGTATCGGAAGATGAGTATGCAATTGTATTTTGTGCGAACGGGCTCGAGCTGCGCTTGCAGAAGGTACAGCGTTTAGATCCACGGCCGCACACTGTGCTTGGGTGGAGCGTAACCGGCATCCACGAGGTTGTCGGGGATCTGCAGGCGCGGGGTGTCGTGTTCGAACGGTACGGCTTTCTCGACCAGGATGGCGCGGGCGTGTGGACCGCGCCGTCCGGAGCCCGGGTCGCATGGTTCAATGATCCCGACGGGAATGTTCTTTCGTTGACCGAGGCGGCCGATTCGAAATGAGAAGCAGCAAAAGAAAACGGGGCCCGCGAGGGCCCCGTCTCAATCTCGGTAGATTTGGCGCTCAGACCGGCAGAAAACGGTACATCACCATGCAATAGAGCATGCCGATCGAGAACATGGTGTTGAAGCGGCTGGCGTAGAGCGCCGGCTTGGCGGCGGCGGCCTTCTCCTCGGCTGTCGCCTCAACGATGCCCAGGATCTTCTTCTGGTTCGGCCAGATGATGAACCAGACGTTGAATGCCATGATCAGGCCCATCCACATGCCAGTGCCGATCATGATGAAGCCTGGACGAAACGTCAGCGCATCGACGATGTAGTTGTTCATCCATGCCACCAGCAGGCCGGTAACGACGGTGGCAAGGGCGGCCCAACGGAAATAGAAGAGGACGTTCGGCGCGATGAACTTGCTGATGGCCGCCCGATGCTCGACGGGCTGGATGGTTGGCATGGTCGGCACCTGAACGAAGTTGAGGTACCAAAGCAGGCCGATCCACATCACACCGCTGATCACATGCAGCCAGACCATGGCGGCTGTCGACCAAGCATGGTCAATATGAGTCATCTGGCCGGTGACCAGACCGAACACGACCACGATGGCGATGAGCAACACGACCCCGGCGGCCACGGTACGCCCTGGCGATGTGAAGATGGCACCCATGAAGAATTCCCCTTATCTTGTTGATGGCATTGGCGAATCTATACGCACGCCAGTGTAAACTCCTGGCCGGCTGCGTTCAACGGTCGCAGATGAATGTTTATCCCCCATGATCACGTCCTATGCCGCCCCTGAAGCGTCGCATCGTTATGTGCTCGATCTGGTACGTGGCGCCGACCGCGACCGGTTCCTGGCGGCTCTGTTCGCGGCCGAGCCCGCGCGCCGCGGCTTGTTGGCGTTGTTGGCCTTCGACCACGAACTTGCCCGGACCCGAACCGTGACCCGGGAGCCGATGCTGGCCCGTATCCGCCTCGAGTGGTGGCGGGAGGCGGTGGCCGAGGCGGTGGGAGCTGGAAAACCCCGCGAGCAACCCATCGTCGAGTCGCTGAGCGAAATATCGCGGCGGCATGGCCTGACTGCCGACCGGCTGACGGCGCTGATCGACGCCCGCGAGGAGGAGGTCGAGGGTCCGCTCGATGTCATGAAGGCGGGACATGCTCTGGCCGACCTGCAGCTTGACGTACTGGGCGTCCGCGGCGTCGCATCGCGCACCGCAGCGCGTGCCGTCGGCGCCGCCTGGTTGATGGGCCCGGGACCCGAGCGCGATGCGTTGCTCGCCGACGCGCGGGCGGGTCGGAGCGAGGTTGATCTTGTGGCCTTGCCGATCCTGCTGCCGGCGTTGACCCTTGGTCGCACGATGAGTCCATGGCGCAAGCCGCTCGCCTATTGGTGGGCAGCCCGGCGCGGGCGGTACTGACCAGGATGTCCAGGCGCATCGAACCATCGTGGCTCGTTTTCGACAGTATCGAGAATGATCGGCATGACCGGTGTATCGATCTGTTCCGGCGTCCCGACGGCAGTTTCGGGTTCGAGGAATTCCGTAGGGACGTCGAGGACGCTGGTGCGTGGACGCCGGTTGCCTACTATTCGCGATCCACCTATGTCTCGAACGAGGCGGCACTCGCCGCCGCGGTCGCGCGCGTGGTGTGGCTCGGTGAGGCAGTCGCGGCCCGTCGGAAATAAGGAGGTGACAGCGTGGCGCGAGTCAAAGCCAACGGCATCGAGATCGAGTATGAGGCGGTCGGAAACAAGAATGATCCGGCACTGCTGCTGGTCATGGGGCTTGGCGCCCAGCTCACGATCTGGCCCGACCTGCTGTTCAAGGGCCTGGCCGACCGTGGGTTTCATGTCATCCGCTACGACAACCGGGACACCGGCCTGTCGAGCGATTTCGGCTCCTGGGGTCTGCCCAACATTCCGGCTGCTGTCATGAAGGCGATGAGGGGCGAGAGACCCGATGCGCCTTACGTCCTGAGCGACATGGCGGCCGATGCGATCGGTCTGCTCGATGTGTTGGGCATCGAGAGGGCGCATATGGTCGGCGCTTCGATGGGCGGCATGATCGTGCAGATCGCGGCGGCACTATACGCGGCGCGGGCGCGCTCGATGGTGTCGATCTATTCGACCAGCGGCCGGCCGGGCCTGCCGCCGGGCAAGCCCGAGGCGCTGGCGATGCTGACGGCACAGCCGGAGGGGCCGGCGCGCGAGCAGCTCGTCAAGCACGGCATGAAGCTGCGCCAGACCATCGGCAGTCCTGGGTATCCGACACCGGAAGGTGAGCTGCGCGTCCTGGTCGAGAAGAACGTCGACCGCCGCTGGTATCCCGAGGGCGCGGCCCGGCACTATCTCTCGGTGATCGCATCGGGCGATCGGGTCGAGCTGCTGAAGACGGTCAAGGTGCCGACGCTCGTCATGCACGGCGAGGAAGACCCTCTGCTGCCGGTCGAGTGTGGCCGCGACGTCGCCAGGCTGGTGCCGGGCGCGCAACTCCAGACCATTCCCGGGTGGGGCCACGATTTCCCGCCGCAGCTGGTGCCCACCATCGTCGACCGCATCGCGGCCTTCTGCGTCGCGGCCTGAGAGGAAAGAGCATGAAGTTCGGCATCTTCTACGAACACCAGTTGCCGCGGCCGTGGGAACCGAAGAGCGAATATCGGCTCCTGCAGGACTCGCTGACGCAGATCGAACTGGCCGATGGGCTGGGCTACGACTATGCGTGGGAGGTCGAGCATCATTTCCTCGAGGAGTACTCGCACTCCTCGGCGCCGGAGGTGTTCCTGGGCGCAGCCAGCCAGCGCACCAAGCGTATCCGCCTCGGCCACGGCGTCATTCAGCTCACCACCAACAACCCGCATCGCGTCGCCGAGAAGGTCGCGACCCTCGATCTGCTGTCGGGCGGACGCGTCGAACTCGGCATGGGCGAGGCGGCCGGGCCGGCCGAACTGCATCCGTTCGGCATCAAGGTCCGCGACAAGCGCGAGCGCTGGGAGGAGGCGGTGAAGGCCATCATCCCGATGTTCACCCGCGAGAGCTGGGAGTTCCACGGCGAGTATTACGATTTCCCGGCGCGCAACGTGGTTCCCAAGCCGTTCCAGAAGCCGCACCCGCCGCTGTGGGTCGCCTGTTCGAACATTGCCACCATCGGCAAGGCCGGCGAGTGGGGCATGGGGGCGCTGGGATTCACCTTCGTGACCCCCGAGGCGGCGCGTGCCTGGGTGCACAAGTATTACAACAACCTGCTCGACAACTCGAAGAAGCTCGCCGACTACCCGAGCAATCCCAACGTCGCGATGGTGTCGGGCTTCATGTGCGCCCCGACCGACGAGGAGGCCGAGGCCAAGGCCGCCGGCTGGACCTTCTTCATCTTCGCCCTCAGCTACTACGGCCGCAAAGGCGTCGATGCGCCGGGCACGTCGAACCTGTGGGACGAGTACCAGGCATGGCGCGGCGGCCCCGAGGAGAAGAAGGCGCTCGAATCGGGCCTGATCGGCTCGCCCGAAACCATTCGCCGCAAGCTGCGCCAGTTCCAGGCGAGCCGGGTCGATCAGGTGATCCTGCTCAACCAGGCCGGCAAGACCAGCCACCGGGACATCTGCTCCTCGCTCGAACTCTTCGCCAGCGAGGTCATGCCTGAATTCCACGCGGCCGAGGCCGAGCATGCGGTGTGGAAACAGAAGGTGCTTGATCGCGAGATCGTGCTCGAAGACCTCGATGTCGCGAAGTACGACATCTTCAGCCATCAGAACGAACACATCGTCCGGCTCACGCCCGAGCAACTGAAGCAGAAGATGGCGGAGAAGGAAGCGGCGGCGAAGCGCGCCTGACATGAAGCACGTCCCCGTCCTGATCGCCGGCGGCGGACCGGTGGGCATGACGGTGGCGCGCACGCTTGCCTCGTTTGGCGTGCGCTGCCTGCTGGTCGAACGCAATCCCGCGACCACGCGACATCCGAAGATGGACATCACCAACGGCCGCTCGATGGAATTGTTTCGTCGACTGGGTGTGGCGGACAAGCTGCGTACTGTGGCCGTGCCGGAAGAGAACAACTTCGACATCTCCTGGATCACCTCGCTGGCCCGGGAGGCGGGGGGCCGCGAGCTGCATCGCTTCCGTTATCCCAGCGTCGCCGAGAAGCGTCTGGAAATCCGGCGCCGCAACGACGGTACCCAGCCGCGCGAGCCCGCCATGCGGGTGAGCCAGGTGATGATCGAGCCGGTGCTGCGCGACGCCATCGTCGATCATCCGCTGGTCGATGCGCGATGGGGCGTCGCGTTCGAGGATTTCGAGCAGGACGAGGCCGGCGTCACCGTCACTTTGCGAACCGTCGAGACCGGCGCCATCGAGACGGTGCGCTGCGATTATCTGGCCGGTTGCGACGGCGGGACGAGCGTCGTGCGCGACCGTCTCGGCGTCGCGCTCGAGGGCCGTGCTGCCGTCGCCCACCGCTTCATGGTCCATTTCCGCTCCGACGCGCGCGACCTGCTGCAGGCTTTCGGCATTGCCTGGCACTACCAGAAGGCCACAGGCACCATCATCGCTCAGGACGACAAGGAAACCTGGACCCTGCAGACCAGGCTGCCGCCGGGCGCCGATCCCGCGTCGGTCGATCCGCACCGGCTGCTGGATGATTTCGCCGGCAAAAGCTTTCCGCGCGAAATCGTGGTCGCCAACCCGTGGTTTACGCACCTTCTGCTGGCCGAACGCTACCAGGGCGGCCGTGTCTTCCTCGCGGGCGACGCCGCGCACCAGTACATCCCGACCGGCGGCTACGGCATGAACACGGGTATCGGCGATGCCGTCGATCTCGGCTGGAAACTCGCCGCCGCCATAAAAGGCTTTGCGACACCGGGCTTGCTCCAGTCCTACGAACGCGAGCGGCGGCCCGTGGGCTATCGCAACCGCATCGCCTCCGAACGCCACACCGGCGTGCGCCTGAAGGTTGCCGAACTCTACCAGAGCGAACGCGATCCCGAGGCGCTGGGCCGCGCTATTGCGGCGCTGGGCAATGCCGAGAACGAGAGCTGGGGCATCGAGTTCGGCTATCGCTACGACGGCGTCGAGGGGGATCCCGTGGTCTACCAGCCCACCACGGCGCCAGGTGCGCGTCTGCCAAGCACCTTCCTGTCCGACGGCAGCGCGCTCTACGACCGGCTGGGTCCGTGGTTCACCCTGCTTCATTTCGGTGGCGCCGACCCCAGCGCCGTGATCGATGCTGCGCCGGCGCCGCTTGACGTCGTCTATCTCGACGAGCCGGCATTGGCCGCGATCTACGAGACGAAGCTGCTGCTGGTGCGGCCCGACACACACGTCGCATGGCGCGGCAATAGCTGCGCCGACGGCGCGGCGGTGTGGCGTGGCGTGCTCGACGGGAGACTGGCATGAAGATCGCCATCATTGGCGGCGGTATCGGCGGCCTTTCGGCCGCGCTGGCGTTGCTCGAAGCAGGCCTCGACGTCGAGGTCTACGAGCAGGCCCGGAGGTTCGGCGAGATCGGTGCCGGCATCCAGATCAGTCCCAACGCCTCGCGCCTGCTGCATCGTCTTGGTCTGAAGCCTGCAATGGACAAATGCGGCGTCCGCCCGCTTGCGGTCCACCAGAAGCGTTGGGACGATGGCCGCACGCTGCAGCGCGCACCGCTCGGCCCCGAGGTCGAGGCGCGGTTCGATGCTCCGTACTACCATTTCCACCGCGGCGATCTTGCCGCCCTGCTGGCCGACGCATTGCCGACGGAGCGGGCTCACGCCGACCATCGCCTGGTCGGCGTGGAGGAGAAGGGCGAGCGCGTGATCGGGCGCTTCGACAATGGCCTTTCGATCGAGGCCGATCTGTTGATCGGCGCCGACGGCATCCATTCCAGGGTGCGTGCGCTCACCTTCGGGCTCGAAAAGCCGCGCTTTACCGGCTGCGTGGCCTGGCGCGGCCTGGTGCCGGCCGAGCGCATCGCCCATCTCGACCTTGAGGTCGCGTCGCACAACTGGATGGGGCCGGGCGCCCACTGCGTTCACTACTGGGTTTCGGCCCGGCGTCTGATGAATGTGGTGTGCGTCGTGGAACACGGAACCTGGACGAACGAATCATGGACCGACAAGGGCGACGTCGCCGACGTCCTGGCGCGCTATGAGGGCTGGCATCCCACCGTGCGCGGCCTGATCGCGGCGTTCCCCGAAACCTTCGTCTGGGCGCTGCACGATCGCGCGCCTTTGTCGGCATGGACCAAGGGCCGCGTCGCGCTGCTGGGCGATGCCTGCCATCCCATGCTGCCGATGATGGCGCAGGGGGCCGCCCAGGCGATCGAGGACGGCGCTGCCGTGGCCTCGCTCCTGAAGGCGATGCCGGACGACGTGCCCGGGGCGCTGCGGTGCTACGAGGAGGTCCGCAAGCCGCGGGCGACGCGGCTGCAGGAAGCGAGTGCGGCCAACCGCATCCGATTCCATTTGCCCGACGGGCCCGAGCAGCAGGCACGTGACGCTGCGATGGCCAACGGAGGCGACCGCTCGCTCGATGCCATGGACTGGCTCTACGGGCACGACGCGGCCGGGCTCTCGCCACGTGGCGCCGGTGTGACGACGATATGATCGATGTAGTCTGGCGCGTGCTGCAGCCAAGAGGAGGTTGACCACCGTGGCTTCACTGCTATCGCGGCTTTACAGGTCGGTGCTGCCCTCGGTGAGCGACTGGTCCGGCGGGCCCATGTCGACATCGCTTTATGGTTACGTCCTCAAGGTGAGCCGCAAGCAGCAGGTCCGCCTCGGCCTGCTGACGATGGTGCTCTTTCCCCTGGCGTCGGTGCCGCTCGAGCTCCAGCGGCAGATCGTCAATCACGCCGTGGTCGGCTCCGGCGTCGAACTGCTGTTGGCCTACGGCGGATTGTATCTCGCCGTCCTGCTGCTGCAGGGCGGCTTGAAGTTCGTGCGCGACATTTACATGTACAGGATCGCCGAGGGAGTCACGCGTTTGCTGCGCAAGAAGTTCGTCCATCACGCGCCGCACGAAACCGGCATCGATGAAGGCACGACGCAGGCCATCATCTCGTCCGAGTCGGAGAAGGTCGGTGGTTTCGTCGCGGAAAGCATTTCTTTGCCGTTGCTGCAGACAGGCACCGTGCTCAGCATCGCGGCGTACATGCTGGTCATAGAACCCCTGATCGCG
Organism: uncultured Reyranella sp.; assembly: GCA_937915145.1. GTDB lineage: Bacteria > Pseudomonadota > Alphaproteobacteria > Reyranellales > Reyranellaceae > Reyranella. Next base: position 16,300 of record CALDNT010000055.1, read on the forward strand.
GTGGTCGCGATCGCCTTCCTCGTGCCGTCGGTGGTCATCGTCGGCCTGGCTCAGCCCATCCTCAACGGACTGTCCCGATCGAAGATTACGCTCGTGCGCTCGCTGGGCGAGTCGGTTCTCCGCGATGGTCGCGACGAAGCTGCCCAAGCTGCCGAACCCGATGCTCTCGTCGACCGCATCTATGGTCTGCGCCTTCGCTTCGCCAATCTCAAGAATGCAACCAAGGTGCTCAACCAGTTGATCACCGGTCTGGGTCTCCTGAGTATTCTGCTGGTCGGCGGATGGCTCGCCATTGAAGGTCGGACGGAGATCGGCATCATCGTGGCCTTCATGTCGGGGTATGAGCGCATGACCAACCCCGTCCGCGACCTGTTGAATTTCTATCGTCGTCTTTCGATGATGCGCGTGCAGTACCGGCTGGTGGCTGACGCCTCCGGCTAGAGTCTTTCCGACAAGGATCGAATCGCTCAGGCCGGATGACGAACAGACCTCATGCTGAGGAGCGAGCGAAGCGAGCGTCTCGAAGCATCGGCAACAGTATGATTGTTCCGACCCTTCTCCCACCCTTCGAGACGGGCGCTGCGCGCCCTCCTCAGGGTGAGGTGAGTTTGTGTCGTTCGGAAAGACCCTAGAGATCGCGTCGCGTGGTCGCCCACCGCGGCAATCCTGCGGTCACTCGCTCTTGTGCAGGAACACTTCGCGATGCGGATAGGGAATGCCGATCCCGTTCTGTTTCAGCGTGTCCCATACGGCAAGCATGGCCAGGCCCTTGACGTTCGTCACGCCTTGTTCGGGATCGTCGATCCAGAAGCGCAGCGAGAAGTTGAGAGACGATTCGCCGAATTCGATCAGGTGGCACACCGGACTGGGGTTCGCCATCACCCGCTCGATCTTGGCCACGGCCGCGGCGGTGAGGCGGCGGACCTCGTGCGGATCGCAACGGTAGGTGACGCCGAAGCGGATGTCCTGGCGAACGCGGCGGTCGGTATGCGACCAGTTGACGACGCGCTCCGTGACGAATGTCTCGTTCGGGATCAGATACTCGGCGCCGTCGCGGGTGGCCACCGAGACGTAGCGCGCCTTCAGCGAATTGATCCAGCCGAAGGTCTCGCCGAGCTGGATGACGTCGCCCGGCTTGATCGAGCGGTCCATCAGGATAATGACGCCGCTCATCAGGTTGGAAGTGACTTTCTGGAGACTGAGCGCCAGACCGAGGCCGAAGGCGCCGGAGAAGACCGTAAGCACCGTCGGGTCGAAGCCGATGGCAGTGAGCGCGATGCCGACCGCGGCGACGATCATCGCCGCCTTGAAGAACTTGACCGCTAGCACCTGGGCGCTCGGCCTCAGAAGATCGTTCGACCGCAGTCGGGCCTCGAGGGCGGCCGCGGCTATCGACGTCGCCCATAGTACGGTGCCGAGGGCAGCGAGACCCTGCAACAGCGTCAGCAGCGAAAGCCTTCGGTCGCCGATACTCACGCCGACCCAGTCGAGGAGATCTCTCGCATCGTCCAGCCAGCCGACGATTGCCAGCGCGACGCCCACCCACAGCACCACTTCGACGACGCGGCTCAGGGAACGGTTGCGGATGGCGCGCGACAGGATGCTGACCACCGCCCAGGCCGCCGCAAGTTCGGCGGCGATCACCAGGAAATAGCTGTGACTGGGCCACGTCACCTCGCGCATTATGCCGACGGCGATCCACAGGGCCGTCGCCAGGAAGATCAGGCGCATGCGCCGCGACACGACGACCAGAAGCCGGAGAAGTTTCGGCTGGCCGGTGATCCGGCGCAGACGTTCCTCGACCCTGGGCGAGAGCCAATGTGAGGCGACGAACGCCAGCGCCAGGCACAGTGCCAGGATCGCGGCCTGATAGAGAGTCCACTGGTCCGCCATGTTGACCAGGGTTTCCCGGAACGCGTGGATCCAGCTATCGACGTCCATGGCGGCTTGTTCTCTCGATGCGGGCCGAAGACAAGGAGCCTACGCCGCTTACGGCTGTCTGCCGCCTACTTTCTAACCGGCCTTGTTGGGATTGATCAGGAACTTCTCGCCTGTGGCGCGCTTGGCGTAGGCGGCGATGTTCTTGAGGTCCAGCACCTCGGGCAGCGACACCACCTTGGTGTAGTGGCTGGCAAACGTCGTCTTCAGCGAATTGACCACCCGCTCGCGCAGGCGCTGCTGGTCGGGGCGTCCGATCTTCTGCAGGAACGGCGTGAGCAGCCAGCCGCCGACGCCCCACGCCATGCCGTAGTTGCGGTTCAGCTCGACCGCGCCGGTGTTGAGGCTGCCGTAGATGTAGACCTGCTTGTGCGTGGTCGAGCCATAGCGGCTGTATTCCTTGGCGGTCTTGTTGAGCGCGATTTCCATGCTGGTCAGGATCTGGCTGGCGAGCTTGCCGCCGCCGATGGCGTCGAAGGCGATGGTGGCGCCGGTCTCGACCAGCGCCTGCGTCAGGTCATCGGTGAAGCTCGCGGCGCTCGAATCGACAACATGCTTGGCGCCGATGCCCTTGAGCAATTTCGCCTGCTCCGGGCTGCGCACGATGTTCACCAGGCCGATGCCGTCCTCGTTGCAGATCCTGTTCAGCATCTGGCCGAGATTGGAAGCGGCCGCGGTATGGACCAGCGCCTTATGGCCCTCGCGCTTCATCGTTTCGGTCATGCCGAGTGCCGTCAGCGGGTTGACGAACCACGAGGCGCCTTCGGCCGCGGTCGTGCCGGCCGGGAGCGGCTGGCAGTCCCTGGCGTTCAGCAGACGATACTGCGCGTACATCGAGCCGCCGACCATCGACACCGTCTTGCCCATCAGCGCCTGCGCGGCTTCCGAGGAGCCGGCCTTCACCACCGTGCCGGCGCCCTCGTTGCCGACCGGCATCGATTCGCCCAATCGCGCCGAAAGGAAGGGCAGGGCAGTGGCTGGCACCTTGGCCGCGACCTTGATGCCATCGCCGCTGCCGCTCGCCTTGAAACTCGCCATGTCGGCCGGTCCCAGCAGCAGGCCGAGGTCGGACGGATTGATCGGCGTCGCCTCGACCCTGACCACGACCTGGTCCGGGCCGGGCTCGGCAATGTCCACCTTGGCCAGCGACAGTTCGAGGTCGCCACTCTTGCTGATCAGAGAGCGAAGCTGCAGTCCCGAAATCTTTTTGGCGTCGCTCATGCTCGCGCTCCCGCTGTTGGTAGGCAGAGCCGCTTATGCCAAGCACCACCGCGACGAACAAGCGCGTTTGACCCGGATCCGGTCGACGACGGATTCGTATCCATCGGCGCCGGGTCTTTGTATGATCCCGGCCATGGCACATCCCAGAATCGGCCTCGCGCTCGGCAGCGGCTCGGCGCGCGGCCTGTCGCACATCGGCGTCATCGATGCCTTGATGGAGGCCGGCATCGAGCCTGACGTCGTCTGCGGCACATCGATCGGCGCGCTGGTCGGTGCGGCTTACGTTGCCGGGCGGCTGGCGGAGTTGCGGCAATGGGCGGAGACGGCGACCTGGCGCCAGGTCGTCCGCCTGATGGATGTCCGACTGTCGGGAGGCGGGTTGATCGACGGCAAACAGGTCGTCGCTCTTCTGCGGCGTCTCGGCATCGAAGCGCCGATCGAGAGCTACGCCAAACGGTACGCGGCCGTCGCGACCGACCTCGCGAGCGGCCGCGAGGTCTGGCTGCAGACCGGGCCGATTCATGAGGCGGTACGCGCCTCGATCGCGGTGCCGGGGATCGTCAGCCCTGCGCAGGTCGACGGCAAATGGCTGGTGGATGGCGGCCTTTCCAATCCGGTTCCGGTCTCGGTCTGCCGTGCCCTCGGCGCGGAAGTGATCATCGCCGTAAACCTCAACGGCGATCTGGTGGGGCGGCGCGTCGACAAGACCCAGAGCCTGCCCGCAGTGAGCGCTCCGTCGCGCGTTTCGAGCGAACTCTTCAGGCGGATTCTGAGCCAACTGCCGGGTGCGCGGCCCGAACAGGTGGCGCAGATCGCGCCCGACCCGCTGCCTCGCGGGGCGGCGGCGCCGGGCTATCTCGACGTCCTCGCCAACTCCCTCAATATCATGCAGGACCACATCACCCGCACCCGTCTTGCCGGCGAGCCGCCCCATGTGCTGCTTGTCCCGCGGCTGGGCAACATTGGCCTGATGGAGTTCACCCGGGCGCGCGAGGCGATCGCCGAAGGCCGCCACAGTGTTCAACACGCCCTGCCACTGCTGCGGCGCTACCTGTGAGAACGGTGAAGATCTGTCCGTGGTGGCCGGCTTCGACATAGCGACGGCCGTGGGGGCCGTTGAAGCCGTCTTGGGTTCATGTGAACTTGGACGCCGCTGTTCGTTCGACGAGAGGAGGATGACATGGCTTACTACGATCTCGGCGCCTACATCCGCGCCATCACGACCAAGTCTCCCGATACGCAGCTCTGGTTCGACCGCGGCCTCAACTGGCTGTTCGGGTTCAATCACGCGGAAGCCATCAAATGCTTCGGCAAGGCGCTGGAGACCGATCCCGGCTGCGCCATGGCCCATTGGGGCATCGCCTATGCGGCGGGCCCCAACTACAACCTGCCCTGGCACCTCTACGACCCGGCCGGCAAGGCGCAGGCGCTGGCTGCCGCCTATGACGCCATGCAAAACGCACTCAAGCACGCGAGCGGTGCCATGCCGGTCGAGCAGGCGCTGATCAACGCCCTGCCGGCGCGCTATCCGCAGCGCGATCCGATCGAGGACCAAACGGCCTGGGACCACGCCTTCACCGGCGAAATGCGCAAGGTCTTCGCCGAGTACAGCGACGATCTAGAAGTCCGCTGCGTCTTTGTCGACGCCATCATGGTCGAGACGCCTTGGAAGATGTGGGACCTCACGACCGGCGGCGTTGCCAAAGATGCCGGCACCGCCGAGGCGGTCGAACTGCTCGAGAACGCCTTTCGCGACATGCCGGACGCCTGGACCCACCCGGGCCTGCTGCATCTCTATGTCCACCTGATGGAGATGTCGCCCTTCCCGCAGCGCGCGCTGCGCGCCGGCGACCAGCTGCGCGACCTGGTGCCCGATGCCGGCCACCTGATCCACATGCCGACCCACATCGACGTGCTGTGCGGCAACTACCGCGATGTCGTCGTCTACAATCAGAAGGCGGTTGCAGCCGACCGCAAGTTCCTGGCGCGCGAAGGGGCGATGAACGTCTATGCGCTCTACCGCACCCACAACCATCATTTCGTGATCTACGGCGCCATGTTCCTCGGCCAGTACACGCCGGCGCTCGAAGCGGCGCAGGAGATCATCGACACCACGCCCGAGGAACTGCTGCGCATTCCCTCGCCGCCCATGGCCGATTTCATCGAAGGCTACATCCCGATGAAGCAGCACGTGCTGGTGCGGTTCGGCAAGTGGCAGGAGATCATCGACCAGGAACTGCCCAAGGACCGCGCGCTCTACTGCTCGACGACGGCGATGATGCTTTACGCCAAGGGCGTCGCCCATTCGACCCTGGGCAACATCGCCGAAGCCGAGAAGGCGCGCGAGGCTTTTCGCGCGGCGGCGGCCAGGGTCCCCGATACGAGGCGTGTGCACAACAACACCATCGTCGACCTGCTTGCCATCGCCGAGCAGATGCTGAGCGGTGAGCTCGAATACCGTCGCGCCAATTACGACGTTGCGTTCCGCCACCTCAGGCGCGCGGTCGAGCTCGAGGATGCGCTGCCCTATGACGAGCCCTGGGGCTGGATGCAGCCCTCCCGCCATGCGCTGGGCGCGTTGCTGCTGGAGCAGGGCCACGCCGCGGAGGCCGAGGCCGTCTACCGCGCCGACCTCGGCTTCGACGGCAAGCTGAGCCGCGCCTGCCAGCACCTGGAAAATGTCTGGAGCCTGCACGGCCTGCATGAGTGCCTGACGCGCCGCGGCGACAAAGTCGAGGCGCCGCTGATCAAGGCGCGTCTCGACCTCGCATCGGCGCGCGCCGAGGTGGTGGTGCGCGCCTCGTGCTTCTGCCGGCGACAGGCGGCGTGAGGTTCATGTTCCTCTCCTCCTGGCGGGGGAGGGGAGGAAGAGCTGCCTGGGTCACTTGCGAAAGTGCGCCTCGTATTGCTCGACGAGCGGCGACAGGTCCGACCACGCGCGCTTCGAGCGCAGGAAGACGTGCCGTATCTTGTAGCGGTCGGCGCGGATCCATTCGGGGTCGTCGAATGCACCGGCCGGCAGGGTGCGTACGCCCGGCACTGCCTCCAGGGTGAAGCCGAGGTTGCTGCCGCACCTGGCGCAGAATTCCAGGTCGAGCCATCGGCCCGTTTCGTCGGAAACATGCCGGTAGCGCGTGACGGCCTGCCCGGTGATCTCGACCTCGTCGCTGTTGAAGACGACCTCGGTGCCGAAGGCCGTGCCGGTGCGGCGCTGGCACCAGGTGCAATGACAAATCGTGATGCGCGACGGCTCGGCGGTCGTCCTGAACCGCACGGCACCGCAGACGCAACCGCCGGTCCTCTCAGTCATCGTTCACCTTCCGGATCAGATACGTATCCATGATCCAGCCGTTCCTCTGCCGCGCTTCGGCGCGGCGGCGGTGGATCTCTGAGGCCACATCTTTCAGCCTGCCCGAAATCAGGATCTCGTCGGGCGTCCCGAGATAGGCGCCCCAGTAGATTTCCATCTCGCCATGGAGCTGTGGGTCGGCGAAGCGCTCAAAAGTGTCCTCGCCGTCGAGCAGCACGACGGCGCTCGTGATGCCGTCGGGAAATCCCTCGGCCAGCCTGCGCCCGGTGGTCAGCAGCACCGGCTCGGCGATGCGGTTGAGCGGGATCCTGTGGCGGGCAGCCAGCGCCTGCACCGCGGTGATGCCGGGGATCACCTCGTAGTCGATCGCCTGCCGGCCGGTGGCGATGAGCGCGTCGATGTTCCGGATGGTGCTGTCGTAGAGCATGGGGTCGCCCCACACCAGAATGCCGGCGGTCTCGCCGTCCTTCATTTCGTCGGCGATCATCGCCGCGAACACCGCCTGCTTGGCTTCGTTCAACTCGTCGACCGAGGCGCGATAGTCGGCGGGCTTGAGGTCACGCGGCGGGCTGGGTGCCTCGACGAAGCGGTGCGGGCGGCCGGGCACGATATGGCGGCGGCAGATCTCCTCGCGCACGTCCCGCAGCTTTCCCTTGATGCGGCCCTTGTCCATCAGGAAGAACACGTCGACCTGGTTCAGGGCTTTTATGCCCTGCGCGGTAATGTAGTCCGGGTCGCCGGCGCCGATGCCGATGATGAGGATCTTCTTCACTGCCTGCCCCGTTTTCGCGGCACAAAATTTGCACGGCCAATGGCATCTCTGCAGGAGGTTGCCATGACTGTCGACACCCTTGCCAAGCCCCAAAGTGCCGCCACGGCGGCTGTGATCGCCACTGCCTTCTCGCATATCGCCGAAGGCGACACTAAATACAAATCGGGCGGATAGCGCGATTTCTTCCTCTATCGCGACCTCGGCGCCGCCGCCGCTACCAACGGCCAGGTTATCGCCCAGCTGGTGAAGGCGGGCGACTGTGTCCACAGCGGCCCGGCATCCGCCACTATCGCTTCGATTACTCGCCCGACATGGAATATCTCGAGATCGTGGGCCCGGCCGATTTCACCACGGTCGATGTCGAGGGTCGGTGCGCCATTCCGCCACCGACGCCCTGGAAATAGCGTCGGTCCACCGAATAGAAAGTTGACACTTTAGCAGAATTTAGGCAATATTTCCGATATCATCGCCGCGACGTGTGTAAAGCGCGGGCCGTCCGGTTACTCGCCCGGAGCGGCCTTTTTCGTGGCCGGGACAGCGCGAATTGTCAGACAGGCCCGCGATTCGCGCCGTCGTTGAAAAGAATCGTCCGGTTCAGGCCGGCCGCTGATTTGTGAATTTTCAGACAGACGGATCCTGGACAACTGGCGTCTGAAAATTGGCCTTCAGCCGGTCCACGCCCGGCGCGTGGTCGAGAAGGCCAGCACCAGCGAGAAGACCACGATGCCGGCGGCGACGCAGGCATAGAGGCCCGAGACACCCCAGCCGAAAGTGTCGAGGGCGAGCAGGCTGCCGCCGGCGGCGATGGTGATGCGGGTGAGGTTGGCGCCGACCGGCCAGTACATCTCGCCGGTACCCTGCGAGGCGAAGTAGAGCGCCATGGCGAGGCCGAAGAAGCCGTACACGGGTCCGACGATGCTGAGGTAGTGCCGGCCCGAGGCGAGCGCGCCGGGATCGCTGGTGAACAGGCCGAGCCAGAGGTCGGGCCAGATCGCCACAACGAGGCCGATCGCGGTCGCCACGGCGCCGGCCATCAGCGCCCCGGTCCACGCCATGCGCCGGGCGCGGGCATATTGGCGGGCGCCGATGTTGGTGCCGACCAGCGCCGTCAGCGTGGCGCCGATGCCGAAGCTGATCGGGATCAGCATGTATTCCAGCCGGCTGCCGATGCCGTAGCCGGCGATGGCGGCGTCGCCCTGGCGGCCGATCAGGCCGGTGACGACCAGCACCGTGCCGTTGGTCAGCACGACCACGAGGCAGGCGATGGCGCCCACCTTCAGGATGTCGCTGAATGCCCGCCAGCGGAAACCGTCGACCGGCCAGCGCAGCCGCAGCGTGGCCCCGGCGCCGGTCAGCCGCGACAGCATCCAGACCGCGGCGAAGGCGAAGGAGATGACCGCGGCCGCCGCCGGTCCGCGAATGCCGAGCGCCGGCAGGCCGAACCAGCCGAGCGTCAGCGCGCCGGTGAGAGGGATCTGCAGCGCCGCACTCGCCACCAGGGCATAGCCCGGAGTCTTCATGTCGCCGGTGCCGCGCAGTACCGAGGCCATGGAATTGGCCACCCAGTGCACGACGCAGCCCAGGAACAGGATGGTGGCGAAGGCCTCGGCGCCGTCGAGTGCGCCGCCGCTGCCGCCCAGCGCGCCGAAGATCAGCCGGCCGAAGCCCACGAAGATGATCGCGAACAGGGCAGCCATGCCGAGCGCGATCACCAGCGCATGGGCCGCCGCCGCTTCCGCCGCCGCCTTGTTGCCCGAGCCCAGCGCGCGCGCCACCGAAGACGAGATGCCGCCACCCATGGCACCGGCCGACATCATGCCCAGCGTCATCTGGGCGGGAAACACCAGAGCGAGCGCTGCAAGATCGGTGGTGCTGCCGAGTCGGCCCACGAACCAGCCGTCGGAAATGCTGACCAGGCTCTGCATCGCCACGTTCAGCACGTTGGGAGCGGCGAGGGCGAGGATGGTGGGCACGATCGGCTCGGCCAGCATCATCTGCCGGCGTTCTGCGGGGGTCATTGCAGACTTGTTAGCACGCAGCCCGCGGTGCGCTCGCGAACTTATCTCATGGCAGCATCAACGCCGGGCGGCGAGCGCCACGACGGTTCCGGCCAACTGGTCGATCGTGTCGATCTCCGCCACGACGTTCATCGGGATAGCGACGTCAAAGCGGTCTTCCAGCTCCATGATCACATCCATGATCGTGAGCGAGTCGATCGCCAGGCCCTTGGAGATCACGGTCTGTGGGGTGATCGTCATGCTGCCGACCTGGTAGGGCGCGAGAAGACGGAGGATTTCGCCCGTCACGTCGACCTGCAGCGCCGTATTGGTATTCGCGGTCAGTTCATATGTGCTCAGCAAGGTAACCTCCACCGGATGATGCCGCAGGCATCTGATCGGAGCGGTGGGGCCAAGTGAAATAACGATTGGTTACCTGGTGTTGCGACATATTTCGTAATGTTGCGCCGCTTGCCTCACTCAGCGGCAAGCGGTGCCGGCGACAGCCATCGATCGAAATCGCGCAGCGCCCGCGCGCTCATCGCCTGCTTGCGTTCCTTGCCCCTGAAGGCGCCCTCCATGGGCGGGAACAGGCCGAAGTTGACGTTCATCGGCTGGAAGGTGGTGGCGTCGGCACCGCCGGTGATGTGGCCGAGCAGGGCGCCCATCGCGGTGGTCGGCGGGGGCGCGGTCAGCGCGCGGCCTTGTCTCTCGGCCGCCGCAAAACGCCCGGTCATCAGGCCGATGGCAGCACTCTCGACATAGCCCTCGCAGCCGGTGATCTGGCCGGCGAAGCGCAACCGCAGCATCGCCTTCAGCCGCAGCGTGGCATCGAGCAGGCGCGGGCTGTTGAGAAAGGTATTGCGATGCAGGCCACCGAGACGCGCGAACTCGGCACTCTGCAGACCGGGAATTGTGCGGAACAGGCGGACCTGCTCGGCATGCTTCAGCTTGGTCTGGAAGCCCACGATGTTCCACAGCGTGCCCAGCGCATTGTCCTGGCGGAGCTGTACGACCGCCCACGGCCGCGTGCCGGTGCGCGGATCGCGCAGGCCGACCGGCTTCATCGGGCCGAACCGCAGGGTCTGCGGGCCGCTCGCCGCGATCACCTCGATCGGCTGGCAGCCGTTGAAGTAGGGTGTGTTGTGTTCCCACTCCTTGAACTCGGTCTTGTCGCCCGACAAGAGTCCCGCGACGAAGGCCTCGTACTCGGTCTTGTCGAGCGGGCAGTTGAGATAGTCGGCGCCGTCGCCGCCAGGTCCACCCTTGTCGTAGCGCGACTGCTTCCAGGCAATCGACAGATCGATGCTGTCGTGATGGACGATCGGCGCGATGGCATCGAAGAAGGCGAGCTGGTCCTCGCCGGTGAGCTTGGCCAGGGCTTCAGCCAATGCCGGCGATGTCAGCGGGCCGGTGGCCACGATCACGCTGTCCCAGTCGTCTGGCGGCAGGCCCGCAACTTCGGCGCGCTCCAGTGTGACCAGCGAATGGGCAAGCAGCGCTTTCTGAACGGCGGCGGAGAAGCCGTGGCGATCGACCGCCAGCGCACCGCCGGCCGGCAGCTTGTGCGCGTCGGCCGCGCGCATGATCAGCGACCCGGCGCGGCGCATCTCCTCGTGCAGCAGGCCGACCGCATTGTTGGCGGCATCGTCGGAGCGGAACGAATTGGAGCACACGAGTTCGGCGAGATTGTCCGTGAGATGTGCCTCGGTACCGCGCACCGGCCGCATCTCGTGCAGCACCACGGGCACGCCGGACTCGGCGAGTTGCCACGCGGCCTCGCTGCCGGCGAGGCCGCCGCCCACGATGTGCACGTTCTTGATGCTTGACGTCATGCTCTCCGACCTGAAACCGTGCGCTTCCTTACATGGGAGGAAGCGTCATGGCGATCAAGTTCCACAATCCGAAGACCGTGTCGTTCGCCGGCAAGTACAGCCTCGGCGCCGAAGTGCCGGAAGGCGCGCGAATGCTCTATGTCTCGGGACAGGTCGGCGTCGATGGGCGCGGCAAACTGCAGCCCACTTTCGAGAAGCAGGCGGCCCAGGTCTGGAAGAACATTGCCCAGGTGCTGAAGGCCGGCGGCATGAGCTACAGGAACATCGTCAAGGTCACGGTCTTCCTGACCGACAGCCGCTTCGTGGGTCCCTACCGCACGGTGCGCGACAGGTTCATCAAGAACGCGCCCTATCCCGCCTCGACCCTGCTGGTCGTACAGGGCCTCGCCGATCCCGCCATGCTGGTCGAGGTCGAGGTGGTGGCGGCGAAGTGAGGAAGCCGCCCACGCCGCTGTTTCCCGACCCGCCGCCCAATACCTCCCGTCGCACGGCGATGGCCTCGGGGGCGGCGCTGCTTGGCACGACCGTGCTTGGCGGCCTGTCGGCCAACGCCCAGTCCGGAACCGTGTCCGGCGCAGCGCCGACTGCCGCCGGTGCCATGCCGTCGGGCTACAACATCCTGTTCGTGCTGGTCGATCAGGAGCATTTCTTTCCGAAATGGCCGTTTCCGGTGCCGGCCCGCGAGGCCATCAAAAAGAAGGCCATCATCTTCCTCAATCATCAGGCCGCATCCTGCGTGTGTTCGTCGGCGCGGTCGGTGATCTATACCGGCCAGCACATCCAGCACACGGGCATCGCCGACAATCTGAACTACATCTGGCAGCGCGACCTCGCGACCGGCATCAAGACCGTCGGCCATCGCCTGACCGAACTCGGCTACCACGCCGCCTATCAGGGCAAGTGGCACCTGTCCGCCAATCTCGACCTGACGGACAAGGCCATCGATGCGCCGTTGCGGGCGTATCGCGACACGATCGCGACCTACGGCTTCAAGGATTTCTTCGGGGTCGGCGACCTGATCGATGGCACGCTGGGCGGTTACAGCTACGACGACACCACGCTGGCCTCGGCCATCACCTGGTTGCGAACGGAGGCCGAGACGCTGCGGACCAAGGGCCAGCCCTGGTACCTCGCGGTGAACTTCGTCAATCCGCACGACGTGATGTATTTCGATTCCGACCTGCCGTCGGAAAACATCCAGGGCAAGGGTCCCGTGATACCGATCGCGCGGGCGCCCGACGATGAGATTTATCGCGCGACCTGGGACGACCATCCCCTGCCGGCCAGCCGCCACCAGCCGTTCGACGCGCCGGGCCGGCCCGTCGGCCAGAAGCTTTACCAGCAGGTGCTGGACCTGATGGTGGGCCAGTGGCCGGACGAGGATCGCCGCTGGCGCGCCTTGCGCGACTATTACTTCAACGCCATCCGCGACTGCGACCGCAAGGTCGAGGGGCTGCTCGAAGCCTTGCGCAACAACGGCATGGACAAGAACACCATCGTGATCTTCTCGGCCGATCACGGCGAACTGGGCGGTCATCACCAGATGCGCGGCAAGGGCACCACCGCCTACTGGCCGCAGAACCACCTTCCCTTGATGATCCATCATCCGGCGTTCGAGGGCGGCAAGGAATGCGAGGCCATCACTTCGCAGCTCGACCTCGTGCCGACGATCATCGGCCTGACGGGCCGGGACGCGGCTGCCCGGGCGCGGGCCGCCGAAGGCCTGGTGGGCCGCGACTTCTCGGCCTGGCTCGGCAAGCCGGCCGAGGCCGGCGCGCAGTCGGTCCGCCCCGCGTCGCTCTACAATTTCGACATGCTGTCCTACCAGGGCACGAAATGGGCGGCGATGACCATCGACACCCGGAGCTATCGCGCCAAGCCGCCGGAGAAGCAGCTGGCCGAACTGGCGAAGCATCCGCCCGACTTCGGCAACAGGACCGCGATCCGCAGCATCTGGGATGGCCGCTACCGCTTCTCGCGCTACTTCTCCCCGGTCCACTTCAACACGCCGCGGTCGCTGGAGGAGCTGTTCGCGATGAACGACGTCGAGGTCTACGATCGTCGCAACGATCCCGAGGAAGTGATCAATCTCGCCCTCGACCGCAAGCGCAACGGCGATCTCATCCTGGCCTTGAACCAGGAGACCAACCGACGCATCGCCGAGGAGGTCGGCGACGACAACGGCCGCTTCCTGCCGATCCGCGACGGCAAGTGGCACTTCCCGCCGCTCAGCGAGCGGTAGCGACGTCGGCGACCATGGCCCGACAGTCGTCGATCGACAGAGGAGGGGTTTAGTTTCGATGGAATACGCATTCGTTCTGATCGGCGTTTTCGCGATCTTCATTCCGGCACTCATCCTGCCGGGGCCGGATTTCGTGGCCGTCGTTCGCGCCTCCATGACCCATGGCACGCGCGCCGGTCTTCTCACCACGCTCGGCGTGTCGATGGGGCTTTGCCTCTATGCCACGCTCAGCCTGCTCGGCCTGTCGGCCATCCTGGTGAAATACCAATGGCTGACCTGGGCCGTGCGCCTTCTGGGCGGTGGCTATCTGGTCTTCCTCGGCATCAGGCTGCTCCGGGCCAGGCCGGGAACGATCGAATTCGACCGCGCGAACCCACCTTCGCGGCATCGCGCGATCCTGTTCGGCTTTCTCGTGACCCTCACCAATCCCAAGGCCATCGTTCTGTTCGCCAGCGTCTTTGCGACCGCCGTCACGGCGTCGACACCGCTTTGGTTGATGGGCGTGATGATCGCCCTGGTGACTGCGTCGTCGCTCGCCTGGTACTCCTGCGTCAGCGTCTTCATGTCGTCCGGCCCGGTGATGCGCCGTTTCCAGAACGCCAGGCACTGGATCGAGCGGGCGGCCGGCGTCTGCTTCATCGGCCTCGGCGGCAAGGTGCTGGCCGATGCCGGGCGGCCGGTCTCGCCCTGATCCGGGCAAGCCCGGCGGTGGCCGGTTGAGGCCACCGCATCCGCGTGACATCCTGCCGGTCAGGGAGAAATCGACATGCCGTTCTACGAAAAAGGCCCCGTCCGCATCTATTACGAAGAGGCAGGGTCGGGCTTTCCTCTGCTGATCATTCCCGGCGGCGGATTGAACGCCACCATCCCGTCCTTCGCCGCTTCCGCGCCGTTCGATGCGATGGCCGAATTCAAGGATCAGTACCGCTGCATCACCATGGACCTGCGCAATGCCAACGGTGGCCAATCCTCAGGCCCGCTCGAGGTCGACCGGCCGTGGGATGCCTACACCGATGACCATATCGGTCTGATGGATCATCTCGGCATCGACAAGTTCCTTGTGATGGGCTTCTGCATCGGCGGCCCGTTCATCTGGAACCTGCTGAAGCGTGCGCCGGGGCGCGTCGTCGCGGCCGTGCTGGCGCAGCCCAGCGGATCGCGCCCCGAAATGCGCGACCTCTTCTACACCAATAACATGGCCGGTTGGGCCCCCGTACTCGTCGCCCGCCGACCCGATATCACGATGGCGATGGCCGATTCGTTTCTGGACCGGATGTATCGCGCCAACGCCGACTTCGTGTTCACCGTGACGCGCGATTTCGTCCGCGCCTGCCGGACGCCCATCCTCGTGCTGCCGGACGATATTCCGGCGCATCCATACGCGATCGCCATGGAGTCGGCGATGCTCGCGCCCAACGCGCAGGTGAGCCTCTATCCCTGGAAAGATCCCAAGGAACGAATTCCCCTGGCGGTGCGTCACGTGCGTACGTTCCTCCGGGCGCATCGGCCGGCATAAGGTAGGCGGATGCCAAGGGCGCGCGCGGCGTTCCTCGTCCTGCTGGGCACACTTGCGATGTCCCCGATCTCCTGGGCCCAGGCGCCAAATTCACTGGGCTCGGGGAAGGCGCCGGTACCCAACGTGCGGGCGCCGTTGCCGCGGGCGGAGCCGCCTGCCGCGGCGACCGCGCCCGCTGGCAACGCGATGCTGTCCGGACCGTCCAGCTCCACGGAAGTCGAGCGACGGCTGCCGACCACGACAGCAACGGGACGTGTCGTCAACGGCGACACCATCAAGGTCGACGGCCGGACCATTCGCCTCTGGGGCATCGACGCGCCGGAACTCGTTCAGGCATGCGAGCGCGACGGCCGCAGCTATGCCTGCGGGCACGAGGCGGCGGCCTATCTCCGCACGCTGCTTTCTTCGGTTACTGTCGCCGCGGCGCTCGAGGTCACCTGCGTGCCGCGCACAAACGACCGCTATGGCCGGCCGGTCGCCGTTTGTATGCTGGGCGACATGGACCTCGGGGCCGAGATGGTGCGTGCCGGCTGGGCTCTGGCGTTCACCCAGCATGGCCGTGACTACGCCCCGCAGGAAGACGAGGCCCGGCAAAGCCGGCGTGGGTTATGGGAGGGGACGTTCGAGGCGCCGTGGGAGTGGCGGGAACGGAAGCTCGGCGAGTAGGGACGCTTATTGCGTCTCCTCGAACAGCGTTCCACCCTCGCCGATGAAGCTCGCGAACGCGAACCAGTAGGCGTTGTGCGCCGGCAGGCGCGCCAATCGCCGGCCGTCGTCGGCGGTCAGCGCGTCCTCGTCGGCCCGCCAGCGCCGGCCGGTGTCGTCGAACAACGCGTCGGGGGCGGCGGCGCTGCCGTCGAGGCGGGAAGTGAAACGGACGGCGCCGCGGTCATAGGCCCGCGCCGTCTCGCCGCGGCCGTCGCCGATCACGACGATGGCGCGCGCGCCGATCGCATCGTTGAGGACGCGGCCCTTGCCGAACGCCTTGACCGGCCAGGCGCGCAGGCCTTCGGTGGCCCGCACGACGAAGACGATGTCCTTGGGCCTGAGCCGCGCGTCCGCCGTCCGGCTCGGAAACATCAGGCCGGGACTGCCGAAATAGTTGCCGTAGGGTCGGCCCGGCGCGTAGTCGCGCTGGTGGCCGGTGTCGAGCGCCAGCACACGCGTCGCGGGATGGCGCTGCTTCCAGTCCGACCACCGCGCCACCGCCAGTGGCCGCGTCTTGAGCACGATGCCTGAATCCACCAGCGGCCCGATCACCGGCCGGGCCGTGAAGTGGTTCCACAGCGAATGTGTCTGCCGGTCGTACATCAGCTTGTTCGACCGATAGAGCAGTCCCGACGAGCCGAACTCGAACGGCGCATCGCGCCCCGCGGCAGCGGTCTCGTAGAGCACGCCCGAACCGCACAGCGTGCAGTAGGCCAGTGCCACCGGCACGCCGCCGACCGT
>CALDNT010000056.1 GCA_937915145.1 uncultured Reyranella sp.
CTTGCTTGCCACCGATGCCTCGAGACGCGGCCCTGCAGGCCGCTCCTCTGCATGAGGTCCATTCGCAAGCTTTACGGGCGGATGCCCTCGGCGGGATTGGAACAATAGATCGCGATCTTGTTGCCCACCGGGTCGCGCAGGTAGGCAACGTAGAAATGGGCGCTGTACTGGGCGCGGAAGCCGGGCGCGCCTTCGTCGGCGCCGCCCGCCTCGACGCCAGCGGCGTGGATCTCGCGCACGAGCGCCTGCGTGTCCACGCGGAAGGCGACCATCGAGCCGTTGCCGGCCGTCGCCTTCCGCCCGTCGTAGGGCTTCGTGACATAGACCGCGCCGAGGCCGTCGAGCCTGTCGGCTGGCGGCTCGAAGGCGATACCGTCCGGACCCGCCTTCTTGCCGTAGCCCAGCGGCGCCAGCACGGCGGCGTAGAATCGCTCCGAACCGGCGAGGTCGTCGGCGCCTATCGTGACGTAGCCCAGCATCGCCTACTCCGGTTTCACCCCGGCTTCCGTGAGGAGCTTCGACCAGTACGCCACTTCCGACTTGAGCTTGGCGGCCAGCGCGGCGGGAGTCGCCTGGTCCTGCGACACCGGCTCCATGCTGAGCTGGGCGAAGCGGGTCTTCACGTTGTCGTCCTTGAGGGCGCCCTGCAGGGCGGCGGCGAGCTTGTCGATGGCGGCCGCCGGCGTGCCCTTGGGCGCGTAGAGACCGTACCAGGTGGTGATGCCGATCTCGGGGAAGCCCGCCTCGGCGGTCGTCGGCACGTCGGGGAGGGTGGCGACGCGGCGCTTGGTCGTGACGGCATAGGGCTTGATGCGGCCGGCCTGGATGTTGGCGGTCGTGCCGGTGGCCGGCTCGCAATAGACGTCGATGCGTCCCGCCAGCAGATCCTTCATGACCTCGCCGCCACCCTTGTAGGGGATGACGGTCATCCTGGTCTTGGTCGCGCTCATGAACATCAGGCCGCACAGATGCGCCACCGAGCCCAGGCCGGAATGGGCGTAGTTGGCCTCGTCGGGGCGCTCGCGCACCCAGGTCACGAGCTCCTTCATGTCCTTCGCGGCGAGGTCGGGCTTGCCGACGATCGTCATCGGCACGTCGGTGATCAGGCCGATGGTCTCGAAGCTGTTCACCGGATCGAAGGGCAGCGACTTGTAGAGGCTGCTCATGGTCGACTGGCCGACATGGCCGAGCAGGATCGTGTAGCCGTCGGGCTTGGCCTGGGCCACGCGGGTGGTGCCGATCGTGCCGCCGGCGCCGCCGACGTTGGTGACGATGACCTCCTGTCCCAGGCTGCGCCGCATCGCCTCGGCGACGAGGCGGGCAATGATGTCGCCCGGCCCGGCGGCGGCGAACGGCACCACCAGGGTGACGGGGCGGTTCGGATAGTCCTGCGCCTGCGCCGTTGCGCTCCCGCACAGAAGCAGCAATGCGGCCGCGATCGATTTTGCGATTTTCACTTCGATGTTTCCTTCCCTGTAGTCTCGTTGATTACACAAACTCACCTCACCCTGAGGAGGCGCGGAGCGCCGTCTCGAAGGGCGGGACCAGTCTTGCTGCTGCCCATCCTTCGAGACGCGCCGCTTCGCGGCGCTCCTCAGGATGAAGTGGTGATGTGACTCCTCATGCCGGCGCCAGATGAGCCGAACGCGTGGCGTGCTTCGCTTCTTCCTCGAGGTAGCCGTCGCGGTAGAGGCCGATGGCGCGCTCGTGCGTTCCGACTTCGTTTTCGCCCAGCTCGTCCTGCGGCCAGGCGGCCGGCTCGAAATTTCCGTAGCGATCGGTGCCGCGGACCAGCAGTGCGGCCTGCCGGACCGAACCGGCCGGCCTTGCGTGGGTCGGGATGTAGTTCAGTCCGAGGCCGATGCGGCGATGCGACGAGGTGTTGGGCCCGGAGCGGTGCGGGCAGAGGCCGTGATGCATCGAGAACCAGCCGGGCGCGAGCGGCATCGCCACCGGCGCGCCTTCGTCGAGCGGCTCGGTGATGACCTGGCCGGCGCGGTTGACGCTGTTCTTCACGACCCGCGACAGGTGGCTGAGCTGGCGCGGCCTGCCGCGAAAGGACAGCGCATCCATGCAGCCGGCCGCTTCGCTGGCCTCGGTGAGGGCGATCCAGACCGTGACCTCTTCCCGGGGCTCGAGCCCGTAGTAGGTCGAGTCCTGATGCCACGCGGCGACGGTCGGCGAATGCGGCTCCTTGATGAAGAAGGTGCTGGTGAAGATCAGGATGTCCGGTCCGAGCAGATCCTCGACCCTGTCGAGGATGCGCGGGTCGCGCGCCAGCCGGGCGGCCCACGGCAGCAGGAGATAGGGCATCGACCGCCATTTCATGTCGGGATGGGCGTTGACCGGGGAGCCGAGCCACGCCTCGTAGCGCGCGACGCCCTGCCGGCACGCTTCCAGCTCCGCCTCGTCCAGCATCGGGAACGGCGAGAGAAATCCGTCGTACTTCCACTGCGCGACCTTGTCCGCCGGCAATGTGGTCATTGGAACATCTCCTCGTTGACACCGGCGGCGGCCGGATCCACATTCCGGTGAGCGGGATTTAATCCCGAAACTATCGCAAGGGCGGCCGTCCGTTGTCAACCCGGACCGGCACCCGTGCCCGGCTCGGGGAGGCGCTGCATGGTCCGGAGAGCCCGCGGGGCGCAGACGGCGGATACGTCGGGCACGGTGGCGCGCACGCTCGCGGTATTGACGGTGATGGCGGAGGCCGGCGGTTCGGTCGGCGTGACGGATGTCGCCAGGGCGCTCGACCTGCCCATGAGCACGGCGCACCGCCTGCTCGACCTGCTGCGCGGTGCGGGCTTCGTGGAGCGCGATGCCACGCAACGGCGCTACCGGCTCGGCCTGCAGTTCCTGCGCGTCGCCAACCTGGTGACGCAGAACACGTCCTTCGCGACATTGTGCCAGCCGGCGCTCGAACGGCTTACGGCGCAAACCGGCGAGACCGCGATGTATTGCGAGTATCTGCCCGACAATCACCCCGACAATCACATGGCCGCCTACGCGGCCAAGTGCGACAGCCCACATTCACTCAGGTACCGCATCGCGCTG
Source organism: uncultured Reyranella sp. (assembly GCA_937915145.1). Taxonomy (GTDB): domain Bacteria; phylum Pseudomonadota; class Alphaproteobacteria; order Reyranellales; family Reyranellaceae; genus Reyranella. Next base: position 3,055 of record CALDNT010000056.1, read on the forward strand.
TTCGAACCCGCACCGATCGAGTGCGGCGCTTCCGGGTTGGCCATACTGTCGTTCCTTCCTGAGCCGATTCGCGCCGGCGTGTGCGCGACGCCACGCCCATCGCCGCTGACCGGCAAGCGCCCGTCGAGCCGCGCCCTCGCGGATCTGATCGAGGTCACGCGGCGAAAAGGCTTCGCCTTCAGCAGCGGCGAGAAGCTGCCCGATTCGATCGGCGTTGCGGTGCCCATCAGACTGTCCGAGGAACGGCCGATCGGATCCCTGACGTTGACGGTACCGCTGACGCGTTTCGTGAAATCGAAACTGAAAACCTATGTCGCCCTGCTGTCGCAAGAGGCCCGATTGCTGTCGGGCGCGGGGATAGCCTGAGCATTTCCCGCGATGTGTCCTGCGGTTCGGAATCTCCTTGGCGATCGGCAAGTTGATGCGCACGGCATGAACATTTTCGCGACCCCTTGCAATGAGTCGCGCATGTTGCAAGGTTTGAAACAGTCAATGCGTTGATGGGTGACCACGCCAGGTGGAAGGCCGCGCTGGAGATGCGGCCGCGTTTGAAACCCCAATCAGAGGAGACGTGCGATGAGACTGAACCCCGCACAGATCGAAAAGACCCTCCAGCAGTTCCCGGCCCAGGCCGTTCCGGCCGCACATCCGGCGATGTCGCAACTCGAGCGGCTGTTCGGCGAGCACACCTACTTCCTCGACGGCAGGGGATTGAACATCGTGGAACCCGCCGATACCGCCGAAGCCGGCGGCCGGGCCGTGGTGGTGAACGTCGCGAACTGGAAGAACGCGAGCGAGGGAGACCTCGAACCGCACCCGCCCGAGGAAACCGACGTGGTCATCGAACTGGACCTGCGCCACTGACGGGTTGGCGGCCGGGCGCAGAGGTCCACTGCATCGGCCAACAGGCCATCGAGGCAACCGTCCCGTCTGCTCAACGGGCGGGGCGGCTGTCGGCGCCCGGCAGTTTGCGGCGAGCCGCAGCGCCGTCGCTCAGTCCATCGACTGGAGGAGTTCCACGTAGGGCTGCTCGCTGACGCGGATGAGGCCGTGACGCGGGCGGTCGAGGTCGATCGTCATCCACAGCGATACCGCCGCCACGAGTCCGAATACGCCGCTCAGGAGAAAATAGCGCCTGCGGCCGAGGCCGTTGTCGTAGCCGATCATCGCCATGCCGAGCGCCGCCATGGCGACGATCACGGCGATGATCGGCGTGGGAACATGGCGCCGTGCCGCCGACAGATGCTCCGCGTGAATGTCGATCACGTCGTTCAGCGGCGGCAGCATGAAGTTGGCGAACGTGCGGTCGGTGCCGACACCCTCGATGCCGGCCTTCCAGATGCGCTTCTGCGTCGCATCGGCTTTGGCGAACAGCGGTTGGACGTTTTCCACCCCATGGCTGTGCAGCAGCTCCAGACGATTGCCGACATACTGCTTCAGCGCCGCCTGCAGGTCGCTGCGCTGCGGCTCGGGCAGCAGCATGGCGCGCAGCCACGAAGTGCCGATGGCGTTCGCCTCCTTCACGATCATGTCCTGGCGGTCGATGTAGCGGCTGCCGGCGGCCGCGAAGCTGAAGCCGACGAGGAAGGTCACCAGCGCCAGGATCGCGTTGCGGATCATGTCGACGCGTGCCCGGTAGTCGGCATCGACGCCCTCGACGCGCCGGCCGAGGCGATAGCCGACCTCGTGGGAGGCCAGCATGATGGCGAGAAGGGCGACGGCAACGAACAGCGGCAACGAGGTCAGGGTCTGCACAGGCCGAGGCTCCGACTGGATGATGTCGCGACCATACTACTCCGCCGCCTGGCCTGCCGTCTGTCCCGCCGCCTGGCTGCCGCCGCCCAGGCAGGCGAGCGCGATCCTGGGCTTCGACATCGATCCGGACCCTCAGTCCCCGGCTGGTCCTCGGCGCGAGCAGCTTTCCCACCCCACTGGCGGCCGCCCGGAATTCGGGCCTATGCTTGCACCGTGAGCCTCATCGTCACCCCCCGCCATCCCGCGCTCGGCGCCGAGGTCCGCGGCCTCGACCTGCGCCGGCCGATGGACGCCGCGACCCGCCAAGCCGTGATCGACGCCTGGACCAGGCATCTGGTCCTGGTGTTCCCGGAGCAGCCGATCAGCGACGAGGAGCATGTCGCCTTCACGCGCCAGCTCGGCGAGCCGGAGATCTTCCAGCAGACCTCGCTCGGCCTGCGTTCGGACCGGGTGAAGGAGATCTTCCTGGTCTCCAACGTCGACAAGCACGACCGGCTGATGACGCCGGCCGAGCCGTCGCAGAAGCAGCTTTCCTCGGCGCGGCAGTGGCACACCGATTCGAGCTACCTGCCGACGCCCTCGGTCGGCTCGCTGCTGCACGGCATCGAGATCAGCCGGACCGGCGGCCTCACCCAGTTCATCAATATGTACCTGGTGTGGGAGGAACTGCCGGACGCGCTGCGCCGCCAGGTCGAGGGAAAGCGCGCGCGGCACGATTTCGGCATGATGTCGCGGCTGGTGGGCTCACCGGCGCCGAGCGGCGCGGAGCGCGCCGCCCTGCCGCCGGTGTGGCATCCGCTGGTGCGCCGCCACCCGGTGAGCGGCCGCACCTCGCTCTACATCAGCTCGATCTACAACGACGCGGTCGAGGGCATGGAGGAGGGTGCGGCGCGGCGGCTGATCGAGGAGCTGAGCGAATTCGCCGCCCAGCCGCAGTACATGTACCGCCACGCCTGGGAGCCGCACGACGTGCTGATGTGGGACAACCGCTGCACCGTCCATGCCGTGACGTCGCACGATCCCACCGAACGCCGGGTCATGCACCGCACCACCATCGTCGGCCGCGAGCCGGTGGTCGCGGCGTAGCGTCTTCGCGGCGCCGGCGACGCGCGGTTCTTCGATGGGCCATTGCGAAGGGCCGGGCGTAGCGGGTTGCGCAAGGAGGCCCGGCTTGTGCAAGAAGGCTCGATGGGAACCCTGATCGAACGCGTCGACGTGGCGCCAGGCTACCGCCTGGAAGATTACGCCGAGTACAACTACCTGGCGCCGCAGGTCGCGGAGCTCGAGGCCGCCGCGCGCGAGGCGGTGCCGCGGTTGGGCGGCCGCACGATATGGATCGTCAGTTCGACCCGCCAGGGCGGCGGCGTCGCCGAGGGCATGCCCCGCATCATTTCGTTGATGCGGCAGCTCGGGCTCTCTGTGGAGTGGGTCGTCATCCACAGTCCGGACCCGGCTTTCTTCCCGCTGACCAAACGCCTCCACAACCAGCTGCACGGGATGGGCAAAGGCGGGCTCGGCCGAAGCGATCGCCAACTCTATGACGCGGTGAGCGACCGGCTGGCCGATGCCCTGGCGAACGAGGTCGGGTCGCGGGACATCCTGATCGTCCATGACCCGCAGCCGCTCGGAACCGGCGCCCGGGTCAAGAAGAAGCGCGGTATCCCGGCGATCTGGCGGTGCCACATCGGCGTCGATGGCCCCACGCCGGCCAGCGAGGAGGCGTGGCAGTTCCTGTCGGCCGACACTCTGGCCTACGACCGCAGCGTCTTCACGCTGCCGGGCTACGTGCCGCCTTTCCTGTCGGGCGCGGCGACCATCATGACGCCCGGAATCGACCCGCTGACGCACAAGAACCGGGAACTCTCCGTGCACAAGACTTCCGGCATTCTGGTCGACGCCGCGCTGGCCGCCACGGTGCATCCGACGGTAGCGCCGCCCTTTGCGGCGCAGGCCCTGCGACTGCAAGCCGACGGCAGCTTCAAGGCCGCCGTATTCCCCGAGGATCTGGGGCTGCTCTTCCGTCCGGTCGTGACCCAGATCTCGCGGTGGGACCGCCTGAAGGGCTTCGGCCCCCTGCTGGACGGTTTCGTGCTGCTGAAGGAACGCAAGCCGGCCCGGACCCGGGGCGCCCGACATCAGCTGTCCATCGATCATGCGCGCCTGGTGTTCGCCGGCCCCGACCCCGCCGGCGTGCAGGACGATCCCGAGGCCGCGGAAACGCTGGCCGAACTGTGCCGCAAATGGACCGGCCTGCCCGCCGGCCTGCAGCATGATATCGCCATCCTGACGCTGCCCATGGCGTCGGTGAAAGAAAACGCGCTGATGGTGAACGCCCTGCAACGCTGCTCCACGATTGTGGCGCAAAATTCCATTCGCGAGGGGTTCGGCCTCACCGTTGCCGAGGCCATGTGGAAAACCCTGCCGGTCATGGGAGGGGCCGCGGCAGGCATCAGAGCCCAGGTCGAAGACGGGATCACCGGCCGCCTCGTCGATGACCCTGAAAATCCGGAGGCGGTGGCGGGCACGCTCGATGCCATGTTCATCGACGACAAGGAGCGCGAGGTCTGGGGGCGAAATGCCCGCGACCGCGTGAGCCGCGAGTCCCTGATTTTCGGCGAGGTCAGGCGCTGGCTGCAGCTCCTTGCAACGGTGAGCCGTTGATTTAATTGGATTTTACCGCCTCTTGACAAACATACCGACTGATCGGTATGTTCTTTTCATGGCCCCACAAGCCCCCCACCAGTCGCGCCTGAAAATCCTCGAAGCGGCGACAGATGTCGTCCGTTCCAAGGGTTATGCCGCCACCACGGTCGACGATCTCTGCGCCGCGGCGGGCGTCACCAAGGGCAGCTTCTTCCATCATTTCAAAAGCAAGGAAGAGATGGTGTTACAGGCAGTGGCGCACTGGGGCAGCTGGACCGACGGGATCTTTGCGGCAGCACCCTACGCCGTCGCCGCCGACCCGCGCGACCGCGTGTTCGGCTATCTCGATTTCCGCCGCGACCTGCTCGACCACACGGTGCCGCAGTTCACCTGCCTGATGGGCACGCTGGTGCAGGAGACCTACGACACGCATCCCGCCGTGCGCGAAGCCTGCGACCGCGGCATGTCCTCCCATGTGGCCGTGCTCACGCGCGACATCGAGGCGGCGCGGCTCAAGCACGCGCCCGACGCGACCTGGAGCGCCGAGAGCGTCGGCTACTTCATCCAGGCGGTGCTGCAGGGCTCGTTCATCTTCGCCAAGGCCAAGCAGGACGCTGAAGTCGCGCGCGGGAGCCTGGCGCACCTAAGGCGCTATCTCGAAAACCTGCTCGGCTCACCGGATTCCAAATCTCGATAAGGAGACTCGTCATGTCCACCGGCACCGTCCGCTTCCATCGCGTCCTCATCGCGCCGCCGGAGCGCGTCTACCGCGCCTTCCTCGATGCCGATGCCATGGCCAAGTGGCTACCGCCGCACGGCTTCACCGCCCACGTGCACGAGCTCGATGCCAGGGTGGGCGGCCGCTACCGTATGTCCTTCACCAATTTTTCTTCCGGCAAGAGCCATGCCTTCGGCGGCACCTTCCTCGAACTGGTGCCGAACGAGCGCCTACGCCACAGCGACAGCTTCGACGACCCCAACCTGCCCGGCGAGATGCAGACCACGATCACGCTGAAGAAGGTGTCGGTCGGCACCGCGATCGACATCGTGCAGGAGGGCATTCCTGCGGTGATTCCGACCGAGGCCTGCTGTCTCGGCTGGCAGGAATCGCTCACCCTGCTGGCACAGCTCGTGCAGCCGGAAATTCCCGACTGACACGAGGCGGCGCGGCGCGTTCTAGCCGCCGAAGCGCACCGACTTCAGCACGGAACGCACCGCCGCCTGGCCTTCGGCGGCGATCGGCACGACGCCGGGGCCCCAGACGAGCTGGACCTGGTACTGACACTCGCCGTCGTAGCCGGTGAAGAACTCGCCAGACAGCTTCGTGGGCGGCTGGGCACAGTCGGCCTGTATGTAGGTGCCGATCATGCCCATGCCACCGATCTCGGCAACGCCATGAACCCTTCCCTGGATCTTGCAGCCCGGCGAGGACCGCAGCTCCGAGCGCAGCACGCTGCGGAGAAAACCTTCGCGCTGCACCTCGTCAGCGACGACCGTCCGGGCCCACGCCATGCCGGATTTCTTGCCGGCCGGCATGTTCTGCAGCGCCGGCGAGGCCGGCCCGGCGACGAGCAGTATCGAGACCTCGGGCTTGCAGCCGAGGCAGCGAAGATGGGTCGTGGTCTTGAGGGCGGCGTCCGGCGACGTGGTACCGAGCGGCGCGGCGCTCCAGGTGGCATCGGGCGCCTGGGCGGTCGCGGTGCACTGCTGTGCCAGGGCGGCGCCTGCCCAGCCCAGCAGGGCGATCGACACGGCGGTCACTTTCAGCATGGATCCCTCCTCGATGGCGTTGCTGACGCCATAGTGCCGGCCGCGGCCGCGGGCGCAAGCCCGCCAAGGCGGGAATCAGGCGACCAGCAGCGCCGCCGCGCGGTCGAGCGACACCGGGGTGTCGTCGAGCAGGGCAGCGATCGCCCCGTCTTCCCAGGCGCCACCGTCGGCGCTGAGCCTGGGTCGGTCCGACAACCGGTGTTCGAGGACGAAGCGCGCCATCAGCAGGCGCCGCGCATCGCCGCCGGCGGCGCCGAGACGGAAGCCCTCGTTGGCCATCAGCACCATGGTGGCGGCATGATAGAGCCCGCTCGCTGCGACGCGACTGAAGCGCTCCTTCTCCGGGGCGTCGGCGACTTCCCCGGCGAAGCGGATCGCTTGCGCCAGCGTGCCTTCCAGCCGCGTGCGGAACTGGCCGGGCAGGCCGCGCGCTTCGGCCAGCCGTTCGCCGAGTTCCTCGCCCAAGGCGAGATGCGCGCGTTCCTTGCCGACGGCGCGCTGGATGACGTCGAGCGCATTGACGCTCGAGGTGCCGTCCCAGATCACGCCGAGATGGGCGTCGCGCACCAGGCGGGCGTTGGGCCAGTCCTCAATGTAGCCGTTGCCGCCGCGCGCCTCCATCGCCGCCGTGGCGACGGCGATATTGTCGCGCGAGGCGCGGTACTTGCAGACCGGCGTCATGACCCGCACCAGCTTCGCCGCGCGCGCGTCGTCGGGCCGCGCCATCGCCGTCGAGACCAGCATCAGCGCCGACAGTGCCTGCTCGGTCTTGATCGTCATCTTGGCGAGCTGGCGGCGCATCAGCGGATATTCGACGACGCGGCGGCCGAAGGCATTGCGGTGGCGCGCCACCTGCATCGCCTCGTTGAGGCAGCGCCGCATCATGCCGGCGGCGCGCGTGAGGTGCGAAACGCGGCTGGGGTTCACCATCTCCAGCATCTGCTTCATGCCGCGGTCGAGCTGGCCCAGTGGCCAGGCGACGGCGCCGTCGAACACGATCTCGCCGCTCGGCATCGACTTACTGCCGAGCTTGTCCTTCAGCCGCACGATGCGATAGTCGTTGCGCGTGCCGTCGGGCAGGGTGCGCGGCATCAGGAACAGGCCGAGCCCGCGGCTGCCAGCCGTGGCGCCATCCGGCCGCGCCAGCAGCACCGCCACGTCGCCGTCGGCATTGGAGCAGAACCACTTCTCGCCATAAAGCCGCCAGTTCTGCCCGTCGTGCACCGCCTTCAGCTCGGCCGCGCCCGCGTCAGAGCCACCGATCTTCTCGGTCATGAACTGCGCGCCGTAGAGCAGCCGGTTCATGTCCTGGGTCCACATGCGATCGAGGTAGCGTTCCTTGAGCTCGGGACTGCCGAAGCGCTTCAGCAAGTCGGAGGTGCAGTCGGTCAGGTTGACCGGGCAGAGCACGCCGAACTCGGCCTGGGAGAAGAGATAGAAGAAGGCCTGCTTGGCGATCTGCGGCATCGGCTGGTCCCAACCCAGCACGCCGGCGCGATGGGTCATTGCGTGCATGCCGAACAGGCCGAAGGCGATGTGGCGGATCTCGTCGTAGGCAGGATGGACCTCGATCCATTCCTCGTCGCGGCCGAAGCGGTCGCGCTGATGCAGCCTGGGCGGATGCTTGTCGGCTGCATCGGCGAGATCGTTCAGGCGCCCGCCCGCCAACGCGCCCAGCCGCTGAAGATGCGGCCCGAGATACGCCAGCAGCGGCGCTTCCATGTAGAGCGGCAGCAGGTCACGCAGGCTGCGGTCGAGGGCGTAGAAATCGAGGCCGCTGCAGTCGGGTGCGACATGGCGCGAGCGTTCGGCGACGGCACCACGGCCGGCGAGCGGCGAGAAGGCGGCGGAGGACACGTTGACGGCAGTGGCGGGCGGGATCGGCGCGAGATCGTTCATGGGGCGGCTCCGGCGAAAAATGAGGCCCTACCCTGCGTGGAGTTTTATACGCTGCCAATCGATATGATGGCCTCACGTTTTGAGTTAAACTCAATTCTATGACGACCCGCCGCCTGCCGCCGCTCCATGCCGTGCGCGCCTTCGAGGCGGCGGCGCGCCATCTCTCCGTCACCCGCGCGGCCGGTGAACTCGGTGTGACGCCGGGCGCGGTGAGCCGCCATGTACGCGGCCTGGAACGCGACCTTGCCGCCGTGCTGTTCGTGCGCCGCTCGACCGGGCTGGAGCTGACGCCGGTCGGGCGCGCGCTGGCCGACGGCACGCGCGAGGCGCTCGATCGCCTGGAGGAGGCCACCACCGGTGTGCGCCTGCGTCGGCCGCGGCGGCTATCGCTGGGCGTCTACGGTCACTTTCTGACGCGCGCGCTGCTGCCGGTACTGCCCCAGATGCGCCGCAGCCTGCCGGGCCTCGATGTCGATCTGCACGCCAGCACGAACCCGCTGGAAATGCTGCCCGGCCGCTTCGATGCGGTGATCGCCGTCGGCGGCACCGGCCGGCAATCCGGCCTGGTGGTGCGGCCGCTGATGCCGATTACCACCGTGGCGGTGATGGCACCCCGGCGACTGAAGAAGGGCGCGGTCGATTTCGCGCGAGTGCCGTTGTTGCACACGCGGCCGCGGCCCGACGACTGGCGGCGCTGGCTCGACCATGCCGGCCTCGGCGCAGTGCCGGTCCACGGCGGCTCGAGCTTCGAAAGCGCCAGCCAGACGCTGGAGGCCGCCGCCGCCGATCTCGGCGCCGCCATTGCCATCGAGTGCCTGCTGGCCCCGGACCTCGCGAGCGGTCGCCTCGCCATCGCCCATCCAGCGCGACGGCCGACGCGGCGCTCCTTCGTCCTGCAATACGAGACGCGGCTCGCCGCCGATCCGGCGCTCACCGCCTTCGCCGACTGGCTGTGCGAAAGGCTGGCCGCCTAGGAGCGCCTCTCAGGCGTCGGCGCGCCAGCGCACCGAGTAGAGATCGAAGCGCCGATCACGCAGCTGCTGGACGGCGCCAGCATTGCGGCCGGTCCACAGCGCCGAGAGCTGCAGGTCGACCACCGCCGTGGTCTCGCAGTTGGGTTCGAGTTCCAACGCCACGCCGTCGGGCGGAAACATCACGTCGCAGGGCGTGAGCACGCAGCTCTGCGCGTAGTGGGCGTCCAGATTGCCGACCCCGTCGAGATTGCCGACGGTGCCGGCGACGGCCACGAAGCACTGATTCTCGACGGCGCGGGCGGCCGCGCAATGGCGGACGCGCATGAAGGCTTGGCGGCTGTCGGTACAGGCAGGAACGAACAGAATCCGCGCACCCTGGTCGACGAGATGGCGGGTGACCTCGGGAAATTCCGCGTCGTAGCAGATGGCAACACCGATCGGGCCGCAGTCGGTCGGTATGGCGTCGAGGTCGGTGCCGCCGGCCACGCCCCAGTGCCGGCTTTCGTCGGGCGTCGGGTGCAGCTTCACTTGCTCATGCACGGCACCGTCGCGCAGATAGATGCGGCAGACGTTGCGCACCGCGCCGTCGGCGCCCAGCACGAGCTGCGAGCCGGCGACGATGTTGATGTTGCGGCGTACCGAGAGGCCGGCCATCAGCTCGTGCAGCGCCGGCCCGTGGTCGGTCATGCGCCGGACCGCCGCCTCGGCGTCGAGCTTCTCGCTTTCCATCGACAGGAGCTGCAGCGTGAAATGCTCGGGCAGCAACAGGAAGTCGGACGAATTGACCGCGGCGGTCTCGACGGCGAAACGCACCTGGGCGGCGAAGGCGGCGAAACTGGCGACCGGCTTCATGGCGTACTGGGCAAGCGCCACGCGGATCGTCTGGACGGCGGCGCTGCGGCGGCGCTTGGCCTCGAGGCGGGCGGAGTCGTCGAGTTGCGGGTTGCGCCACACCATCAGGGCGGCAAAGCCCGCCGATTCGGCGTCGCTGGGCAGGTAGTCCGGCAGCAGGCCGCGGACCTCGAAATCGTTGGCGATCTGGAAGGTGGCGACCGGGTCGCGGCGGCGGCCGGTCCTCACCTCCTCGAGATACTGCGCCGCCCCGCCACCCTGCTTCAGAAACCGGGCAAGTCGCGGCAGCCGCCCAGCGATCACGATGCCACGTAGCCCATGGGCCTGGCAGACGCGGCGGCGTTCGTCGTAGAGGCGCCGGCCGATGCGCATGCCACGCACGGAGGGATCGACGAAGGTCTCCATGCCATAGAGCCAGTCGCCGAGCGGCCGGTGCCGCGAGGCGAAGCCATCGCCGGTGATGCTGCGCCAGGTGTGGGGCGAGAGCGCGTCGGCCTCGTCGGCGATGAAGGTCGCGCAGTAGCCGACGACGCGGCCGTCGTAGACCGCCACGAACTGGCCTTCGGGGAAATTGTTCATCTGGCCCTGGAGTTGGTCAGCCGGATAAATCGCCATGGTAGGGTAAGCGTTGCGCATCACCGCCTGGATCTCCGCAATGTCGCGCGGCTCGGCCTGGCGCGTTATCAGCCGCACGGCCTGGCGGATCGACTTGCCCTTCTTCGCGGCCATCCATTCCTCCCCCGGTGGTTTCCGCCCGCCGCATCACGACGGGCCGTCCGGCGGAACCATCTAGACCACGCGCCGCCACGCACGCCAATTGCCTTCTGGGCCGGCCTTCCGGGGCGGCGTGGCCCGAGTGGCGCCCGGCCCTGTGCCGTGCCAGATTTTCCGGCAAAGGGGACCGGACACATGACCAAATCGAACTGGCGCGACCGCGCGGGAACGAAATTCACCTGCGAGAAGCAGCCTGCGCAGGGCAAGAGCGGCATGGCCGTGTCGAACCATCCGCTGGCTTCGGCCGCCGGGCTGGAAATGCTGGCGGCAGGCGGCAACGCGATCGATGCCGCCGTTGCCATGCAGTTTGCGCTCACCGTCGTCGAGCCGATGATGGTCGGGCTGGTGGGTGGCACGACCTGCCACATCCGCCTCGCCGATGGTAGCCACCGCATCCTGGACGGCATGAGCGCGGTGCCGAAGTCGGGCCATCCCGACATGTACAAGCCCATCAGGGGCGCCGCGCCCGAGGTCTACGACGTCGAGGGCCAGGAGAATCTCATGGGGCCGAAATCCGTCGCCGCCCCCGGGTCGCTGCGCGCCTGGTGCCTGGCCCTGGAGCGCTTCGGCACGATGGGCCTGGCCGACGTGATGCAGCCCGCGATCCGCCACGCCACCAGAGGCTTCGCCGTCACACCCTATCTGGCGGACTGCATCAAGGACGCCGCCCCCGACCTCGCGAAGGACAAGCTCGCCGCTGCCCGCCTCCTCCCCAACGGGATGCCGCTGAAAGCCGGCGCCAAGCTGGTAACGGGCGACTATGCCGAGGCGCTGACGCTGGTCTCGCAGCAGGGCGAGAAAGCGCTGCACGGCGGCGCCCTGGGCGATCTTCTGGTGGCGTGCATGGAGAAGAATGGCGGCTTCGTCGGCCGTGACGATCTCACGCAATACAAAGTGGCGGAGCGCGCGCCGATCCGCGGCCGCTATCGCGGCTGGGAAATTTTGGGCCCGCCACCGCCCGCCGCCTCAGGCGTGCACATCGCGCAGATGCTGAACATCCTCGAAGGCTACGACGTGGCGAAGCTGGGCTTCGGCACGGTCGACACGCTGCACCTGCTGGCCGAAGTGCTGAAGATCGCCTTCGCCGACCGCGCCGAGGCGAGCGGCGATCCGGACTTCGTGAAGGTGCCGGTCGAGCGCATCGTCAGCCGCGACTATGCCGACCAGCGCCGCAAGCTTTTAGACATCGCGCGGGCGACGAGATGGAGTGGCGGACTGCAGGCGGCCGAAGGCGCCGACACGACGCATCTCACCGTGGCCGACGGCAAGGGCAACGTGGTCAGTACCACGCAGACCATCAACAGCCTGTTCGGTGCGCGCTTCATCGTGCCGGGCACCGGCATGATCCCCAACAACTACATGAACAACTTCGACCCCAGGCGCGGCAACGCGCTCTCGATCGAGCCGGGCAAGCGGGTTACCACCTCGATGTCGCCGATGATGGCGATGAAGGACGGCAAGGTGCGCTATGCGCTGGGCCTGCCGGGCGGCCGGAAAATCTTCCCCTCGGCGCTGCAGGCGCTCGTCAACCTGATCGACCACGGCATGGAACTGCAGGAAGCGGTGGAGGCGCCGCGCGTGTGGACCGAGGGACCGGTGCTGGAAGTCGAGCACGGCATTCCGGCCCCCGTGCGCGAGGGCCTCGAGGCGCGTGGCCATACGCTCAAGATAATGCCGACGGTGGCCGGCGGCATGAACGCCATCGAATTCCACGACGACGGCGGCATGACGGGTGCTGCCTGCTGGCGGGCCGACGGTGCGGCGGCGGCGATGGGCGGCGGGTTGGCGCGCGCGGGCGTGCGGTTCGAGTTGCCGGGGTAAAGCTGCCGCAACGGCAGGTACGTCAACCGCACAGCCAGATGTTCACCGCGAAGCGGCCGTCGGCGAACGCGCCGCCGGGACAGGAGACCGCTTCCACTTCATGCTGCGCGGAGGATGGGAAGACGAGCAGGCTGTCGTGCGTCGGCTCGATCTCGATCGATTGCCCGCCGCCCCGATCAAACAGCCGCAATCGGCCACCCGTGAAGCGGCACGGCTTGCGATGGAGATAGTAGACCATCGTCAGGCGGCGGCGGCCGCCGGGCGTGTATTCGTCGCCGGTGTAGGTGTCGGTATGCGGCCGGTAGAAGGCGCCGTCGCCGTGCACCACCATCTCGATCTGCGTGCTGTTGGCCGGTGTGTGCTGCATGTCGAACGCAGTTTCGAGACCTTCCTGAAGGGCCAGCGCCTTGCGGCGCAGCGGACCGGCGAAGGCGCCGAGGTCCTTCAGAACCGAGGATTGCCGGACGACTGTGTCCAATCGGCCTGCCCCGTGATCGTCGAGCCTGGTCGGCGTGAAGCGCGCTTCGGCAGCCAGGCTGTAAGCCAGCAGGCGGGCCGCCTGCGTCGCGCCCAACCAATCGGGAAGGATGCGATGAGGCAGAAACCGCCCGGCGAGGAATGACGGCTCCGACATGGCCCCTCTGTCGGCGTCTTCGTCGCGGCGGGCAAGAGCGAACTGGCGGCGGGGCGCCGACTACACGGGCAAGGTCGTGCTGACGGGCGTGCGGTCGAACGATTTCGGCCAAGGCTCCTGACCTAGCCGTCCGTCGCGCCGGGGTCACAGCAGCGCGAGACGAGGATCGTGCAGGCGAGCAGGTCGGCGCAGCCGCCGGCCGAGAGATTGCGCGCCACGAACTCGCGATGGAGCCGTTCCGCCGGCTCGCGCCAGCCTGAGCGCCGGCAGCCGCCGCCGGCGAGGAAGGCCGCCGCCGACGTGCGGACGAAGCGGCCGGCCGCGAGGCCGCCGCGATAAAGCACGGTGGTGTCGTCGACCGCCGCCATCAGGGCGAACAGCGTCTGCACGCTCGCGGCATTGGCGTCGAGCCCGGCCTGCAGCGCCGCGCGATAGGCCGGCACGCCGACCTCGAAGACGCCGGGAAAGCCCAGGGCCGCCTCGTGCCGGGCGCCATCGCGGCCGGTCGTGCGGCGGACGAGCGCGCCGTGGCTCGCCGAGGCCGCGCCGCGGGCGGCATGGGCCTGGAGCGCCGCGCCCCATTTGCGCATGAGGGTGGCGCGCACAGTTTCCGGAGAGACGGACGAGGACGCGGCCTGCGTGCGCGCGACGGCGGCGACGACGAGGCCCAGCGAGAAGATGGCGCCGCGGTGCGTGTTGACGCCGCCGGTAACGGCCAGCATGCGGCGCTCGGCCGCGATGCCGAGCGGCACCAGGGCGGCCTCGAAGGAACAGCCGGCGCGGCCGGCGGCGGCAAGCGCGGCGAAGGGCCCGAGGAGCGAGTCGGCCGACCGGCACATCAGGGCGAAATCCATGTCGGCGTGCGCGCCGGAATCGACGGGGCTGACGAGGCCGGGCTTGGGCCAGGCCGCGAGCTCATCGCGCATCGCCGTCACCGCCGCGCGACCCAGGCGCTCGTCGTGCGGGCAAATGGACTGGTCGACGGGCCGGTCGACAGCCAGGGCGGCCTCCGGGCTCACGGCCGAAGTTCCGTCCGTGGAACCAGGCGCAGCGCGTCGATCGATTTCAGCAGGACGTCAGCCTTGTCCTGGCGAACCTCGCGCCAGTGGACCTCGCCGAGGCCCTCGATGGAGAGCTCACCGTCGATCCTGAAGGGCAGCTCCGTTTCGGCGCGTTCGAGGAAGGCGGCCGCCCGCGCCGCCGCATCGGCGTCGGCGACGTCGATCAGCACGTCGAGGTCGGACGAGTCGTGGACGTGGCGCTCGCCGGTCAGGGCCTGCCACATCCAGCTTCCGTAGATGCGGGTCTCGAGCCCCGCGCCGGCCGCCGCCTCGCCCAGGCGGGCGAAGGCCTCGGCATGCGGACGGGCGGCGGGACAGCGCGCGATCTCGGCGAGCAGCGGCGGACGGGCCCGTTCGGCGACGTGGCCCGGATCGGCATGGGCGGCGACGCGGCGCGGCCGCAACTCGGGATGGAGAGGATCCGTCGTGCAGAAGCCGAGGCCGATGCCATGTCCATCGTCGCGGCGGCGGGTGACGACGAAGGGGCGACGCGCTGCCTGCCAGTCCGCTGCGCGCCGGAGGTCGTCGCCGGTTCCCGCGCCGGGCGCCTGCGACAGCCAGACCAGCGTATGGCGCCGCAGCGTCGTCATCTCGCGGATTCGGCGAGAACCCTCTTGGCGATGTCGAGAGCGAGCCGGCGGCCGCCACGCTTCTTGCCGAGCGCGGCGCGATTGTCTTCCGTCGTGGCGGCGGCGATCGCGCGGGCAAGCCTGGCTGGCACGTCGTCTTTCGCCGACCAGACCTCCTCGACGCCGCCCAGCAGGGCGAACGGCTTCGCTCCGAACTCGAGCGAAGGCATGGTCTTCGAGAGCTTGCGCAACACCGGCACGGGGATCTTGGTGACGGCCGACATGGCTTCGACCGGCATCAGGCCCACGCTCGCACTGTCGAGCGCGTAGATGCGGTCGCCGAACATGCCGTAGCAGATGAAGGCGCCGCCCACGGCCTGGCCGGTCGCGATGGTGATCAGCTTGTGGCCCTTGCGGCGCGCCAGCTCGAGGCAGCTCAGCAGGTGGCCGAAGTAGCTGGCCAGCCCTAGCATCTCGGCGACGCGGTTGGGCTCCTGGCCGGCGCTGTCGACCAGCATGACGATCGGCGTTTTCGGGTGTTTCTCGATGCAGTCGATGACGTGGGCGGCGAGACGAAGTGCTGCAGCGTTGTCGACATAGGTGCCGTCGCAGGTGCCGATGACGCAGACCGGGGCGCCGCCGGCCTGAGCATAGCCGGTCAGCACGGACTTCTCGACGGCGATACCCCGCGCGGACGGACCGAACAGGCGGGCGAACAGGGTGCGGGAGGTCGACTTCTTCGGGGCGGGCTTCTTCATGATGCTACTTCCCGCGCCTGGTCATGGCGGCGAACTCAGGGCCCGAGGCGAGCGAGGCGGCCGCGACGTCGCGCACGCCCATGCCCTTCCACACGTCGTTCGGGTCAGTCGTTGCGCCGAAGCGCTTCAGGCGCTTCTCCAGCTCCTTCTGGCGCGCCTTGACGGACTTCAGCGTCACGGCGCTTGACCTGCCGAGCAGCTTCGCGACGGCGTCGCGGATCGCGCCGGCATCGTCGTGGACCAGTGCATCGGCGTCGCCCAGAAGGTACTTGGTCTTGCCGCCGCTGGTCTTCCAGACGAGGGCGCGGTTGGACGAGTCGTAGGCCTTCTTGCCCATCCACTTCTCGATGACGATGGGCCCCGAGATGCCGAGGCGACCATGCTCGCTCATGACGCGGAAGTCGCAGCAGGTCGAGAGGATGCCCATGCCGCCGTAGGCGCCGATGTCGGAGCCGATGACGGCGATGGTCGCGACCTTTTTCGCGCGGCACTCGAAGATGGCACGCATGGTCTCGGCGATGGCGATCTCGCCAGCCGAGCCCTCGTGCAGGCGCACGCCGCCGCTCTCGATCAGCAGCACGCACGGCGCGCGATCGCGTGCCGCGGCCTTGAAGAGGCCGGTGAGCTTGGCACCGTGGATCTCGCCGACCGCGCCGCCGACGAACTGGCCGACCTGGGCGGCGATGTAGATCTTCTTCCCGCCGAGCTTCGCGCGGCCGATGACGACGCCGTCGTCGAACGACACCGGGATACCGAGCTGGGCGAGGTAGGGGCTGGTGATCCGCTCGGGTGGCGGCAGCAGCTCGCCGAACGAGCCGGGATCGACGAGGGCGGCGATGCGCTGGCGCGCGGTCTGTTCATGGAAAAGAGGCCCGCGGGTCATTTGTCGCCCTTGATGAGATGGTCGTAGGCCTGACGCAGGCGCAGATTGACGAGGACCGGCGGCGCGCCCTGATCGTTGATCGTCACCTTGGTGCCACCGGCCGGGTAGTTGTGCGCGAAGTCGGCGAGGGCTGCGAGCCACGACGCCTTGTAGCCGGGGATCGAGGTCTCGACGTGGCACTCCATCGTGCCCGAGGGACGGCCGCCGCGCTCGAGCAGCACTTCGAGGTTGCCGGAGCCCACGACGCCGGCCAGCGCCCACGGCTTGGCCGTCCTGGCCGCGAGCGGCTTCGACGGAAAGGCCTTTGCGAACTTCTCCATGTTGCCCAGTCCTACCAGTCGACGAATTGTGGGGGCGGATCGTAGAGACCGTTGGACCAGCGCACGAGGCCCTTGATGTCCTGCGCGGCGAGCAGGCTGCGGCTCGCCTCCGACGGGCGGACGCCGACATCCTCGGGTAACTGCACGATGCCGCGGCGGCGCAGCTCCTCGGTCTCGCGCTTCTTGCGCTTCAAGCCGACCGGCGTATAGCCCGCGACGGCGCGGATGGCGGCCTGGCGTTCGGCGATCGAGCGGCAGGCGGCGAGGTTGGCGATGCCTTCCTCGGTGACGATATGCGTGACGTCGTCGCCGTAGATCATCACCGGCGCCACGCCATGCAGCGCCTTGCGGATCGAAGGATCCTGGGCGTCGAGCCGCTCGACGAAAGTCGGCACGCGGCCGGACTGGAAGGTCTCGACCATCTGCACAACGAGCTTGCGGCCGGGCAACGCGCCCGGGCCGGGATTGGCTTCCGCGCCCACCTTCAGCCAGGCCTTCGACGGATGGCGGCGGCCGGTCGGCTGGCAGCCCATGTTGGGCGCGCCGCCGAAGCCAGTGATGCGGTTCTTCGAGACCGTCGAGGAATTGCCGTTGATGTCGATCTGCAGCGAGGCGCCGATGAACATGTCGATGGCATAGTGGCCGGCGAGCTGGCCCATGGCGCGGTTGGAATGGAAGCTGCCGTCGCGGCCGGTGAAGAAGACGTCGGAATGGGCGGCCGTGTAGCGTTCCATGCCGACCTCGCCACCCACGGCGAAGACGCTCTCGACCCAGCCCGATTCGATGGCGGGGATCATGGTGGGCAGCGGATTGACCATCCAGTACTTGCAGATCTTGCCCTTGAGCCCGAGCCGCTCGCCGTAGGTCGGCAGCAGCAGCTCGATGGCGGCGGTGTTGAAGCCGACGCCGTGGTTCAGCGACTGGACCTCGTACTTCTCGTAGATGCCGCGCAGCGCCACCATGGCCATCAGCACCTGCACGTCGGTAATGGCGGCGGGATCGCGCGTGAACAACGCCTGCAGATGCATCGGGTACGGTGCCTCGACGACCAAATCGACCTGGTCGGCCGGGATGTCGATGCGCGGCAACCTGTCGACGATCTCGTTGACCTGCGCGAACACGATGCCGTCGGAGAACGCCGTCGGCTCGACGATGGCCGGGGTATCCTCGGTGTTGGCGGCGAGGAACAGGTTGCCCTTGCGGTCGGCCTGGGCGGCGGCGATCAGCGCGACGCGTGGCGTCAGATCCATGTAGTAGCGGGCGTAGAGCTCATTGTAGGTGTGGATGGCGCCGACCGGGAACTTTTTGGCCTTCACCAGGTCCGCCACGGCGGTACCCTGCGGACCCGCGTAACAGAAGTCGACCTGGCGGATCATGCCCTTCTGGAAGAGCTGGATGTGGGCGGGCAGCGTGATGCAGGACATCACGAGATGGATGTCGTGCAGGTCCTTCCTATTGAGCGTGGCGAGCTGATTCGCAAGGAAATCGGCCTGCTTCTGGTTGTCGCCCTCGAGGCAGAGGATGTCACCGGATTCGATGATGCGCTTGAGAACTTGGGGCACATTGTTGGGGGAAACGAACTTGCCCCGAGCGAGCTTGCCGACTCTTTCCAGGCGCTGCGCCTTGTTCTGGCGGCGCAGGGCGGATTTTGCAGTATTCATGATTCCTTTCTCGCGCATGACGTCGTGGGGGTCAATTGCCCGAGGGGGTGACATTTTGGGATGTCGTTGTGACCGACCGGCCCGTTCGTCTGTAAAGATGAAACATGAAAATCATCCGCATGCTCGCCTTCGCCGCCATCGGCGCCCTGCTCTCGGCCGTGAGCACCGCCTGGGCGCAGGCCGGGCGGCAGCCGGTCGACTGGTCAGCGGTGTCACTCGACGCGATCGGCGGTGGACCACTGCCGACCGCCGACTACAAAGACAAGGTGGTTCTGCTGGTGAACACGGCGTCGCAGTGCGGCTTCACCGGCCAGTACAAGGGGCTGGAGGCGCTGTGGCGCCGCTACAGGGATCAAGGTCTCGTGGTGCTGGGCGTGCCGTCGAACGATTTCGGCGGCCAGGAACCCGCCACGGCGGAGGAGATCAAGCGCTTCTGCGAGGCGAGCTTCGACATCACCTTTCCGCTCGCCGACAAGCAGGTCGTGAGCGGGCCCAATGCGCACCCACTCTACAGATGGGCCGCGGCGCAGACCGGTGCCTTGGGCACGCCGTCGTGGAACTTCCACAAGATCCTGATTGGCCGCGACGGCTGCATCGTCGACTGGTACTCGGCCGCGGGCGGCATGGGACCCAAGCTCGATCGCGCCATCGAGGCGGCGCTGGCGGCGAAGGAATAGACGGCGACTGCAGAGCAGGCGGCGGCACGGACAGGAACAACGGACGGTATCCGGCCGGAGTTCACAGATGAACCCACCGGGAGTTGGACTGAGGTGCGCCCGCGACTACACTCCTGGATGCGGGATCATCTCTCCCGCGTCCAGGAAGGGTGGCATGACGGCAGAGAAGCCCTATCCAGTTCCGGACAACGAGGCAGAACGCAACCAGGCCCTGCGTTCGTACAAGGTCATGGACTCGCCGCCGGAGATTGCCTTTTCGGAGATCGGCGAGCTGGCGGCGCAGATCTGCGAGTGCCCGGTTTCCTATGTGTCGTTCATTGAGGAAGACCGGTTCTGGTTCAAGGCCAAGTACGGCCTGCCGGACGACTTCAAGGGCTGCCCCCGCGAGATCGCCTTCTGCTCGATCACGGTGTGCGGCTCGGAGATTGTGCTGGCGCCCGACCTTGCGACCGACGAGCGCTATCGCGACTTCCCTTTCGTAGTCAACGACCCTCACTTTCGCTTCTACTGCGCGATGCCGCTGATCACGCCGGAAGGCTACGCGATCGGCACCATCTGCGTCATGGACTTCAAGCCGCAGAACCTGTCGATCGAGAAGCAGGAGACGCTGCGGCGGCTGGCCCAGCAGCTCGTCAGCCTGCTCGAGCATCGCCGCCGCATGATCGAGCTCGACGAGACGATGCGCGAGCTCGACAAGGCGCATGTGGCACTGGCTCGGGAGAAGGCGCAGGCCGAGGAGTTGCTGAACCGCGTCCTGCCGGTCCGCATCGCCGACGAACTCAAGGCAAATGGCAAGGTTGAGCCGCGCTTCCATCCGTCCGCCACGATCCTGTTTGCTGACGTCAAGGGATTCACCAGCTTCACCGAGCGCGCCGAGCCGGCCATGTTGATCGGGATGCTCGACCGCTACTTCGCCGCTTTCGACGAGGCCGTGGCGCGTCACAAGGTCGAGAAGCTGAAGACGATCGGCGACGCCTATGTCGCCGTCGCCGGCGTGCCGGAGCTGGACCGCCTGCACGTGCTGCACGCCTGTCTCGCCGCCCTGGAGATGCTCGAAGCCACCGCAAAAATCCGGGCCGAGCGCGAAAGGCTTCGCCTGCCATTCTTCGAACTGCGCATCGGCATCCATACCGGCCCTCTGATTGCCGGCGTGGTCGGCCGCCAGCGCTTCACCTACGACATCTGGGGCGATGCCGTGAACGTCGCGGCACTCATGGAAAGCAACGGCGAGCCGGGACGGATCAACGTCTCCGAGCAGGTCTATCACTATGTGAAGCAGTACTTCGAGTTCGCCGGGCGCGGCTCGGTCGAGGTCAAGAACAAGGCCGCCCTAGGCATGTATTTTCTAGAACGGCTGAAGCCCGACTTTGCCATGGATGCGGCAGGCCGGCGCCCCTCCGACCGTCTGATCGCCCTGGTCAATCCGCTGCCGGGCTGAAGTAGCAAGCGGTAGCGGGCTTCGCAGAGCGGGTGGCGGCGTTTGGCTGCCGGCGTGCAACGGGGCTATCGTCGGTGGCTTCCCGCACCCTGGAGAGCTTGCGATGGCAATGACCGAAGCCGCCCCGATCCAGACCTCCCCGCCGTTCACCGCCGCCGATCATCTGAGGGCGATGGCCGATTACAGCCGTGCCGGCGAGGCGCGCGCCCAAGCGCTCGGCAACCGCGGGCCGATCCGGTTCGGCGCCGACGGCAGGCTCGCGCCCGAGATCGTGGACTCCTACTGGATGCACGGCTTCTACGTGCTCGAAGGCGTGGTCGGAGCCGAGGAGCTTCGGGAGCTGCGCGCCGATGTCGATGCCGTGCTGGCGCGCGCGCCGGTCGAACCCGGCGCGGCACTGGATGGCAGCGGGCGACCGGCACTGGGCGAGGGCATCGTGAAGCCGCCCTACAAATTCGCAAAACCGTTGAGCGATCCGCTGGGCGGCACCGACAAGAACAACGGCCGTCACCCGGCCGCCATGCTGCAGCCGACCCCGGGCGAGGGCGGCCCGGCGTGGACCGTGGAACTGCTCGACGGCAATCTGCACCTGATGGACGCCGCCCTCAGGCTCTACGGCCATCCCGGGCTGCTGGGCGTGGCGGCGGGACTCCTGGGCGACGATTTCGTGCCCTACAACGAGGTGACGTTCGTCAAGGAAGCAGGCCTCGGGCCGTCGGTGGCCTGGCACCAGGACGGCACGACGCATTGGAACGCCCCGGACTGGGACCACGGCGCGCACGGCTTCAACTTCATGACGCAGCTCTATCCTTCCACGGCGGGTAACGGCGTCTGGGTGTTGCCCGGCAGCCACAAGCTCGGCAAGGCCGACATAAGAAAGCTGGTGACCGCGAGTGGCTCCGACCGAATCGACGGCGCCGTGCCGATGCTGTGTGCAGCTGGCGACACGATCGTCACCAACCGCCAGCTGCTGCACGGCTCCTTCGCCAACTCATCGCCCGACCGCCGCATCACGTTGAACGAGGGCTTCTTTCCCAAGAAGCGCGTGCTGGGTGTGACGGCAAAGCGGCTGAACGGCGTGGTCGAGACCTACGATCAGGCACGCATCGACGCGCGCTGCCGCATCCTGCAGATCGCCATCGATGCGCGGAAGCAGCGCTTCCCACAGGAGCAGAGCCATGTCTATCGGCCGCTGGCCGGCCGCGAGGACGAGAATCGCTGGAACGAGACGACACGCCTGGCGATGCTCAGGAACTATAACCAGCGCGACATGTTCATCTAGGATCGGCGGCGCGTCCTGCCATCGTCCGACTCGCAGTCGTCCCAAACGAACACCGGGACCTTGCGGTCCCGGTGCCGTCGCAATGGGCCGCCATTGCTAGCGGATGATCGTGACCTTGATTGCGGTCTGCTGGCTGAACACGGTGGTGATCAGATCGCCCGGCTTCAACGTCCGCAGCGCCGCCTTGCCGGCATCCGTGACGATCTGCGGCATCTGGATGACCTCGCCGCTGTCGGGCGAGGGCTTGTCGGGCTCGCCACCGGAGGCATTGATCAGATAGACGACGTTGTTCGCCAGATCGACCTTGGTGCACATGCCGTTCATGTTCCACAGCAGGATCCGCTGCTGGGCGCCCGGAATACCTTCGATCCTTGCTCCCTTGGCCATCATCGCCTTGGCCTGCGCCGTGACTGTGGGCGTGGTCTTGGCGATCAGGAAATCGACGTAGTCGTACCACTGGACGTCGACGACCTGGCCGACCTTGAGCGACGAGAAGTTGGCCACGAGGTCGGCGGCCTTCAGCTTCACCCGGCCGAGATCCTCCCAGATGATGACGAAGCTGCGCCGGTCGGGATGCATGCTGTGGATCGTGCCACGCTTGAAGTTCTGGTAGACGGCGGCGACGAAGAGATCCTCCGCCTGCGCGGCCGCCTGATGCGACAGGACAGGCAGGGCGGCCGCCGTCAGCGCGGCGCCTCCCAGCAGCTTCAGGGCCGAACGACGATTAGCTTGCGACATGACAATATCCCCCTCTCGTTGCAAAAACGTCATACTCGATGCTGGTACGCTACTTGAGCACCCCCTACTCACGTGCGGTGCGTCTGCTCAGTATACTTGCAGTTTTATCGATGCTTTGCGTTGGATCAAGCGCCCGCATGGCCTCAGGGGTGGCCCCTGAGGCCGAGCGACGCCAGATAGCTCCAGCGGACCGTGCCGTTCCTGAATTTGATGCCGTCGAGATACTGCGCGACGGCACGATCGATCAGCGCCTGCGGCGGCTTGTCGACCCGCTTGCCGTCGGCATAGGCCACGATCTGGTCCCACCCGTCGGGGCGCGAGATCGAGACGACCGTCGAGGACGTGTCGAGGTTCTTGTAGGTCCAGAACGACCAGCCGATGCCGTGCAGCTCGTGCAGCGTGCGGAAGCGTTCGTTCCATTCGTCGGTGAGTTCACCGGTCTCGCCCAGAAACAGCGGCACGTCATGGAGATTGGCGAAATTGAGATGGCGCTGGATCGAGTCGCGCTTCGTGGAAGCCCAGAACGAATGATAGGTGTAGGCGAGGTTCTTCGCGAAAGGCGGGCCGAGCATGGCGAAGCTCGAACTCCATTGCCCGCCCGCCAGGAAGACGATGCGGCCGGGATCGACCTCGCGGATGGCCTCGGTCGCGCGTTTGTAGAACGGTTCCAGCCGCGCGTTCAGCGTGGCCACATCATGGTAGGGCGCAATCGGCTCGTTCAGGATGTCATAGCCCAGGATCGTCGGGTTGCCGCTGTAGCGCGCGGCAATGGCGCGCCACAGCCGGACCGTCAGTTCGCGGTCGCGCGGCACATAGAACATCAGCGGATAGCCCGGCCCGTCGTCGTGGTTGATACCGGTCTGGCCGCCGGGTGCGGCATGCAGATCGGGGATCACATAGAGGCCTGAAGCGGCGGCCCAGCCGACAACACGGTCGAGCAGCGCCCAGCCCTCGCCGGCCATGATGCCGTCTGCCGTCATGAACAGGCGCCAGTGCAGCGGCACGCGCACCATGTTGAAGCCGACCGATTTGATGAAGCGGATGTCGTCCTGGGTGATGTAGCTGTCGCGATACTGCGTCCAGAAGGCCGCCGCCTGCTCGGGCCCGAGCAGGCGGTCGAAGGCGGCAAGAATCTGGCGCGGCGCCTTGGCGACCTCGAACTTGAACATGTAACCCTCGGGCATCAGCCAGTTACCGAGGCTGATGCCTTTGAGATGAATCGTGGCGCCGTCGGGGGCGACGAAGTTCTTGCCTTCGATGCGCACCAGCGGATCGGCAGACGCCGGAACGACGAGGCCAAGAATCAACAGCAGGGCGACGAGGAGGCGCATGACGCCACTGTAACAGCCGACTAAGCTCGCGCCATGGTTCTTGCCGCCCTCCTCCTGCCGATCGCCGTTGCGATGATCGTGTTCATGACGCAGCGCCTGCGGCTGTCGGCATTTCTGGCGATCATGGCCACCGTCGTGGTCTACGGCATCGCCGCCAGCATGACTTTCCAGTCGGTCGGCAAGGCGTTCGGCCTGGGTTTTGCTGCCGCGATCGAGCAGATCGGGCTGCTGGTCGTGGCCGGCGCGCTGGCGGGTACGGTGCTACTGCGCACGCCGCTCGGCACCGGCACCTCGGCGATTGCCGGCGCGCTGGCGGGACTGGGCGGCTCGGCGGCCGGCGGCCTCGCGCTGCTGCAGCCGACCGGCCAGAATTCGCCGCGCCGGGCGCTCGGCCTGGCGCTCACGTTGCTGGCCTTCAGCGCGCTGGTGATGCCCTCGCCGCTGGCGGTTGCGGCGGGATCGGTGCTGAAGGCGAACCTCTGGACGATGCTGGCGGTCGCCCTGCCGGTGGCGGTGATCGCCGCGGCGCTGGGCTGGTTGCATGTCATGCGCCAGGTGATCCCGGGCGCTGCGCCGGGGCGGCTCTCATGGGCGTGGCTTGCGGTAGCTATTCCGATCGCCCTGCTGATCGTGCAATCGATTGCCCAGATGCCGAGCGAGCCGCTGGGCAAAGGCGGGGCGCGGGAATTCTATACCGGCATTTCCAAGCCGCTGATCCTGGCAGCCCTCGCGGTCACGCTGGCGGTCGTGCTGGCGCGACGCTGGCAGCCCTCGGCGCTGGCGAGCCGCAGCTGGGCGCCGCTGCTGCTGGCGGTCGGCGCGGCCGGCGGGTTGGGCCGCGTGCTCGACGAGACCGGCATGGCCGAGTTGCTGGCCGAATATGCGCTACAGCCGCAGTTCGGCCTGCTGACACCGTTCCTGGCGGCGGCGGTCGTCAAGACCATACAGGGCAATTCGCTCTCCGCGGTGCTGACGGCCACCGGCATGGTCGAGCCGATGCTGCCGGCGCTCGGCCTCGACAGCGAGTTCGGCCGCGCCTTGGCGGCGGCCGCGGCCGGTGCGGGATCGATGGCGATCTGCCATGTGAACGACCCGTTCTTCTGGATCGCCGCCCATATGGGCGGGCTCACGCCGACTCGGGCGCTGTGGATCGTGTCGCTGGGCAGCCTGGTGATGGCGGTCGGCGCGCTGGTGGTGCTGGCGGCGGTGCGCCAGTTCATCTGACGGCGATTTGTGGACACCTGAATGCAACGCCGTGTCCACAAATCCCCTGTCCACAAATCGGTGTCGACAAATCAGCCGCTGCCCCCGGGATCATGCCAGCCGCGCTCATCCGCGATCAGTGCGGCCGCGGCGGCGGGGCCCCAGGTGCCTTGGTCGTACTCGATCAGCGGCGCGTCGGGGCGCAGCGCCGGATCGATCACCCGCCAGGTCGCCTCGACGCTCTCGCGGCTGGTGAACAGCGCTGGATCGCCGCGGATGGCATCGCCCAGCAGCCGCGCGTAGGGCAGGTCCTCGCCGCCCAGCAGCGAGCGCGCCACCAGTTCGGTCGCCCCGCCCCGCATCTCCTCGCCCGGATGCTTGACCAGGGTGCCGGCCGAGATCACCACCTCGGGGCTGAGGCGAAAGCGGAAATAGTTGGCGGGCGGCCGGCCGCCGTGACCGTCATTGTCGTCGAAGATCGCCAGCGGCGGCCGCTTCAGCCGCACCATGACCTCGGTGGTGGTGACCGGCAGGCACTTGCCGGCGCGGATGTAGAAAGGCACGCCAGCCCAGCGCCAGGTATCGATTTCCAGGCGCAGCGCCGCGAAGGTCTCGACCTGCGACCCCGCGGCCACGCCCTTCTCGTCGCGATAGCCGCGGAACTGGCCGCGCACCACCTGGGCCGGGTCGAGCGGCCGCATGGCGCGGAACAGCCGCAGCTTTTCCGCCCGCATCGACTCGGCATCGTTGCCGACCGGCGCATCCATCGCCAGCAGCGCCGTCACCTCGAGCAGATGGTTCTGCACCACGTCGCGGATCGCGCCCACTTCCTCGTAGAAATTGCCGCGGCCCTGGACGCCGAAACTCTCGGCCATGGTGATCTGCACGCTGTCGACATGGTCGCGGTTCCAGATCGGCTCGAGGAAGGCGTTGGCGAAGCGGAAATACAGAAGGTTCTGCACCGCCTCCTTGCCGAGATAATGGTCGATGCGAAACACCGCGCTCTCGGGAAAGACCTTCAGCAGCGCGCCGTTGAGCGCCTGCGCCGAGGCGAGGTCGCGGCCGAACGGCTTTTCGACCACGACGCGCGCATCCCCGGCACAACCCGCCGCCGCCAGCCCCTGCATCACGTCGCCGAACATGCTGGGCGGGATGGCGAGATAATGCAGCGGGCGCCTCGCCTCCCCCAGCGCCTGGCGCAGGCGTTGATAGGTCTCGGGGTTCTGGTAGTCGCCCGAGACGAAGCGCAGCTGCGCCGACAGTTTCTCGAATGCCGCGGCATCGAGCCCGCCGGCATCGACCAGGCTGGCGCGCACCCGCTCGCGCAGCCGGTCGAGCGTCCAGCTCGGCCGCGCCATGCCGATCACCGGCATGTCGAGCTCGCCGCGTTTGATCATCGCCTGCAGCGCCGGGAACAGCTTCTTGTAGGCGAGGTCGCCGGTGGCACCGAAAAACACCAGGGCGTCCGAGCGGGGTTCGGTCATCGGGTTCGGCTCCTTTATTGGCGGTGTTCGGGCGCGGCCCCGGAATCGCATCCATTCTGGCCCCCATCCCTTCCCATCCGGGCCGATCGGGCGCAACTTTGCCGCGGTCGGAAAATCATCCGGGGAGAGTTGTGATGAAGCGCATCGCCGCCGTCCTTCTGTTCTGCCTCGCCGCCGCACCGCAGGCCGAGGCCGGAGCGCCCGAGTTCTACAGCTGGACCGGATACGCCACCGGCCCGGCGCGCTGCTCGCTCTATCGCCTGACCGTCGACGTCAAGGTCGAGGATGCGCAAGTGACCGGCCGCTTCGGCATGGAAAGCCGTGCGGTGCAGCGCTTCGACGCCACAAGGACCGCCGACGGTGCGTTCCAGGCCAAGGCCGAGTTCGGCAGCCGCGGCCCGATCGAGATCACCGGCACCCTGCGCGACGGCAAGGGCGAGGTGGTGCTCGACGGCTTCAGGGGCAACCGCTGCGTCTGCCGCTTCGAGGCGACGCTGGCACCGGTGACGCCCAAGGTCGCCCTCACCACGCAGTAGGTAACACCTCGGGCGACACCCTGCGGGGTGCGCTAGACTGGCCGCAATGGACTCACCGATCCGGGAGCTGTTGCGGCAGCCCGACTTTTTGCGGCTGTGGCTGGTCGGCGCCTTTGCCAATGCCACGCGCTGGCTCGAACTGCTGGTCTCCGGGCTGTTCGCCTGGGAGGTGACGCACTCGGCGCTGGCCGTTGCCGTGGTGGTGGCGGCACGGCAACTGCCGCAACTGCTGTTCGGCGCCTTCGCCGGCGCGGTCTCCGAGGCGATCAACCGCAAGCTGATCGTGATGGCGGCCCTCATCGTTCCCGCCGTGGTCTCGACGCTCCTCGCCAGCTTCGCAATAACCGGCACGCTGCAGCTCTGGCACGTCATGCTGGGCAACCTGGTGAGCGGCACCATGTGGGCGACCGAAATGTCGACCCGCCGCCGCATGGTGGGCGAGGTCGCGGGCCCCGAGCGCATCGTGCCCGCCATCGCCCTCGACGCCGTCACCTCGGCCGCCACCCGCCTGGTCGGGCCGCTGCTGGGCGGGGCGGCCTTCGAATGGCTGCACATGAGCGGCGCCTATACCTTCACCGCCCTGATCCAGTTCGCCGGCGCCTTCGCCATGGCGGGGCTGGTCCACCGGCAGATCACGCGGCGGCTCGACCTGCTGCGCATCCCGGCCGAGATCGCCGAGGGCCTGGCCTTTGCCCGCACGCGCCCGACCATCCTGCTGGTGTTCGGCATCACGGTGGTGACCAACGCCTTCGGCTTCGCCTACTCCGGCCTTCTTGCCCCGCTGGGCCTCGCCTCGTTCAAGGTCTCGCCGGCGCTGGTGGGCGTGCTGGCGGCCGGCGAACCGCTGGGCGCGCTTTTGGGCGGCGGGCTGATCGCCACCGGCCTGCTCAGGCTCGACAGCCCGGCCGGCCGGCGCCTCGCCTTCACCGGCGGGGCGCTCTTGTTCATGGCGTCGCTGATGGCGATGGCGGCGAGCCCCTCCTTTTGGCTCGCCTTCGCCGCCCTGGTGATCGGCGGCGTGGGCTCGGCGGGCTTCGCCAACATGCAATCGACCCTGATGCTGACCGAGGCGCCGCCGGAAGTGCGCTCGAGGCTGATGGGCATCGTCACGGTGTGCATCGGCACCGCGCCGCTGGGCGTGCTGGCGGCCGGCGCGATCTCCGACGGCATCGGCCCGAGGGGCGCCGTGCTGGCGATGGCGGCGGCCGGCGTGGCGACCACGGCGGTGCTGGCGTGGCTGCTGCGGCCGCGGACGCCCGCATCGACATTGGGGCCGCCGCCGGTCTGACTCCTCACAGCATGACTTTTCAGACACGGGTTGTCCGAGATGTGTCTGTCTGAAAATTCACAAAGCGACGGCCCGGTTGAAGCAAAAGATTCTTTTCAACGACGGCCGAAATCGCGGACCTGTCCAACAATTCACGCGCCTGCGAACCTCCTCTCCCGGGCTCTCGCGGGGGCGTGCTGCTCGAACGGCCGGGATATCGGCCAGGTCGATGCCGTGTGTGCACGGCCTTATCGGATTATTTGTGGACGCCTGAATGTAACGCGTTCTGTCCGGAAACCTGTCCGGAACGCCGTTGCAAAACGGTCACAAGCCGATCGTCCTGGCCGACGTTCGCCGTCGGCATTGTTTGCTGTTTGGGCCGTGGTCGGTGTCGAGGGCATGGTCAGGACCATGCCAGGCGCAGGCGCTCTCTGAAGAGCTTTTGGGGCCCGCCGGAGGGAGTTCCGGTGGCACGGACGCCTTGTGGTGGATGAACGCGTGCGACGGTTCCCGTGGGAACCCCGCAAGAGATTTCGATTGTCCGGCACCCCCGGAACGGCCGGATGAGGGAGGCGCTGGCCATGTTCTTGATCGGCAGGGACTGCACCCTGCCCCGGTGGCACCGCGGCCGCGTCCGAAGACCTGGCCCCTTGCTTCGCCCGCATGGAGAGCAGGACGTCCCCCGGTCACGACAGGGAGCCATCCCGGGCAAGTGAACGGGAGGCTCGGCCTCTCGGACAAACCTCGCGCAATAATAGCGGAAATATAACCCGTAACCTGCTGAACTAGAAGTCACATTATCGCAAATCAGCGTTGCGCGTTGCGCAAGGCTGCTGGCAGTGCCAGCACATGCCGCTGGAAAGAAGCAAGGTGTCGATCGTGCCTTTCTGGACCCACGGATTGACCACGATGACCTGGGCCGAGGTGTAGGACAGCGTGTAGTCCTCCGGCCTGGCGGCGGCGACGGCCCGCGGGCCGAGGCTGCCGTTGGCGCCGCCCTTGTTGTCCGCGACGATCTGCTGGCCGAGGATCCGCGGCATCAGCCGCGCCAGTTCGCGCGCGTTGATGTCATTGCTGCCGCCCGGGGCATA
>CALDNT010000057.1 GCA_937915145.1 uncultured Reyranella sp.
TGTCGATGGGACAGGGACCTCATCCGGACTACAAGTTCGGTTCGACCCAGAGGCTCGACCGGGCAACCGGCGCGGCGACGACGCTCTACATTGAATGCGACGGGCACAAACTCTCGGCGCCCAACGACCTCGTGTTCGACAAGGCCGGTGGCTTCTACTTCACCGACCTCGGCAAGCGTTACGCTCGGCATCGCGACCATGGCGGGCTCTATTACGCCTTGCCGGATGGCTCGAAGATCGTGTGTCTCGCCTATCCCATGCTGAGCGCGAACGGTTGCGGCCTGTCCCCGGACGGCAGGACTCTCTATGTCGCCGATACCGAAGGCGCGCGACTCTGGGCGTTCGATGTCGAAGGGCCGGGCGTGCTCGCCAAGCCGAAAGGCCACGCGCCGCACAGTGGCCGGGTCATCGCCGGATTGCCCGGCCCGGCGCGATTCGACAGCCTGGCGGTGATGGCAAGCGGCAACATCACGGTGGCCACGCTCACGACCGGGATGATCACGGAGATATCGCCGGCGGGGGCAATCGTGCGCGAAGTGAAAATGCCGGATATCTACCCGACCAACATCTGCTTTGGCGGGTCTGACATGCGCACCGCATACATCACGCTGTCGGACTCGGGACGTCTCGCGACGATGCAGTGGCCGGAGCCTGGCCTGAAGCTCAACTTCGAATGACAAGGGGGCGTCTATGGCCGGCAACGGACAGCTGATCATCGATCTCGACAGGAAGCGCATGCAGGCGATGGTCTCGAAGGACGTTGCCACGCTGGAGGCCGTTCTGGCCGACGATCTGATCTATACGCACTCTTCGGCACGGCTCGACACCAAACAGAGCCTGATCGGCGCAATGGCATCAGGAGCGACCGTCTACACGGGCGCAGAGCCGGCCGACGTCAATGCGCAGGACCTCGGCGATGTCGTGGTGCTGACGGGAACGGCGCAGATGAAGGTCGTGTCGAGCGGTACGCCCAACGCATTCGGTATCCGCTTTGTGGATGTCTATGCCAAGCGGGACGGGCGCTGGCAGATGGTGACCTGGCAGTCGACGCGGCTGCCGGAGTAACCGGCGACGGTGGTGATCCACCGCCACGACACATTTCGAATGTTCGGATGAGAGCGTCCACCCTGACCGGCCGCGCGGCCGGCCAGGGAAACTGAAGCTACTCGGCGGCCATTCTCGGCGTCGCCTCGTCGAGCGCCGCGCTCACGCGCGGCGGTGACATCGGCAGTTCGGTCATGCGCACGCCGGTGGCGCGCGCGATCGCGTTGCCCACGGTGGCGAGCGGCGGCACGATCGGCACTTCGCCGACGCCACGCACGCCATAGGGGTGATGCGGATTGGGCACCTCGACGATGATGGTTTCGATCATCGGCAGGTCGGAGGCGACCGGCATGCGGTAGTCGAGGAAGCCCGCGTTATCGAGCTTGCCCTTGGCGTTGTAGATGTATTCCTCGTTCAGCGCCCAGCCGATGCCCTGCACGGCGCCGCCCTGCATCTGGCCTTCGACGTAACTCGGATGGATCGCAGTGCCGACGTCCTGCAACGCGGTGTAGCGGCCGATTTCCACGATGCCGGTATCGCGGTCGACCGCGAGGTCGACGATGTGGACGCCAAAGCCCGGCCCGGCGCCCTGGGCGTTGAGCTGGTTATGGCCGTTGATCGGACCGCCGGTCTTGCCGGCGGTCGCGGCGAGCTGGGCCAGCGATAGCGGTTCGAATTCGCCGACATTGCTGCCGGCCGGCTTGGCGCAACCGTTCTCCCAGATCACTCCCTCGGGATCGACGCCCCAGGTCTTGGCGGCGCGCACTTTCAGCTCACGCACCATGTCGCGCACCGAATTGACCACGGCGAGACCGGTGGCGAAGGTGACACGGCTGCCACCGGTCACGAAGTTGAAGCCGATCGAGCTGGTATCGGCGATCACCGGCCGCACCTTGCTGTAGTCGACGCCGAGTTCCTCGGCTGCCATCAGGGCGAGCGACGCGCGCGAACCGCCGATGTCCGGATTGCCGGAGATGACCGTTACCGTGCCGTCCTCCGCAACGTGCGCCGCAGCGCTCGAATCCGCGCCGACATTGAACCAGAATCCCGCCGCCACGCCGCGCGCCATGCCGGGCTTGGGCTTGCTCTTGTAGTGGGCGGAGTTCTTGGCGGCCTGCAGCGTCTCGACGAAGCCGATGGTGTCGAACACCGGACCGTAGCTGGTCTTGGTGCCCTTCTTGGCGGCATTCTTGAGGCGGAGATCGATCGGGTCCATGCGCAGTTCCTGCGCCAGGATGTCGACCGTGGATTCGACCCCCCACGCCGAAATCGGCGCACCGGGCGCGCGGTAGGCCGCAACTTTGGGGCGGTTGCTCACCACGTCGTAGCCCACCACCTTGATGTTGGGGATGTCGTAGCAGGCGAAGCTGGTCCAGCACGCGGGAGCGACCGGCGAGCCGGGGAAGGCGCCGGCCTGCAGCGCGATCGTGCATTCGGCGGCGACGATCGTTCCATCTTTCTTGGCGCCGATCTTGACGTGGACCGTGCCGCCCGGCGCCGGGCCGGAGGCGCGGAACACCTCGTCGCGGCTCATCACCATTTTCACAGGCTTGCCGGACTTCTTCGACAAAATCACGGCAACCGGTTCGAGATAGACCACGGTCTTGCCGCCGAAGCCGCCGCCGATCTCGGTCGGTGTCACGCGGATCTGCGAGGTCTCGATGTTGAGGAGCCGGCTGCAGAAGCCGCGCACCTGGAAGTGGCCCTGCGTCGTCGACCAGAGCTGAACCTGGCCATCCTCGGCCATGCTGGCCAGGCAAGCATGCGGTTCGATGTAGCCCTGGTGCACCGGCTGGGTGGTGTAGTCGCGCTCGACGACGATCTCGGCCTGCTTGAAGCCGGCGTCTATGTCGCCTTTCAGGTTGTCGATGCGCTTGGCGATGTTCGACGCCTTTGTCGGCACCGGCTTCACGCCCTCGGTGATGAGATGGTCGTGCAGCAGCGGCGCGCCGTCCTTCATCGCCTCGGCAACATCGATGACGTGCGGCAGCACTTCGTACTCGACCTTGATCAAGGCGAGAGCGGCGCTGGCAATGCTGTCGGTCGTCGCGGCGACGGCGGCGACCGGATGGCTCTCATAGAGCACCTTCTCGCGCGCCATGACGTTGCGCGTGATGTCGCGCAGGTTGACCTGCATTTCGCCGGCCGGGACGACCAGGTTCGGCTGTTCCGGGAAATCCTTCGATGTCACCACGGCCTTGACACCCGGCAGCTTCTCGGCGGCCGAAGTGTCGATCGACTTGATGCGGGCATGGGCGTGCGGGCTGCGCAGCACCTTGCCGATCAACTGGCCGGGCATGTTGAAGTCCGCGCCGAAGCGGGCGCGGCCGGTCACCTTGTCGGCGCCGTCGGGACGATCAGGACGCGTGCCGACCCACTTGTACTTCTGCTTGCTCATTTTGATGCCCCCCTCATGTCGGCGGCCACATCCATGACCGCTCGGACGATCTTGTCGTAGCCCGTGCACCGGCAGAGGTTGCCTGCCAGCCAGTACCGCACCTCGGTCTCGGTCGGATTGTTGTTGCGCTCCAGGAGCGCCCGGGAGGCGACCAGGAAGCCCGGCGTGCAGATGCCGCACTGGAGTGCGGCAAATTCGATGAACTTCTTCTGCAAGGCGTGGAGCTGGTCGCCGTTCGCCATGCCCTCGATGGTTTCGATCTTCTTGCCTTCGGCTTCGGCCGCCAGCACGAGGCAGGAGCAGACCATGCGGTCGTCGAGCATGATCGTGCAGGCGCCGCAATCGCCCGAGCCGCAGCCTTCCTTGGTGCCGGTGAGGCCGAGCTGGTCGCGCAGCACGTCGAGGACGGCCTGCGAGGGATCGCAGAGGAACTCGGTCGGTTCGCCGTTGATGGTGGTGGAAACATGCATTTTCGACATGATCAGGCTCTCTCTCACTTCTTGCCGGCGCGTTGGGCCGCGATGGTGGTGGCGCGCTTGCAGAGCACGCCTGCGATCTTGGTGCGATAGACGATGGTGCCGCGCTTGTCGTCGATCGGCTTGCAGACGGCGCGGCAGGCGGCGGCGGCGGCCTCCAGCGCTTCGGCGTCGAGCTTCGAGCCGACCAGCGCCTTGCCGGCGGCTTCGACCAGCAGCACCGTCGGTGCCACGGCACCCAGGCTCACGCGAGCAGCGGTGCAGGTGCCTCCCTTCATGGTGAGGTTGACGCCGCAGCCAACCACGGCGATGTCCATCTCGGTGCGTGGGATCAGCCGCAGGTAGGCATCGGACGAGCCCGCCGGACGCGCCGGCAGGGTGAAGCTCACCACGATTTCTCCGGGCTCAAGTGTCATGCGGCCGGGGCCGGCAGGGATCTTCTCGACAGCGACCTCGCGCCGGCCCTTGGGGCCTTGCACGGTGACGATGGCACCGGCGGCAACGAGCGCAGGCACGCTGTCGGCGGCGGGCGATGCGTTGCAGAGGTTGCCGCCGGCCGAGGCGCGACCCTGAATCTGCTTCGATCCGATCAGGTTGATGGCCTCAAGCACGCCGGGCCAGGCCTTCTTGAAGGTCGGGTGGTCGTGAAGCTGCATGCCCGAGACAGCGGCGCCAAACTTGAAGGAGCCGCCACCCTTGTCCTCAATGGTCGTCATTTCGGCGATCTTCTTGATGTCGACGATGATGCTGCCGGGCTTCACGAATCCGGCGCGCATCTGCACCAGCAGGTCCGTGCCGCCCGCGAGAATGCGGCCTGCACCCTTGGCGGCGACCAAGGCTCCGACGGCCTCGTCGATCGTGCGCGGCGCGCTGTACTCAATGCCATTCATTACATACCCCCGTTGGCGTTTCTGATCCCTGAGTTCCCGGTTGGGCCGGGAGCAGCAGCTAGAATATCCCGACTATAGGGGCGTTCCGCCGCTTTTTCCCCGACGAAATTGCTTCTGCCCTGGCAAACTAAAAGTCCGCAGGGCGGTCGGTGGTTTCGTCGTCTCGGCGTCCGGGTTGCCCTGATTGACTCCTCTGGCCCAGTCCGCACAATTGCTGCAACTAAGAATGACAACCAGCGGGGGAAATCATGCGCTTCGTGAACAAAGTGGCGCTGATAACCGCGGCGGCCAACGGTATCGGCCGTGCCACCGCCCAGATCATGGTGCGCGAGGGCGCGACGGTAATCGCCGTCGACAATCACCAGGGCCGGCTCGACGAGGCAGTGCGGGCGCTGGGTCAGACTGGAGGCAAGGGACCCGGAAAAGTCGACGGCCGGCTGGCTGACGCGCTGGACGCGACCGAGGTCGACGCTGTCATTGCAGAGGTGGCGCGCAAACATGGCCAGATCGATATCCTGGTCAATGCCGTGGGCGGCAGCACGGTGATCGACAAGCCTGTCTCGACCACCGAGGAACTCAGCCTGGCCGACTGGCAGAAGCTGATCGCCTTCAATCTCGACGGAACCTTCCTGTTCACCCACGCGGTGATCCCGGTGATGAAACGGCGGCGCAGCGGCAAGATCGTCAACCTGGCTTCGATTGCGGGGCGCGGGCTCAGTGCGAACAGCTCGAGCGCCTATGCCGCTGCCAAGGGCGGCATCATCGCCTTCACCCGCAAGCTGGCGCACGAGCTCGGTCCCGAGGGCATCAACGTCAATGCCATCGCCCCCAGCGTGACGCTGACCGAACGCATCCGGCCGCATTGGGAAAAACGCTCCCAGGCAGCCCAAGCCGAAGAGATCGAACGCACGCCGTTGCGTCGTGTCGCCGAAGCGGTCGACCAGGCCAACGTGATCTGCTTCCTCGCGTCGGCCGACGCCGACTTCGTCACCGGCCTCACCATCGACGTCACGGGCGGCGTCTAGCCTTCCAACCAGGGAGAGAAACATGACCGACAAGGTCGGATTCATCGGGCTCGGTGCCATGGGCGGGCCGATGGCGCTCAACCTCGCCAAAGCGGGCTTCGCGCTGGTGGTGCACGACATCGACCAGACCAAGACCGCGCCGCTGCGGGACAAGGGCGCCGAACTCGCCGGCACGGCGGAAGCCGTGGCGGCTGAAGTGGCGCGGACCATCGTCATCGTCGAGACCACCGAGCAGGCCGAATCGGTCATCCTTGGCGAGCGCGGCATCATCAGGAGCGCCAAGCCCGGTCATATCGTGCTGTGCATGGCGACGATCGATCCCTTCGCCGCCCGTACCATCGCGGACCAGTTGGCGGCGCGCGGCATTGCCATGCTCGATGCGCCGGTGAGCGGCGGCACGGGACGGGCGCAATCGGGTGAGCTGTCGGTCATCGTCGGCGGCGACGCCGCGGTGGTCGCCAGGTGCGAAGACCTCTTCAAGGCCATGGGCAACCGTTCGTTCCATGTCGGGCCGCTGGGCAGCGGCCTTGCCATGAAGCTGGTCAACAACATGCTGGTCCAAGTCAACACCGTGGCGGTGGCCGAGGCGCTGGTGCTGGGCGTCAAGGCCGGGCTCGATCCGCAGACCATCTACGAGGTCGTGCGCGTCTCGACTGGCGCCAGCGCAGCCTGGGAACTGCGCGTGCCGCGCATCCTCAGCGGCGACTATGCGCCGGGCGGGACGATCGACATTTCCTACAAGGACCAGGAACTCGAGACGGCCTTCGCCAAGCGTCTGGGCGTACCCGTGCTGCTGGCCAACGTAACGCAACAGGTCTACCAGATGGCCCGCGCCCGCGGTCTCAACAAGCAGGACGGGTCGGCGATCGTGAAGGTCTTCGAGCAGATGGCCGGCGTTACTGTGAGGGGGGACAAGCCATGACCACGTTCGTGCTGATCCATGGCGCCTATCAGGGCGGCTGGATCTGGAAGCCGGTTGCCGAGCGCCTGCGCACAAAAGGTCATCTGGTGTTGACGCCGACGCTCGACGGCTGTGCCGAGCGCAAGGACCAGATTCGCGCCGGCATCGACACCGAGACGCACGCGGCCGAGATCGCCGGGCTGCTGTTCTACCAGGACCTGAAAGACGTCGTGCTGGCCGGCACCAGCACCGGCGGCATGGTGATGGCACGCGCCGCCGAACTGGCCCGTGAACGCGTCGGACGCCTGGTGTTCGCCGACGCGCTGGCGTTGCTCGACGGCGAGGCGCTGCCCGATTTTGTAAAGCGCCCGACTGCGGTGAACACCGAACTCGCCACGGGCCAGTCGCGGCAGGATCTCGAGACCCGCCTGTTCGTCGATTTCGACCCGGCGCTGCGGGCATGGGCCCTGGACCGCTGCACGCCGCATCCGATTGCGGCGATGCAGGCGCCGGTCAGGCTGGAGCGCTTCTGGGACCAGACGTGGAACGCCTCAGTGATCTGGTGCAAGCGCAGTCCCAACCCGCCTGTTGCCCATCAACGCCGCGCCGCCGAGCGACTGAAAGCCCGCTGGCATGAACTGGATACCGGGCACTACCCGATGCTTACCGAGCCCGAGGCCCTGGCGCGTCTGATCGCCGAGGGCTGACGCGGATCTGCCAGCACTTTCGGGCGGGGCGGTTGGCCGGCCGTGACCACTTGCCCGATCCGCCGAATTGCCTATATCCAGCGCCGGCCCAATTCACTTGAAGTGGACAGACGCAATGAACGGTGATGCCGGTACCGCCCAGTCGCATGAGTTTCAGGCCGAGGTCGCCGAACTGCTGAACCTGATGGTTCACTCGGTCTACTCCGAGACTGACATTTTTCTGCGGGAGCTGATCTCCAACGGATCGGACGCCTGCGACAAGGTCCGCTACGAGGCGATCGCAAAGCCGGAATTGCTGGCCGGCAACGATAAGCTGGCCATCTGCATCGCCCCCGACGCCGCAGCAAAGACGCTGACGATCTCCGATTCGGGAATTGGCATGGATCGCCAGGAGCTGATCGACAATCTGGGAACCGTCGCGCGGTCCGGAACGAAGGCGTTCCTGAAGGGCGTCAAGGACGCGAAGGAAGGCCTCGGCCTCATCGGCCAGTTCGGCGTCGGCTTCTATGCCGCCTTCATGGTGGCGGACCGGATCGAGGTGACCAGCCGGCGGGCCGGATCGCCGGACGCCTGGGTCTGGAGTTCTTCGGGCGGCGCGGGCTTCGACGTGGCGCCGGCCAGCCAGGAGCAAGCTGCGCGGGTTCCGCGCGGCACCGAGATCGTCCTTCATCTCAAGGAGGAGGCCGCCCGCTACCTGCAACCATTCGAGCTCGAACGCATCGTCAGGACCTATTCCGACCACATCCTTTTTCCCATCGAACTGGTCGACGAGAAGGGCGAAGCGCGGCAGGTCAACGCCGCCAGCGCCTTGTGGCAGCGTTCGAAGTCCGATGTGAAGCCGGAAGACTACACGCAGGCCTATCGTTCCATCGCGATGGCCTTCGACGAACCGGCTCTCACTTTGCACTACAAGGTCGAAGGCCGTCAGTCCTATGCCGTCCTGCTCTTCGTGCCGACGACTCCGCCGTTCGATCTCGCGGATCCCGGCCGCAAGGGACGGGTGAAACTGTATGTCCGCCGGGTCTACATCACCGACGATGCCGA
The DNA here is from genome assembly GCA_937915145.1 of uncultured Reyranella sp. Taxonomy (GTDB): domain Bacteria; phylum Pseudomonadota; class Alphaproteobacteria; order Reyranellales; family Reyranellaceae; genus Reyranella. The sequence continues at coordinate 8,486 of CALDNT010000057.1, forward strand.
TCTCCTGCCGGCCTATCTGCGGTTCGTTCGCGGCGTCGTGGACAGCGAGGATCTGCCGCTCAACCTGTCGCGCGAGATGCTGCAGAACAATCCGCAGGTCGCCCAGATACGCAGCGGCCTGGCCAGCCGGGTGATCGGCGAGTTCGAAAGTTTGGCGGCCAGGGACAGCGACAGTTACGCCAAGATCTGGAGTGCGTTTGGGCCCGTCGTGAAGGAAGGGCTGTACGAGGATCACGAACGACGCGGCCAACTGCTTGCGCTCGCGCGCTTCGCGACGACTGCCGGAGAAGGCACCCGCTCGCTCAAGGACTATGTTGCCAGCCTGAAGCCGAACCAGACTGAAGTCTACTATCTGGTGGGCGAAGGCGCGGATCGCCTGAAGTCCAACCCCAAGCTCGAGGCGGCACGCGCGCGTGGCGTAGAGGTCCTGCTGCTGACCGATCCGATCGATGCCTTCTGGACGACGTTGCCGCAGGAATTCGACGGCAAACCGTTCAAGTCCCTGAGCCAGGGCGACGTGGATTTTGGCCTCGTGCCGCTGCTGGACAAGGCGGAAGCCGACACCGGATTGAAGACGACTGCGGAGGACGAGGCAGCCATCGTCAAGGCCGTGAAGGAAGCCCTGGGGGAGAAAGTTTCGGAGGTGCGCGCCTCGCCGCGACTGACCGAAAGCGCCTCCTGTCTCGTGGCCAACGCCCAGGGCCGTGACCGCGAACTGGAGCGTCTGTTGACCCGGCAGAATCGCGGCAGCGGCGCCAACCCGATTCTCGAACTGAACATGAGCCACGCGCTGGTCCGGGCGCTGGGAACGGCGCAGAACGCCGGTCGGCCGGAGGAGGTCGCCGATTTGGCGAGCCTGCTTCTCGACCAGGCTCACATTCTCGACGGCGAGATGCCGGCCGATCCGGCCTCGTTTGCGAGAAGGGTCAACGCTTTGGTGCTGCGGGGGCTTCGTGCCGATGACTGAGCATTGACTCGTTCTTCCGCTTCCAGGTAGCGTCCAATCTATAAGTTACAACCAGAGGCAGTGGAGACGGACTTGCGGCGGCGATCATTGATGGCTCTGACGGGGGCATGCCTCCTCTGTGGTTGTAGCGGCGCGGTGCACCGCTTGCCGCAGATCAACGATGGCAATCTCAACGTGGCGCAAACGGAAGTGCAGGGCGCCGGCGGGCCGCCGCCACGCCGCGCCGTCACGGATGAGGAAGTGGTCGAGACCATGCGCTCGGCGCTTCACCGCATTCGCCCGCCAGCCGATCAAGTCTGCCGGGAGATGAACATCGGTGTCTGCGAATGGAAGTTCCGCTGGTCGAGGGATCGATCGATGAATGCCGGCGCCGGGCCGAGCGGCTTGATCCTGGTCAACCGCGGCATCGTCGAATATGCGGCGAACGAAGAGGAAGTCGCCCTGGTGATTGCACATGAGATCGGGCATCAGGCGGCGAATCATGTGGCGACGGGTCAGCGCAACAAGGCGATCGGTGCTGCTGTCGGGGCGATTCTCCTGGGTGCGCTTGGTGCGGCGGCATCTTACGGCAGCTATGACGGCGCCAGCGTGACACGCGCGGCCGCGAATGCCGGCTCGGACATTGGCGGCGCGATCGGCGGGCTCTCTTACTCGAAGGAACAGGAGCGCGAAGCTGATTATCTGGCCGCGGTGATCCTGTACCGCTCCGGTGTCGACCTCGACAAGGCACGGGGCTTCTTGCTGACGATGGCAAGGGCATCGGGCCGGAAGGAAACCGGAATGCTGGATTCGCACCCTGCGGGCCCCGAGCGAATTGCCGGCTGGGATCGGGCAGTCGAGGAAATTCGCATGTCGAACGGGCGGCTGCCTCAACGGGCGAGTTGAGAGCGGTGTTGGCACGGGCCGCCTGCGCAGGCAGGCTCCGGCGTGATTCGAGGCTGTAGATTCGGGCGAGTGACGCTCACCATGGCCAGTTGAAACGTACCTCCGCCGAAGGGAACATCACGATGGCCGAACTGCTGCCCGCCCTCTGCCTGATCGCCATGCCCGGCCGCCGCCGCCGCACCATCGAGCTCTGCCAGGAGACCGAGCGGCGCGGCTTCGCCGGCATCTACGTGCCGAGCCCGATGGGCAACATGTCGATGTGCGAGGCGCTGTCGTGGAACACCGCGTCAATCACTTTCGGAACCGCGATCGCACCGATCTATCAGCGTACCATTGTTGATTTCGCGCAGAGTGCCGCGATGATGCACGAGGTATCGGGTGGGCGGTTTCGCCTCGGTATCGGCATCGCGCATGGGCCGTCGCATGTGCGAATGGGCGTCACTCCGGGCAAGCCGCTGGCGGACACCCGCTCCTTCATCGAGAAGTTCCGTGCGCAGGATAGCTTCGGTCCCTTGCCGCCCATCGTCGTGGCGGCCCTGCGCAAGCGTATGGTGGCACTGTCGGGTGAGCTGGCCCAGGGCGTGGTGTTCGCCAATGCATCGCTTTCGCACATGGCCGCGTCGCTGGCGGCTCTGCCCGCAGCGAAGCGGGACGATCCGGACTTCTTCATCGGCAACATGATCCCGACCTGCATCAGCGACGATGCAGAGGCCGCCAGGGCGGTGAACCGGCGGACGCTGACCAACTACGCGTTCCTGCCGAACTATCGGAATTACTGGAAGGAGGCGGGCTATATCGAGGAAATGGACGCCATCGAGAAGGCGATCGTGGAAGGACGCCGCGAGGATGTGCCGAAGTGCTTCTCCAACAAATGGCTCGCCGACAACACGCTGTTCGGTCCGGCGGCGAAAGTGCGCGAGGGTGTCGCCGCGTGGCGCGCCGCGGGCGTGCGCACGCCGATTCTGGTGCCATCCTCGGCGGCCGGTAACCAGATGAAGGCGATCGAGGAAGTCTTCGCTACCTTCGGCTGATGGAAAGCCGCGGCACGCAACGAGCCTCGCTGGCGGACAGGGCGGGA
>CALDNT010000058.1 GCA_937915145.1 uncultured Reyranella sp.
CGCCCAGCTGGTGGCCGAGGAACTCGAGTGCGACTGGAAGAAGGTCACGACCGAATATCCGACGCCCGGCGAGAACCTCAGACGCGGCCGCGTATGGAAGAACTTCTCGACCGGCGGCAGCCGTGGCATCCGCGAGAGCAACCAGTATGTCCGCGAAGGCGGCGCCATGGCGCGCGAGATGCTGATCGCGGCGGCGGCGGCGGAGTGGAAGGTGTCGGCGGCCGAATGCAGTGCCGCCAGCAGCGTCATCACCCACAAACCTTCGGGCAAGACAGTCACCTACGGTGCGGTCGCCGCTGCGGCGGCGCAGCTCGAGCCGCCGAAGGAAGTGAAGCTCAAGGATCCCAAGGACTGGAAGATCGCCGGCAAGCCGGTGAAGCGGCTCGACACGCTCGACAAGGTCACGGGCAAACAGGTCTACGGCATCGATTTCACCATGCCCGGCATGCTGGTCGCCACCGTGCGCGCCTGTCCGGTGATCGGCGGCACGCTCAAGAGCTTCGATGCCGCCAAGGTCGAGAAGATGCCGGGCGTGAAGAAGGTGGTGGCGATCGACGGCAACGCCGTCGTGGTGGTGGCCGATACCTACTGGAATGCCCGTACCGCGCTCGCCGCTCTTCCGACCGACTGGGACATCGGCAAGCTCGGTGAGGTCTCGAGCGATACCATCGCGGCTCTGCTCAAGGAGGGGCTGGACGCTCCCGAAGCCTTCGTCGGCAACAAGGTGGGCGACGCCAGGGCGGCCATCGCCGGCGCCGCCAAGAAGGTGGAAGCGACCTACAGCTTTCCCTACCAGCATCACGCGACCATGGAACCGATGAACGCCACGGCGCGTGTCTCTGCCGACAAGTGCGAGGTCTGGTGCGGCACGCAGAACGGCGAGGCAGCACTTGCCGCGGCGTCGGAGGCCTCCGGCCTGCCGGTCGCCAAGTGCGACGTCTTCAAGCTGATGCTGGGCGGCGGCTTCGGCCGGCGTGGCCGGTCCGACTACGTGCGCCAGGCGGTGCTGGTCGCCAAGGAGATGCTGGGCACGCCGGTCAAGCTGATCTGGTCGCGCGAAGAAGACATGACGCACTGCCAGTATCATCCGATCACGATGGCCCGACTGACCGGCGGTCTCGATGCCGAGGGCAATCTGGTTGGGCTGCAGGTCCGCATCTCCGGCCAGTCGATCCTGGCCGCGCTGCTGCCGCAGAACCTGCGGAACGGCATGGATCCCGCCACCTTCCAGGGCCTCGCGGCCGGCGGCGTCGAAGCGGCCTACGGCTACGACGTGCCGAACCTGCTGATCGACCACGCCATGCGCAATCCGCACATCACGCCGGGCTTCTGGCGGGGCGTGAATACCAACCAGAACGCCGTCTACATGGAAAGCTTCATGGACGAGCTGGCCGCCGCGGCGGGACAGGATCCGCTGGCCTTCCGCCTCAAGCTGCTCAAGCCCAAGTGGGCGGCGGTGCTGAAGGCGGCAGCCGACAAGGCGGGTTACGGCAAGCCGCTGCCGGACGGCCACTTCCACGGCCTCGCGCAGATCATGGGTTACGGCAGCTACGTCGCCGGCGTCGCCGAAGTCTCGGTGAGCCCCGACGGCCAACTCAAGATCCACAAGATCACCGCCGCCACCAATTGCGGCCATGTGGTCAACCCGGCGCAGATCGAACGCCAGGTCGCGGGCTCCTTCGCCTACGGCCTGTCGGCGGCGCTTTATGGTGAGATCACGGTCAAGGACGGCGCCGTCGAGCAGACCAACTTCGACAGCTACAATCTGTTGCGCATGGACGAGATGCCGAAGGTCGAGACCGTGCTGGTGCCGACCGGCGACTTCTGGGGTGGCGTCGGCGAGCCCACCATCGCGGTGGCGGCGCCGGCGGTGCTGAACGCGGTTGCCCGGGCCACCGGCAAGCGCGTGCGCGACCTTCCGATGATGCATCATGAGTTGAAGAAGGGCGTCTGATGCGGCTCTGGCTGCTGCCGGTGTTGGCCTGTGTCTTTGCCCAGGCCGGCGCGCCGGCATGGGCGGCCGACGCGCCGCCGGGCGCGTCGTCATGCACCGGCTGCCATGCCAGTGTGAAGATCGCCGACTCGGTCATCCCGCACATCGCCGGCCGCAAGGCGGCCGAGATCGTCGCGGCGATGGGCGCCTACCGCAGCGGCGCCTGGCCGTCGAGCGTGATGGGCCGCATCGCCAAGGGCTTCGACGACCGGCAGACCGCAGCGATCGCGGCCTGGTTCGCCGCGCGGCCGGAGTAGCACATGGCGACACGGCGCGCGTTGCTGAAAGGGGCGGCCGCGCTCAGTTTCGCACCGGCGATCGCCATGGCGCAGGGCACCGGTGCCGGCCGCGTCGTGGTGATCGGCGGCGGCTTCGGCGGTGCCACGGCGGCGCGCACGCTGAAGGCGCTCGCGCCCAGGCTCGACGTCACCCTGGTCGAGCCCAATGCCGTCTACACCTCCTGCCCCTACAGCAATGGCGTGCTGGCGGCGGTGCGTGAGATGTCGCAACAGCAGTTCCGCTACGACGGTGTCAGGCGGGCGGGCGTGACGGTCGCGCAGACGAGCGCCACGGCGGTGGATGCCTCGGCCAGGACCGTGACCCTGGCCGACGGCAACCGCCTCTCCTGGGACCGGCTGGTGATGTCGCCCGGCATCGACATCAACTGGACGGCCTTGCCGGGATACGATGAGGCCGCCGCCCAGAAGATGCCGCATGCCTGGAAGGCGGGCGCCCAGACCGTGCTGCTGCGCCGGCAGCTCCAGGCGATGGACGACGGCGGCCTGGTCGTCATGTCGGCGCCGGCCAATCCTTACCGCTGCCCGCCCGGCCCCTACGAACGCGCGAGCCTGATCGCCTATTGGCTGAAGACCTGGAAGCCGAAGTCGAAGCTTCTGTTGCTTGACGCCAAGGACGCCTTCTCCAAGCAGCGCCTGTTCCAGAACGCCTGGACGCAGGAGTATCCCGGCATGATCGAATGGGTGCCGTTGTCCAAGGGCGGCGCCGTGACCTCGGTCGATCCCTCGGCTCTCACATTCGTCACCGACTTCGCCCGTCACAAGGCGGCCGTCGCCAATGTCATCCCGCCGCAGAAGGCGGGCGCCATCGCCGCGCTGGCGGGCGTCGCGGACCGTACTGGCTGGTGCCCGGTCGAGCCGGTCGCCTTCGAGTCGACGCTGCGGCCCGGCATTCATGTGCTGGGCGACGCCGCGGTCATGGGCGCGATGCCCAAGTCGGCGTTCGCGGCCAACGCCCAGGCCAAGGTCTGCGCCGCCGCCATCGTCGATCTGCTTGCCGGCCGCACGCCGGTCGATCCGATCCTGATCAACACCTGCTACAGTCTTGTGGCGCCGGACTACGGCATTTCCGTCGCCGGGGTCTATCGACCCGACAAGGGCGTGCTGGCCGAAGTGCCCGGCGCCGGTGGCGTCAGCCCGCTCGATGTCGTGGGCGGCTATCGTGGCCAGGAGGCGCTCTATGCCGATAGTTGGTTCCGCACCATCACCGGCGAGACCTTCGGCTGACGCCATGTGGCATCTGGCTCTGTCTTTTGTTGTCTTGGCGCTCGCGGTTCCCGCCGCCCGCGCCCAGCAGGTCGTGGGTGACGCCATTCCGACGTCGCTCACCGGCCAACCGGGCGATGCCGCGCGCGGGCGGGCGATCGTCGCCAGCCGCAACCTCGGCCTCTGCCTGCTCTGCCACAGCGGCCCGATCGCCGAGGAACGGTTTCAGGGCAATCTTGCCCCCAGTCTTGCTGGCGCCGGGTCGCGCTGGTCGGAAGGCCAGCTGCGGCTGCGTATCGTTGATGCCATGCGGCTCAATCCGGATACAATCATGCCGCCCTACTACCGGGCAGGCGGCCTTCGACGCGTCGCCCGCAACTTCGAAGGCAAGACCATCCTGTCGGCGGGGCAGGTGGAAGATGTCGTGGCCTATCTCGCAACATTGAAGGATTGAATGGATCGACGTCGTTTCCTTGCTGGCACCGCGACCATCACCCTGCTGCCCTTCGCATCGGCGTGGGCGACGCCTGAGTCGATGGCCGCTGCCATCAGGCGGATCGTCGGCGCCGCAGCCGTCCGCCGCGGCCGTGTGACGCTCGACCTGCCGCCGCTGATCGAGAACGGCAACACCGTGCCGTTGGTCGTGTCGGTCGAGAGCCCGATGACCGCGGCCGACCACATCAAGGCGATCCACGTCTTCAACGAGAAGAACCCGCAGCCCAACGTCTTCAGTGCCCGGCTCGGGCCGCGCAACGGCCGCGCCGTCGTCGGCACGCGCATCAAGCTCGGCGACTCGCAGACGATCGTGGCTATCGCCGAGACCAGCTCCGGCGAGTTCTGGAGCGCCGGCGCCGATGTCATCGTGACGCTCGCGGCCTGTCTCGAGGAGGCGAGCTGATGGCCAACGTCCTCATCAACGCGCCCAAGACCGCCAAGCGCGGTGAGGTCATCGAGATCAAGGCGCTGATCCTGCATCCTATGGAGACCGGCTTTCGCCCTGGCACCAACGGCAGCATCATTGCGCGCAACATCATCGAGCGTTTCACCGCGACGTGGAATGGTGACGAGATCTTTCGCATCGATCTGTCGCCGGCGATCGCCGCCAATCCGTTCGTGTCTTTCTTTGCCGTCGCGACCGACAGCGGCACCGTCGGCCTGCGCTGGAGCGGCGACGAAGGCTTTCAGGTCGAGGAGTCGATCGCGATCACCGTCGAATGATGCGCCTGCGCATCGGACTCTGTCTGGCATCGGTTTTTGCCGCGTCGCTCGCGCTGGCGCAGGGCGGCACCGACAAGCGCCGTTCCGGCTATCAGGACATGGGGCCGTCGCTGCAGAGGATGCAGGACGACGGAACCTCCAATCCCGGCATGCTGTTCGTGCAACTCGGCGCGGAAGCGTGGGCAGGGCCGGCCGGTGCCGCCAACAAGGCCTGCGCCGACTGCCACGGCGCTTCGGGCGCGACGATGAAGGGTGTGGCGCTACGCTATCCCGCCATCCCGGAAGGTGCCGACACGCCGGTCGATCTCGAGGGCCGGATCAATCTCTGTCGCACCACCAACCAGCAGGCGGCACCCTTGCCTGCCGAAAGCCGCGAATTGCTGGCTTTGGCGGCCTTTGTCGCCCACCAGTCCCGCGGCCAGCCGATCGCGCCGCCGGACGATCCGCGGCTTGCGCCGTTTCTGGATCGGGGCGCAGCGATCTGGGCGCTCCGGCAAGGCCAGCTCAATCTCTCCTGCGCCACCTGCCACGACGACAATGCCGGCAAGAAGCTGGCCGGCGTGACGATCCCCGAGGCCCATCCCACCGGCTACCCGGTCTACCGGCTGGAGTGGCAGACGCTGGGCTCGCTGAAGCGCCGCCTGCGCAACTGCCTGGTTGGAATCCGTGCCGAATCCTACGCCTATGACAGCATGGAGTATGTCATGCTCGAACTGTTCCTCATGGAACGGGCAAGGGGCATGGCATTCGAAGCGCCTGCCGTGAGGCCCTAGCGTCACGTTTTCAACCCTGAGGATCGAATTGCCTCCATCATGGCCCATGGTTCGTTTCGGTCGCCGGCCGTTGCTTGCGGCACTACCGGGGCTTGCCCTGGCGGGTGCGGCGGCTTCGGCCCGGTCGGCGTCCCTCAAACTCGGTACCGCCACGATCGGCGGTGGCTTTCCGATCTATGGCGCGGCCTTCGTCGACGCCGTCAGGGTGGCCGACCCGACCCTCGGGTTCCGGGAGGTCAACACCAAGGGCAGCCTGGAGAACGTGCCGATGCTCGAGGCGGGCAAGCTCGATCTCGCGCTGGTCCAGGGCGAAGTAGTGCAGGCGACTTTCGCGGCCGTCGGCGGGCCGCCGAGCCTGCTGAAGGTCATCACCGCCATGTATGCATCGCCCGGCATGTTCGTCGTGCTGGCCGACAGTCCCTATCACGGCATCACCGACCTCAAGGGCAGTCCGGTCGTCTGGGGCGCGCGGGGCTCGGGGCTCGTTGTGCTCGGACGTTACGTGGTCGACGGCGTAGGTCTCGACGCCGACAAGGATTTCGAGGCGATTTATCTCGAGCGTGCCGCCGACGGTCCGGCGATGGTGCTTGACGGTCAGGCGGCCGCGCTGTGGGGCGGCGGTATTCGCTGGCCGGGCTTCACGACCGTTGCCAGCCATCCCGAGGGCGCGCGCTTCGTCGTGCCGGATGCCGGCGAGATCGATCGCATCGTCGCCAAGCATGCCTTCCTGAAGCGTCTCGTCGTGCCGGCCGGCGCGTACCGCGGTCAGTACGAACCGCTCGACACCGTCGGTTCCTGGAGCTTCGTGCTGGCGCGTCCCGGTCTTCCCGACAGCGTCGGCTATCGCCTGGCAGCGGCGCTGCACAAGGTCGAGGCCACCCGCATCCGACCCCGGCAGCTTGGCGAGACGACGGCGAAGAACACGCTCGCGGCCCTGCCCCGGCCCGACGCGCTGCACCCCGGCGTCGAGGCATACTACCGGGAAATGGGAATGCTGCCCCAGCCGTAGGTCTACCGCGGCCGGCACTTCAGGTCTTGGACTTCTCGCGCTTTTTCATTTGGTCTGCCGGTGGCTTCTGGTCGCCCGCCTTGGCCGGCGACCGGGCGGCACGCTGCTTCTTGGCTTCCGCCTCGGCGCGTATTTCCGTCCGGCGGGCTTCGATGAGACGGTTGGTCGGGGCCATTCCGATTGCCTCCGCGGATGCGTTTTCGGGCGCCAGTGGCGGGCCCCATGTTTGCCCCGAGCGTAATTCAACCGCCCGGCGCCGTCACCGCCGAGGAGGCAAAATTTCTCCTGTGCCGCCGCGGCGGAGAAGTTTCTCCTGCGCGGTCAGGGCAATTCGATGGCCGGTTTCATTGCCTGGCCGGCTATGCTGCCCCTAGGGTTGGCTGGAAGCTTTGGTTGAGATTCCAGTCGCCAGGTCCGACAGTGGGTCTGCTGCTCACCGTGGGTGCCGGAAATGGATGGGATAGACCGGAAGATCGTGGCGCTCCTCCAGGAGGACGCCAGCCTGTCGCTGGCGCAGATCGCTCACCGGGTCGGCCTGTCGCAAAGCCCGTGCTGGAAGCGTATCCAGCGCCTCGAGAAGGCCGGGGTCATCCTCAAGCGCGTGGCACTGATCTCGCCCGAATCGATCGGCGTCGGCCTCACCGTTTTCGTCTCGATCGAAACCGGTGATCATTCGTCGACCTGGCTCGCGAAGTTCGCGCAGACCGTCACGGCCATGCCCGAGGTCATGGAGTTCCACCGCATGGCCGGCGATATCGACTACATGCTGCGCGTGGCGGTGCCCGACATGCAGGCCTACGACGCGTTCTACAAGCGGCTGATCGACACCATGCCGCTCAAGAACGTGACCTCGCGTTTTTCGATGGAGCGCGTGAAATCGACCACCGCCTATCCGCTGCCGGCCGACCAGCGAATCCTGGCGGCGACGGCCAAGAAGAAGCGTTGACCCAGTAACGGCCGGTGCGGGTGAGCCCCACCGGATGCGAAATTCAGATGGCTGCCGTGCGTGCGGATAGGGCTTCCGGTCAGGCAGGTCCGGGTCTACCGTCCGGAACCGCCTTTCACCCGGAGCGCCATCATGTCCGTGCACGCCCTCAAGCCCGCGAAAGTCGCCCACCTCAGCTCAAAAGTGTCGCCGGAGGAGTGGCAGGCCCGCGTCGATCTCGCCGCCTGCTACCGCCTGATCGCGCACTACGGCATGTCGGACCTGATCGCCAACCACATCTCGATGCGCGTGCCGGGTGAGCCTCATGCCTTCCTGATCAACGCCTATGGGCTGCTCTACGAGGAGATCACCGCCTCGAGCCTGCTCAAGATCGATCACGAGGGCAATGTCCTCGCCAAGCCCGAGTTTCCCGACGGCCTCGACTACGGCGTCAACCGTGCCGGTTTCGTCATCCACTCGGCGATCCATATGGCCAAGCCCGAGGTCAACTGCATCATCCATACCCACACCTACGCCGGCATGGCGGTCTCGACCCTGGAATGCGGGCTGCTGCCCAACACCCAGACCTCGATGCGCTTCGCCAAGATCAGCTATCACGACTATACCGGCGTGGTGCTCGACACCGCCGAGCGCGAGGCGCTGGGTAAAAGCCTGGGCGACAACAACGCACTCATCCTGCGCAGCCACGGCCTGCTGACCACCGGCGCCACGATTCCGGAGGCGTTCAACGCCATGCACCGGCTCGAGCTTTCCTGCAAAACCCAGATCGCCGCCATGTCGTGCAACACGCAGATGGTGCGGGTGCCGGAGAAGGTGGTCGAAGACACCTACACCATGTACCAGCCCAAGACGCGCCGAGCGTTCGGCCTGCTCGACTGGCCGGCGCTGCTGCGCAAGCTCGACCGCATGGATCCCAGTTTCCGCGACTGAGGTCGACGCGCCGTTAGGCTTTGGCGAATCCTGCGAGGCGCCGGCCGATGATGCCGTCGGCCTCGCTCATGATGCGGTCAATCAGCTCCTTCACCGTCGGCACGTCGTGGATCAGGCCCGCCACCATGCCGCACGACCAGGCGCCGGCATCCATCGCGCCTTCTTTCATGATCTTTGGATAGACACCGGCGACTTCCGGCAGGATGTCCTCGAACTTGAGGTTCGACCCCAGGGCCTTTTCCTTCTCGAGCAGGCGATCGACGGCGGCGTTCTTCAGCACGCGTTCGGTGTTGCGCAGCGGCCGCATGACCAGCCGCGTATCGAGTTCGCTGGCGGCAACCAGGGCCTGCTTCACATGGTCGTGGATCGGCGCCTCTTTCGTCGCCATGAAGCGCGTGCCCATGTTCATGCCTTCGGCGCCCAGCGACAGGGCGGCGACCAGCGAGCGGCCATCGGCCATGCCGCCCGAGGCGACGAAGGGAATCTTGAGTTCCTCCGCGGCGCGCGGCAGCAGGATGAAGTTCGGCACGTCGTCCTCGCCGGGATGGCCACCGCATTCGAAGCCGTCGACGCTCACGGCGTCGCAGCCGATGGATTCGGCCTTCAGCGAGTGGCGCACCGAGGTGCATTTGTGAATGACCTTGATGCCGGCGTCCTTCAGCGCCGGCAGCCACTTCTGCGGATTGTTGCCCGCGGTCTCGACGACCTTGATGCCGCCCTCGACGATGGCACGGATGTAGCCCGGATAGTCGGGTGGCGTGACCGAGGGCAGGAAGGTGAGGTTCACGCCGAAGGGCTTCTTCGTCATTTCGTGGCAACGCCTGATCTCGTTGGCGAGCTTCTCCGGCGTGCCTTGCGTCAGTCCCGTGATGATGCCGAGGCCGCCGGCCTCGGAGACCGCCGCGGCCATCTCCGCGAAGCCTACGAAATGCATACCGCCCTGGATGATCGGATGCTCGATGCCGAACAGCTCGGTGATCTTGGTTTTCATGGGCTGGTCATCCTTCCGGAAATGGACTTGGTTCCTGGCGCCGATCCTGCACGTTCACAGCACTTCATGGAAGCCGATGGCGACGCGGTCGGGCGCACGCGCGGCGACGCCGACGAAGGTCGCGCGTTCCAGCCATTTCAGCGACGGTTCCGATGTCTCGAAGTGCGGGGCGGTGCGGAAGTGATAGGTGTCGGGTGGCATGAGCTCGCCCTTGGTCATGCGGGCGAGGACCTCGGGGCTCGCCACACGCAGCCCTTCGTTCTGGACGTAGATCAGGGCGCCGGCGTCGCTGCGGATCGTGTAGCGCGCCACCACCTCGATCGTGCCGTCCGGCCGCACGACCTGCCAGTCGGCGCCGCCCGGCAGGATTTCGCCAGCAAGGCGGGGGCCATGCACTTCGCCGCCCAGGATATCGATGATGCGGCGATGGCCGCGCGCGGTTTGCCCCAGATCCTGAATAGGGCCGACCTTCGCCTTGATCGCGAAGGCGAACTTCAGGCCCGGTGCGGTCGCGATGAAGCTGTCGACGTCGTCCATGGTCACGCCGCTTTCGGCTTGCCGAGCAGATGATCGGAGATGATGCGCTGCTGGATCTCCGATGTGCCCTCGAAGATCTTGGTGAGGCGGGCGTCGCGCCAGTAGCGCTCGACGGCATGCAGTGTCGTATAACCCGCACCGCCGAAAATCTGCAGCGCCTCCGACGTCACGCGCTCCGCCATCTCGGAGGCAAAGAACTTCACCATCGCGGCTTCCTTGTCGCAGCGCCGCTTCTGGTCGATCTCGTCGCAGACGAAATACATCAGCTGGCGTGCCGCCTCGATTTCGGTCGCCATGCGGGCAAGCCTGAAGCGCGTGTTCTGGAACTCGCCGATCGCCTGGCCGAACTGCCGGCGTTCCTGGGCATAGGCGGTGGCGTCCTCCAGCGCACCGCGTGCAAGGCCAATCGCACGGGCCGCGGTATGGGCGCGGGCGCGTTCGAGGCCGGCGGAGATGTAATAGAAGGCGCGGCCCTCCTCGCCGATCAGCGCCGAGGCGGGCAGGCGGCAATCGTCGAAGGCCAGTTCCCAGGTCTTCCATCCGAAGTAGCCGATCTTGGGAATTGGCGCCCCCTTCACACCCTTGGGCAGTTGGCCCCTGGGCTTCTCGATCAGGAAGGAGGAGAGCCCGACGTGCTTGCGCTTGGGATCGGGCGAGTCCGAGGTCCGTGCCACCAGCATGATGTAGTCGGCGCCATCGGCGAAGGTGCACCAGTACTTGTTGCCGTTGATCACCCAGTCGTTGCCGTCTTTTCTGGCGCGGCAGGAGATGCTGCCCAGATCCGAACCGACGTTGGGTTCGGACATTGCGGCAGCACCCAAAAATTCGCCGCGGGCGGCGCGCGGCAGGAAGACCTTGCGCTGGGCTTCGGTCATGCCCCGGCCGGCGCTAAGGCCGTTGCCGCGGGCGATGATGGAGGCCACGCTCATCCAGGCCCGCGCCAGTTCCTCGGTGATCAGGCAGTATTCGAAGACGCCCAGCCCCAGCCCGCCATGCTCCTCGGGGATGACGATGCCGAAATAGCCCATGTCTGCCAGTTTCTTGATCAGTTCCTGCGGTATGTCGCCCTTTTCGGGATCAAGTCTGTTGGCGACCGGCAACACTTCCTTCAGGGCGAAGGCCCGCGCCGTTTCCTGGATCATGCGGCGCTCGTCGGTCATGTAGCCCATGGCGTTTTCCCCTGTGTTGCCCCAGCATAGTAGCCAACTCGTCGATCCTTAGGAGACATACATGCTGAAACTGTTCTCGGGCGCGGTCGCTTCGCTGGCCGCGCTTTTCCTCTCTGCGGCTCCGGGCTCGGCCCAGGACTGGCCCAGCAAGCCGATCACCATTTTGATGGGCTTCCCGGCAGGGTCGGGCGTCGATGTGGTGGCGCGCATGCTGCAGACGTCACTCGAGAAGACGCTCGGCCAGAGGCTGGTCATCGACTACAAGAGCGGCGCCGGCGGCAATGTCGCTTCCGAGGCGGTGGCGCGCGCCAAGCCCGACGGCTACACCTTCCTGCTGGGTACTGCCGCGACCCATGGTGTCAACGCCGCGCTCTATTCCAAGCTGCCGTTCGACGTCGAGAACGATTTCACGCCGATCTCCACCATCGTCGACGTGCCCAACGTGCTGGCGATTAATCCCGACGTGATCGACGCCACGAACGTGCAGGACTTCATCGCCAAGGTGAAGGCGGCACCGGACAAGTACAGCTATGCCTCGACCGGCAACGGCACCGGCACGCATCTGGCCTTTGCCACCTTCAACGCCCAGGCCGGCCTCAAGATGCTGCACGTGCCCTACAAGGGCGGGCCCGATGCCACCAACTCGGTGCTGAAAGGCGAGACCTGCTGCGTGTTCGCGCTGCTGCAGGCGATGATGCAGCATGCCAAGGCCGGCAAGGTGCGGCTGCTCGGCGTGACCACGGCCAAGCGGGTCGGCGCGATGCCGGATCTGCCGACGATCGCCGAGCAGGGCCTGCCGGGATACGAGAGCTTCATCTGGTTCGGCATTCTGGCGCCCAAGGGTCTCGACCCGGCGATTGCTGCCAAGATGAGCGCGGCGCTCAAGATCGCCGTAGAGGACCCCGAGGTCACCGCCAAGCTGATCGCATTGGGCAACACCCCGCGTTATGAGACGCTGGCGCAGTTCAAGGAGACCGTGAAGCGCGACCGTGCCAAGTGGGCCGAAGTGGTCAAGGCCGCCGGTGCCAAGGTCGATTGACGACACCGAGGAGGAACTCATGCGTCGCAGCGAGGAGCGGATTCTCACCACCCATGTCGGCAGCCTGCCGCGCAGTGCGGAGCTCAGCGACCTGCTGATCCGCGACGAAGCGGGCGAGGCGATCGACAAAACGCGGCTGACCCGCCTTGGCGAGGAAGCCGTGCATCATGTCGTGGCCCAGCAATGCGTAGCCGGGATCGACATCGTGAACGATGGCGAGCAGCCGCGAGTCGGCTTCCAGACCTATGTCGCCCAGCGCATGAAGGGCTTTGGCGGCGAATCGAAGCGGCCCTCGCCGACCGACTACGCGAACTTCCCGATGTTTGCAGCCCAATGGGCCCGCCTCGCACCCCGGCGCACCAAGGTCCGCAATGCGCCGCGGGCCATCGGCGAAATCGTCTATGACGATCTTCGATCGGCCGAGGAGGAATGCCGGCTTTTCAAGGCCGCACTCGCCCGACAGGCGGGGAAACCTGTCGAGACGTTCATGACGGCGCCTTCGCCCGGCATCATCGCCACGACGATGCTCAACGCGCACTACGACAGCCACGAGGCCTATGTTTTCGCCCTGGCCCGTCAGATCGCCAAGGAATACCAGTTGATTGCACGTGACTTCATTCTGCAGATCGATGCACCCGACCTCGCCATGGAACGGACCACCCTGTTCCAGGACAAGAGCACGCCCGAGTTCCTGAAGATCGTCGACATGCATGTCGCGGCGCTGAACGAGGCGCTCGCCGGCATCCCGCGCGAGCGCGTCAGGCTTCATTGCTGCTGGGGCAACTGGGAGGGCCCGCACGTCGACGACATCCCGATGCACCATATTCTGCCGGCACTCTACCAGGCCCAGGTCGGCGCGCTCTCCATCGAGTTCGCCAACCCGCGCCACCAGCACGAGTACGCTGCGCTCAAGAACAACAAGCTGCCCGACGACTTCTTGCTGCTGCCTGGCGTGATCGACTCGACCACCAGCTTCGTCGAGCATCCCGAAGTCATCGCCAACCGCATCTGTGAGGCGGTCGACGCCGTGGGCGACAGGAGCCGCGTCATCGCCTCGAGCGATTGCGGTTTCTGTACTTTCGCCGGCGGCGAGATGGTCACGGAGGACGTGGTGTGGGCCAAGCTCAAGAGCTGCAGCGAAGGCGCCGCCATTGCCACCCGCCGGCTGTGGGGCTCGAGGGCGTAGCGGCGGGCGATGGTCGCCGACGAGATCCGCACCGTCTTGGAAGCCAAGGCCGATGCGTTGGTCCGCCGCGCCGCCGCGGATCTGGCGGCCTTGATCGACTCCGGCTTCGTCTACGTGAACGCCCGTGGCGGGCGGTTCGACCGGGCTGGATATGTCGAGACCTACTGTGCTTCCGGCAGGGTCGTGTTCAGCGAGCAGCGTTTCAGTGACCTTGAAGTCAGGCCCTTTGCGGCGTTTGCCGTGGCCACGACGACGGTGAACGATAGGTTCGTGTCCGATGGGCGAGAGTTCATTGGCGCCTATCGCGCATTGTGTGTGTTCAGCAAGGTCGAAGCTCGATGGCTTTGGGCCGCAGGTCAGACCATGGCGGTGTGACTGGACTGGCTCGCGGACTTTCACCGATTTTCGAGTTGAGCACCGATAACTACATGAGGTCGGGCGCGGCGGCGCAACGAGGTGTGCCGGAAACCGGTCCGGTCTGGAGTCAGGCCGCGGCGTCTTCCCTGATCATCGCCGCACCCTTTTCGGCGATCATGATGGTGGGGGCATTGGTGTTGCCGGTGGTCAGCGTCGGCATTACCGAGGCGTCCATGACGCGCAGTCCCTGAATGCCGTGGACCCGCAGGCGCGAGTCGACGACGGCGCGCGGATCCTCACCCATGCGGCAGGTGCCGACCGGATGATAGAGCGTGGTGCCGACCCGGCGGGCATAGGCCAGCAGGTCGGCATCGCCCTGCAGTTCGGTGCCGGGCCGGAACTCGCCTGAGCTGTGCTGCGCCAGAGCAGGTGCGGCGAAGATTCGCCGGGCGTGGCGCACGCCGCCCAGCAGCGCCTGTTCGTCGGTCGGAGTGGAAAGATAGTTCGGCCGGATGGCGGGACGGGCGAAGGGGTCGGGTGAGGCCGCCATGATCGTGCCGCGGCTGTCGGGCCGCACGACGCAAACGACGCAGCTGGCGCCGGGCTGATCGTCGAGCTCGCCCAGTTTGGTGGGATGCGTGCTGCCCGGGGTGAACAGAAGTTGCAGGTCGGGCGAGGCCAGGCCCTCGCGGCTGTCACAGAAGACCTGTGCCGTGGTGACGCCGAAGGTAAGCGCCCCCTTGCCGGTGAGCGCGAAGCGGACGATCTCGGGCACCACTCGCGGAAAGCGCGCGATTTCGTTCACCGTCGCCGTGCCATGCACGCGATGCACTACCCGGATGACGTAGTGGTCGACCAGATTGGCGCCGACTCCGGCCAGATCGTGCACCACCGGCAGGCCGAGCGATTGCAGGTACGCACCCGGCCCGACGCCGGAGATGTGCAGGATGTGCGGCGAGTTCACGGCGCCGCCGCTCACGATGACCTCGCGATTGGCCCGGACCTCGTGAAGCTTGCCATTGCGCCGGAAAGTGGCACCGACGCAGCGCTTGCCCTCGAACAGCAGCTTGCCGGCCTGGGCGTTGGTTTCCACGCGCAGGTTAGGGCGGCCCTTGGCTTCGCGCAGAAAGGTTTGCGCCGTGGAGCCGCGCAAGCGGCCGCGCCGCGTCATCTGGGAGTAGCCGACGCCGGCGCGCGTCTTGCCGTTGAGGTCTGGATTGAAAGGGAAGCCCGCCTGTTGTGCGGCTTCGACGAAGCGGTGGGTCAGCGGCAGGATGGTGCGGTAGTCCTCGACTTTCAGCGGCCCGCCCTTGCCGCGCACCTCGGGATCGCCGCCCTGGATGTAGTCCTCGGACTTCATGAAGTAGGGCAGCACGTCGTCGTAGCTCCAGCCGCGGCAGCCCATCTGGGCCCAGCCGTCGAAGTCGGCCGGGGCGCCGCGGACATAGAGCATGCCGTTGATCGAGCTCGAACCGCCGAGCGTGCGGCCGCGCGGCCATTCCATGCGGCGCTCGCCGGTGCCCGCTTCGGGCTCGGTGGTGAAATTCCAGTTGACCAGCGGATTGCGGATCAGCGAGCGCATGCCGGCGGGAATGTGGATCATCGGATGCCAGTCCGAGGGGCCGGCTTCGAGCAGGATGACCGAGGCGCCGGTCTCCGACAGACGCGAGGCCACGACGCAACCGGCGGAGCCTGCGCCCACGACAACATAGTCGGCCTGCATCGTGTTCTCCCTAGAGCGTGCCGGCGCGCCTGTCGCGCGGCACGAAGTAGTTTGTCGGTTCGAGTTCCGGATCTTCCTGGTCGTACATGTTCTGGACGTGGCGAGCGACGTCGGTCGTGAAGAGGGCGTGCGAGAGCGTCTGCACCAGCCGCGTGGCGCCGATGAAGAGTCCGGGAATGTCGCCGGCGAGCGCGCCTTGGCTCAGGATGCTGCCCCAGTTGAAGAGATGGATATCGCCCAAGCCTGGTGTCGTACCGGAGGTCTTCTCTTGGAGTTCGAAGCCTCGCCCGAGGTAGGGATAGCGTGCTGCCTCGGCATTGGCTTTTGTTTCGTCGGCGCTGCGCACGTCCGCCCACAACTTTACATTGGCGGCGAAAGCGGCAAGTTCCTTGACGCGGCCCATGTCGACATCGAAGCCGGTGCCGATCAACACGATGTCGAAGCGTTCCTCGCCTTTGGTCGTCTTCACGGTGACGCCGTCGGCTTCGACGATCATGTCGAGCCAGGGTTCGGCGAAACGGAAGGAAAAGCCGGGCAATCGCTGCCCACGCAGCACGGACTCATGTGGCGGCGGCGAGGCGGCGGCCAGCATGTAGGTGTAGATCTTCCAGCGCCAGTCGTCGTCGAGCATGCCTTGGCCGCGCTGGAAGCCGGAGAACGACACGCCCTTGGATTTGTTGACCTGCGGCAGGTGCGGCCTTCGGGCAAAGCAAACGGCTTCGCGCGCGCCGGCGTCAAGCGCGGTGCAGGCATTGTCGATCGCCGTCGCCAGCACGCCCAGCACGCCGATGCGCTTGCCCGCGAACCTGGTGAAGTCGATGTCCTGGAGCGTATGAAACACCCGGCCGTGGCGTTCGGACCTGGCGGGATCGAACGACGGCAGCGCCGGCCAGCGGAAGCCGCCCGAGCCGTCGCGGCCGTTGGCCAGCACGACCTTGCGGGCGTGAACGATTTCGCCATTCGACAGTTGGGCGCGCAGCAGGTCGCCGGCCGGTTCGATCCTGGCCAGGGCGAGGCCGTTCTCGACCTTGAGGTCCACGACCTCGCGCACCCACAGGAGGTAGGCGAGCCAGTCGAGGCGATCGATCTTGTAGAGCTTCGTCCAGCCTTCGGCGCCGTGCTGGGCCTCGTACCAGGCGCGAAAGGTGAGGGAAGGCACGCCGAGATCGGGGCCGGTCAGATGCTTGGGCGAGCGCAGGATCGGCATGCGGGCGGTGGTGTTCCACGGCCCTTCGCGGCCGTGCGTCTCGCGCTCAATGACCCGGATGTTGCGAATGCCTTCGCGCAGCAGGCCCCAGCCGACGGTCTGGCCGCACATGCCGGCGCCCACCACCAGCACGTCGAGCACCCTCTTGCCGTCCGGCCCGGCGCGCTCGGGCACCCAGTTGGCCGGCGGATAGTTCAGCCGCGCAAGATCGTGCCGCGCGGTCTTCCGCAACGCGGCCAAGCCTCGATCGCCCTCTGCCTGTTCGCGCTCGACAACACCGTCCATGCCGTGCTTCTCACTTTCTACCTGTTTCCATAGCAGGACCCACTATTATGAGAAATGGCCGGGGAGAGAATGCCATGCGCGGGCGACAGGTATTTTTCGAGACACTGCTCAACCACGGCGTCGATCGCATATTCGGCAATCCCGGCACCACCGAGAGTCCACTGCTCGACTCGCTGCTCGACTATCCGCAGATCGAGTACATCGTGCACCTGCATGAAGGCGTGGCCGCAGGTGCGGCGAACTTCTATGCCCAGGCCAGCGGCAAGACCGCGTTTGTGAACCTCCACGTGGCGCCCGGCCTCGGCAATGCCCTCGGCATGATCTACGGCGCGCTCAAGAACAATTCGCCGATGGTGGTGACGGCCGGCCAGCAGGACACGCGGCTTCGACTGCGCGACCCCGTGCTCGGCCACGATCTTGCGGCGATGGCAGCCCCCGTCACCAAGTGGAGCGTGCAGGTCGAAACGGCCGACGAACTCGGACCGATCCTGCAACGGGCCTTCAAGATCGCCAACGAGGCGCCGGCCGGTCCGGTGTTCGTGGCGCTGCCGATCAACGTCATGGAGCAGGAGACCGCTGTCCCCGTCGGCAAGCCTGGCCACTCCTTTGCCGCGACGCGGCCCGATCCGGCGGGCATCGCCGCCATGACACGGCTGCTGCTGGCGTCCACCAATCCGGCGATCGTCGCAGGTGACGATGTCGCGCGGGCGGGAGCCGTGGGCACGCTGGTCACGCTCGCCGAAAAACTCGGTGCCGCGGTATGGTTCGAGGGATTGCGCGGCCGCAACTCCTTTCCGACCGATCACGCGTCGGCGCGCGGGACACTTGCTTTCGATGCGCCGGGCGTCGCCAAGCAGTTCGCCGACAACGATCTCGTGCTGATGGTGGGCGGGCCGTTCTTCGAGGAAGTCTGGTACGCTCCCGGTTCGCCGTTCGCGCCCGGCACCAAGGTACTGCAGATCGAGGCTTCGCCGTCGCGCCTCGCCTATAACTTTGTTCTGGATGCAGGTGTGGTGGCCGATGTCGGCGCCGGTCTGGCGGCGCTCGATGTTGCGCTCGCAACGGTCGCGGACAAAGACTTCGACGCAGCGGCCGCCAAGCGCAACGCCGCTCTGCAGGCGCTCAAAGTATCGGATGCCGCGGCCCAGAAGGCCCGTGTCGAAAAAGCCTGGGCGCGCACGCCGACCTCGATGGCGCGTGCCATGGCGGAGATCCGCGCCGGCACGCCCAAGGACGCGATCGTGGCCGACGAGACCATCACCGCCAACCTCGACCTCTTCAAGACCTTCACCTTCGCCGGCACGGACGACTATTACAGTGGCCGCGGCGGTGGCATCGGTCAGGGCTTGGCCGGCGCCATCGGGGTGGCGGTGGCCGAACCCAAGCGGCCGGTGCTCTGCCTCTCTGGCGACGGCTCGTCGATGTATTCCATACAGGCGCTATGGACGGCGGCGCACCATGATCTCGCGATCGTGTTCGTGATTCTGGCCAACCGCGAATACCGCGTGCTGAAGCACAATATCGACGCCTATCGCGCGCGTTTCGACGTCAAGTCGAACAAGCCCTACATGCACATGGATCTTGGCGGTCCGACCATGGGCTTCGTTGACATGGCCAAGGGTATGGGCGTGGCCGGCACCTATGTCGCCAAGGCCGACGACATCAAGGCCTCGGTTGCGGCTGCCTTCAAGACCGGCAAGCCGCACCTGATCGAGATCGAGATCGAAGGAAAGCGCTGAGCTATTTCTGGAAGGCGCGGACCTTCGCCTGGTGCGCGCGGGCGGCGCCCGTGAGCATCGGCAGGTCGTTGCCGGCGAGCAGGAACTTCATGCCCTTGTCGGTGTAGATCTTGAGCAGCTCCTCGGTGTAGGCGCCGCCCATGCCCGGCCATTTGCCGTGCTTCTTGCAGGCGGCGATGACCTTGTCGACGGCCGCCTGGACCTTGGCGTTGCCGGTGTCACCGGGAATGCCCATCTCCATCGACAGATCGCTCGAGCCGACGAGCAGGCAATCGATTCCGGGCACGGCGGCGATCGCATCGGCGTTCTCGACCGCCTTCGGGGTTTCGATCATCACCGTGATCAGCGTGTTGTCGTCGATCTTCGTGGTCATCTCGCCGAGCGGCATGGGCGCGTAGTCGAACTGGGCCTGACCGCCGCCCACCGAGCGATGGCCACGCGGCGGATAGCGCAAGCGGTCGGCGATTTCCTTGGCTTCCTCGGCGGTGTCGACATGGGGGATCACGATACCGAGCGCACCGCCGTCGAGGACACGCGTTGCCATGGCAAGCTCGCCGTGGGGCACGCGCACGATCGGGGCGATGCCGGAGTCCTGGGCCGCCACCGAGATCTCGCAGGCCGTCTCGATCGACATCGAGCCATGTTCGAGGTCGATGAACAGCCAATCAAAGCCGGCCGCCTTCATGACCTTGATGATGTCGACGTTGCGAACGAGGCGAATGCCAATCCCGATGGACAGTTCGTTTTTCTTCAGCCGCGCCTTGGCGGCATTGACGGCGATGGCCATTTTTCCCCCGTGGTCTTCACTTTCCTGGATGGAGTAAGCTAGATGCCATGACGTTCCATGTCGAACGAATCGACCATGTCGTGCTGCGGGTTCGTGATCTCGCGGCGATGGTGCGGTTCTACGAACAGGCTCTGGGATTTGTGGTCGAACGCCGGATTGAGAAGCTCAATCTGGTGCAGATGCGCGCCGGCGCTTCCCTGCTCGATTTGGTCGCCGGCGAACGGGGCGAGGGCGCACCCAATATGGATCATCTGTGTTTTCGAGTGGAACCGTTCGATCGTGACGCCATCGTCACGCGAATGGAACCGTTCGGTATATCGGTCGGCGAAACCGTCGAGCGATACGGTTCTGAGGGAAATGGGCCGTCGGTTTATCTGGGCGACCCTGAAGGTAATCAAATCGAGCTCAAGGGGCCGTCGCTTTAGGTTTTGGCTACTGCACACGATGTGCTAGCGTCGTACCAACGGGGAACCAACAACACGCCCGCATTCGCGTGAGTCTGGGAGGACTAAAATGCGTACAGGTTTGGCTATTTTGGCCGGCAGCTTGGCTGCCTTTGTTGCGGCTGCGTCACCGGCGTTTGCCCAGAAGCAGGGCGGAACGCTTCGCGTGTCGCATCGCGACAATCCGCCGAGTGCGTCGCCACACGAAGAAGCGACGATTTCGACGGTGATGCCGTTCGCTTCGGTGTTCAACAACCTCGTGGTGTTCGATCCGAAGGAGAAGCTCAATTCGCCGGACAAGATCGTCCCTGATCTCGCCGAGAGCTGGTCGTGGAACGCCGACAAGACCAAGCTGACCTTCAAGCTGCGCCAGGGCGTCAAATGGCATGATGGCAAGCCGTTCACGGCCAAGGATGTGAAATGCACGTGGGATGCGCTGGCCGGTCGCCCGGCAGAGGCGCAGAAAGACCTGATCCGCAAGAATCCTCGGAAAGTCTGGTACCTCAACCTCAAGGACGTCACGGTCGCCAACGATAGCGAGGTGACCTTCGAACTCAACCGGCCGCAGCCGTCGTTCCTGTCGTTCCTGGCCGCGGGCTATTCTCCGGTCTATGCCTGCCATGTGAGCGGTCGCGACCTGCGCTCCAAGCCCATCGGCACAGGTCCATTCAAGGTTGCCGAGTTCAAGCGCAACGAATTGATCAAACTGGTGCGCAATCCCGATTACTGGAAGAAGGGCCAGCCCTACCTCGACGCGCTCGACTTCAGGATCGTACCCAACCGCAGCACGCGTGTGCTGGGCTTTGTCGCAGGCGAATACGACCTGACCTTCGATTCGGATATCACCTTCCCACTGCTCAAGGATGTGAAGGACCAGGCCCCGAACGCGATCTGCGAGGCGCGCACGACCAACGTGCGCACGAACTTGATCGTGAACCGTGAAGCGCCACCGTTCGACAATCCCAAGATCCGCAAGGCGTTGGTACTGGCGCTCGACCGCAAGCCATTCAGCGATATCCTGTCGCAGGGCAACGATATTGCTGGGGCGGCGATGCTGCCGCCCCCGACCGGGGTCTGGGGCATGTCGACCGCGGACCTGGTGAAGCTGCCTGGTTACGGGTCGGATATTGCCAAGAACCGGGCCGAGGCGCAGGCGATCATGAAGAGCCTGGGATATGGGCCGGACAACATGCTCAAGGTCAAGGTCGCAACCCGTAACATCGCGCTTTATCGCGATCCGGCGGTCATCCTGATCGACCAGCTCAAGCAGATCTACATCGAGGGTGAACTCGAGCCGATCGACACGACGGTATGGTTCACCAAGGTTCAGCGCAAGGACTACCAGATCGGTCTGAACCTGACGGGCGCCGGCGTCGACGATCCTGATGTGATGTTCTACGAGAATTTTCACAGCAAGTCGTCGCGGAACTACACCGGCTATCACAACGACGAGGTCGAAAAGCTCATCGACAAGCAGTCGGCGGAAACCGACGTCGCCAAGCGCAAGCAGATCGTGGCGCAGATCGAGGGCCTCCTGGTTGAGGATGCGGCGCGGCCGACCATCCTCCACTTGTCCGCGAATACGTGCTGGCAGCCCGAGGTCAAAGGGCTCGTGCTGCAGGGTAACAGCATCTACAACAACTGGCGCTTCGAAGACGTCTGGCTGGATAAGTAGGCGACTGGCAGCGGCAGGAATCGATACCGATGGGCGCCTATCTGACGCGACGGTTTCTGCTGATGGCGCTGACGCTGTTCGGCATGTCGGTGCTCATCTTCGTGATGCTGCGCCTCGTGCCGGGCAACGTCGCGGACATCCTGGTCGACTCGGCGGGGATCGTCGATCCAGACGAGAAGGCCAGGATCGTCCACGATCTTGGACTGGACCGGCCGATCTTGGATCAGTACCTGTACTGGATTGGCGGCTTGGTGCGCGGCGATCTGGGCTTTGCCTTCATTTCCGAGCGACCGGCAATCGAGGAGATCGCGCCGCGCATTCCGATCACCGCCAAGCTGGCGGGCCTCGCCCTGTTCTTTTCGGTGATCCTCGGCGTCCCGTTGGGTGTGATCAGCGCGGTTCGCCAAAATACGGGGCTCGACTACTTCCTGCGGGTGGTGAGCCTTAGCGGCCTTTCGCTCCCTTCCTTCTGGCTGGGCCTGCTGATCCTGATGGCATCGGTGCAATGGTTCGGCATGATTCCCATCTACACCAGCGAGCCGCGAAGTTTCATCGACGAGATTCTGCTGCTCAGTATTCCGGCTGCCGCGGTTGGTTTCCGGGCGTCGTCGCTGATCATGCGGCTGACCCGGTCTTCCATGCTCGAGGTCCTGCGCCAGGACTACATCCGCACCGCGAGATCCAAGGGAGCCTCGCTGACCTCGGTCAACTACAATCATGCCCTGCGTAATGCGCTTCTGCCGGTGGTCACCATCATCGGTATCGAGGCGGCGTTCCTGATCGGCGGACTGATAGTCACCGAGACGGTGTTCAATATTCCCGGTGTTGCGCGCTTCCTGGTCGAAGCCATCCTGTGGCGCGACTATCCTATCGTGCAGAACCTGGTGATGCTGATCGCCTTCGTGGTGATCATGGTCAATTTCCTGGTCGACATGACCTATATGGTCCTCGATCCCCGCATCAAATACGCGGACTGAGGTAGCTATGGCCATCATCGACCACGATGCCGCCCTCGACCGCGCAGGCGCGAACGTCTCGAGCAAGTGGGGCCAGGTATGGTTTCTGGCGCGCCGCTATCCGCTGGGCAGCGTCGGAGCAGTACTCGTTATCGTTTTCATCCTGACCGCGGTCTTCGCCGATTTCATCGCGCCGCTCGACCCGACTGCAACGAACTCCCGCGCGTCGCTTGCCACACCGGGATCGGCGTACTGGCTGGGCGCGGACTTCATGGGACGCGACATGTTCAGCCGCATCGTCCACGGTGCACGCATCTCTTTGGCCGTGGGGCTGGGGGCAACGCTGCTGGGCGGCGTCCTGGGCGTGGCGATCGGGTTGATGTCGGGCTATCTCGGCGGCTGGTTCGATCTCGCCACGCAACGTCTCATGGACATCATGCAGTCTCTGCCGCTCCTGGTGATGGCGCTGGTCATGGCTGCGGCCCTCGGCCCGTCTCTGGAAAACACCATCATCGCGATTGCCATTCCGTTGGTGCCGACGGTGGCTCGTGTCGTTCGCTCGAGTACCTTGTCGCTGCGGGAGCAGCCATTCGTCGAGGCGGCGCGCGCCGTCGGCATGGGCGAGATGCGCATCGCCGTGCGCCACGTCCTGCCCAACACGCTGGCACCGTTGATCGTGTTGGGAACGGCGCAACTCGGCTCGGCGATCCTGACCGAGGCATCGCTGTCGTTTCTCGGCCTGGGCATTCCCGAGCCCTATCCCTCGTGGGGCCGCATGCTCTCCGAATCGGCTGCGGAGTACGTACGTACGGCGCCCTGGCTGGTGGTCTTTCCAGGCATCGCCATCAGTCTCGCGGTGTTCGGCACCAACCTGCTGGGCGATGCGCTGCGTGATATTCTGGACCCTCGGGAGCGTACGTGAGCGATCTTCTTGAAGTCGAAGGGCTGAGTACCTGGTTCTACACCCGTCAAGGGATCGTGAAAGCCGTCGATAGCGTGGATTTCCAGGTCGCCTCGGGCGAGACTCTGGGGATCGTCGGTGAATCGGGTTGCGGCAAGAGCATGACGGCGCTGTCGCTGATGCGGCTCATCCCCGATCCGCCCGGTCGTATCGTCTCGGGGTCGGTGAAGCTCGCCGGGCGCGATCTGCTCAAGCTCAGCGAAGAAGAGATGCGCGGCGTTCGCGGCAACGAAATCTCGATGATCTTTCAGGAGCCGATGACGTCGCTCAATCCGGTGATGACCATCGGCCGCCAGATCGCCGAGGCCCTGGTCCTGCATCGTGACATGGACAGAAAGGCCGGGCTGAACCGCGCCATCGAAATGCTCGACCTGGTGCGCATTCCCGAACCGGCGCAACGGTCCAGGGAGTATCCACACCAGCTTTCCGGCGGCATGCGCCAGCGCGCCATGATCGCCATGGCACTCGCCTGCAACCCAAAACTCCTGATCGCCGACGAACCGACCACCGCGCTCGATGTGACCATCCAGGCGCAGATCCTGGAGCTGATCGTCGAGCTGCAGAGGGAGTTCAGTGCCGCGGTGATCCTGATCACCCACGATCTCGGCATCATCGCCGAGACGGCGCAGCGGGTCATCGTGATGTATGCCGGCCGCAAGGTCGAGGAGGCCGATGTTGGCGAGCTGTTTGCCCGGCCACTGCATCCCTACACAACGGGGCTTCTGGGCTCGATCCCGCGCCTTGACCTGATGCGTGGCCAGACCGAGCGGAACACCGGCCGCCTGCAGGAGATCAGCGGCATCGTGCCGGCGCTGTTCGACCTGCCCCAGGGCTGCGCGTTCGCGCCGCGCTGCACCAAGGCCGACGATCACTGCCGGCGCGAGCGGCCGGCCTATGAACAGAAGCGGACAGGCCACTGGGCGGCCTGCTGGCACAGCGATGTCTGAGTCCAACATTCCGGTCCTCGAGGTCAAGGACCTCAAGAAGCATTTTCCCATAAAGAAAGGTCTGCTGCGACGCACGGTGGGTCAGGTCTATGCCGTCGACGGCATCAGCTTCTCGATCAAATCCGGCGAGACACTGGGGCTGGTCGGCGAGAGCGGTTGCGGCAAGACCACGGCCGGCCGCGCCGTTCTGCGTCTGGTCGAGCCGACCTCCGGCACGATCGAGGTTGGCGGCACCGACATCACCCATCTGTCGAAGGGCGAGCTGCGCCCCTACAGGCGGCAGATGCAGATCATCTTCCAGGATCCGTTCTCGTCGCTCAATCCGCGCATGTACGCGGGCGATATCGTCGGCGAACCGCTACTGGTTCATGGCGTGTCGTCGGCCAAGGAACGGGCCGAGCAGGTGGCGGCACTGTTCGCGCGCGTCGGCCTCAGGCCGGCCCAGATGAGCAACTATCCGCACCAGTTTTCGGGTGGTCAGCGCCAGCGCATCGGTATCGCCCGCGCCCTGGCGCTGGGGCCCAAGCTGATCGTGGGCGACGAGCCGGTCTCGGCGCTGGATGTTTCGATCCAGGCGCAGGTCATCAACTTGCTGCAGGATCTGCAGCGCGAGCGGCAGCTCTCTTACCTTTTCATCTCGCACAATCTCGCAGTGGTTGAGCACATCAGCCACCAGATCGCGGTGATGTATCTCGGGCGCATCGTCGAGTACGCCGACACGCGCTCGATCTTCACCCGTGCCCAGCACCCCTATACCGAGGCGCTGCTGTCGGCCGTGCCGGTGCCGGATCCCGCCATCAAGCGCCAGAAGCGGGTGCTGCAGGGCGACGTGCCGAGTCCGGTGAAGCCACCGTCCGGCTGTCACTTCCACACCCGTTGTCCCTATGCCGTGGCACGCTGCAAGATTGAATCTCCTCCGCTGCGCGAAATAGCACCTGGGCATCACGTTTCCTGCCATCTGCGCTAGAGTGCTCTCCAGCCAAATCTGGAAACCGGGAGCGCAAGCATCATGGCCGATTGGGATTACATCGTCGTAGGCGGCGGTTCGGCGGGCTGTGTGTTGGCCAGCCGCTTGAGCGAGGATCCGACAGTCAAGGTGCTGCTGCTCGAGGCCGGCCCGCGTGACAGATCGATATGGATCGACATCCCGGTCGGCTTCACCAGGCTCCTGCAGCACAAGTCCTACAACTGGATGTTCGAGATGGAACCCGAGGAGGGCATGGCCGGGCGGCGAATTCCCTGTCCGCGCGGGCGGACCCTGGGCGGCTCCAGCTCCATCAACGGCATGCTCTATGTGCGTGGCCAGCCGCTCGATTACGACATTTGGGGACAGCAGGGTAACCGCGGCTGGTCCTACGATCAGGTGCTGCCGTACTTCAAGAAGTCCGAGAATTACGAGGGCACCGGCGACGACAGCCGCGGCAAGGGTGGGCCGCTCAACGTCGCCGACATGTACGAGCGCCACGAACTCTGCGATGCCTTCATCGAGGCGGCGGCTGGCACCGGCTTTCCGAAGAATCCCGACTACAACAACGGCAAGCAGGAAGGCTTTGGCTACTATCAGACGACGATGAAGAACGGCAAGCGCTGGTCGACCGCCCGCGCCTTCCTCGATCCGGCGCGCAGCCGGCCCAATCTCAGGATCGAGACCGATGCGCTGGCCAGCCGGGTGCTGATCGAGGGCAAGCGCTGCGTCGGCGTTGCCTACGCAGTCCACGGGCAGGCGCGTGAAGCACGTGCCAACCGTGAGGTCGTGGTCGCATGTGGCGCCGTGCAGTCGCCACAGCTTCTCGAGCTCTCCGGCATCGGCCAGCCCGAGCTACTGAAGAGCCATGGCATCGAGGTGAAGCACGAACTGAAGGGTGTTGGCGAGAACTACGGCGACCATTTCGCGCCGCGCATGAACTGGCGGATCAACCAGGGGATCACGCTGAACGAGCAGACGCGTGGGCTGAACATGGTGAAGGAAGTCGTGAAGTACTTCACGACTCGCCGCGGCATCCTGACCTGGACGGCCGGCATCGTGTACGGCTTCGTACGGACGCGGCCGGGTCTGGAATCACCGGACATGCAGTTCCATATGGCGCACGCCAGCTACGACACCGCGGCCAAGCGTGACCTCGAAGCCGAGCCTGGCATGACCGTGGTGATCGGCCAGTGCCGGCCGGAGTCGCGCGGCTCGATCCACATCAAGTCGGGCACGCCGGGCGCGGCGCCGGCGATCCGGCCCAACTTCCTGTCGGCCCAGACCGACCGTGATGCCACGGTGGCGGGCATGCAGATTGCCCGGAAGATCGTCCAGCATCCGGCAGTCGCCAGATACGTGGCCTTCGAGAATACCCCGGGCGACAAGGTGCAAAGCTACGACGAGTGGCTGGATTTCGCCCGCCGCAACGGTCAGACGACCTATCACGTCGTCGGCACCTGCAAGATGGGGCACGACACGATGGCGGTCGTCGACGATCGGTTGCGCGTTCACGGTCTCGCCGGTCTGCGCGTCGTCGACGCGTCGATCATGCCGACCGTGACGTCGGGCAACACCAACGCGCCCACCATCATGATCGCCGAAAAGGGTTCGGACATGATCAAGGAAGATGCCAAGATGGGGCAGAAGGCCGCCGCCTGAGCCGAGGAGGAAGCAATGAAATTGTCCGGATCGACCCTTGCCGTTCTTGTCATGTGCGCTGCCGTGGCGGCCTGCATGCCGCCACTTCCGGTTGCTGAAAGCAAGGAGAACCTGCTGGCGTCCTCGGGTTTCCGGACCATCTCGGTGAACACACCGGCAAAGGTGGCGGCATTCAAGCAGCTGCCGGCGCACGAACTGTCGAGGAAGAACTACAAGGGCAAAGCCGTCTGGGTGTACCCCGACCGCGACGTCTGTGGGTGCGTCTATATCGGCAGCCAGAAAACCTACGATGCTTACATCAAGAAGGCGACCCAGAGGATGATTTCGGACTCGCTCAAGGTCAACGACTCCGACGACCCGTACAACCCGACCGCGGAGGTGAACGCCCTGGATTATGACTGGGCCAATGATCCGGAGGCCTACGGCATCAACAACGACTGGTAGCGCCGTCCTCAGCCCTGCGTCGCGGGCTCGCCCAAAGACAGCATCAGCCGGTTGGCCCAATTGAAGAACGAGGCTGCTCCGATCAGGTCAGCGATCGCGGCATCGTCGAGACCGACCTTGCGCAGGCGGTCGATATGCGTCGGACCGAAGGCAATCGGGAGTGCCGTCAGCGCCACGGACGCCGCCACGATGGCATCCCAGCGTTCGTCGAGCCTGGTGCCGACACCTTCGTCGAGCAGGCGCTGAACGTCGTCCACGCGCTTGGAATAGGTCGCGGCGAACCGGGCGTGAACCGAGGCACAGTAGATGCAGCCGTTCAGGCGTGAGGTCGCGGCGGCCGCAAGCTCGCGCTCCGCCCGCGGCAGGCCGGCCTCCGGGTTGTAGAAGATGTCCTTGTCGGTTCGGGTGCGGGCTTCGAGGACGTCCGGATCGCGTGCCAGCAGGCGGAAATACGGCGACTTCACGCGCGAGGCGTCGACGAGACTGGCGAGGTGGCGCTCGGTCATGTCGCTTTCGGCCATTGGCTCGATCCAGGGTAGCCAGTCGAGCATGTCGCGGGTGAAGACCACCGGTTCGGTGTGCGGCGGAGGGGTGAGTGTCTTCTCGGTCATAGGGTGCTCGCGAGGGTGTTGAGTCCGGCGACGACCCGGATCTGGTAAGCGAGGAAGGAGACGAGTTGGGATATCGTCACGATGTCGGTCGTTGACCAACCGGCATCGAGCAGCGACTGCAGCGCCGGTGCTGCCGCGTCGCGCGGATGGAACACCAACATGTGGGTGTGCTCGAATGCCGCTGGCAGGCGGGCGCCCAGCGTCTTGCGGCCGGCGGGGCTCGTTTTCCAGCTGGGGCCGGGCGCGTCCTCGACGCTGAGCGGGCCCTTGGGAAAACGGCCGTAGGGGCCCTTGCTTTTGGCTGCCGCCACTTCCGCCGCGACGGCCGTGCGCAGGCCTGCCGGCAGCTTCGCGGCATAGAAGGAGTCAGTCCTGGGCTCGCCGTGCAGGCCCGCGACGAAGGCCGCGATGGCGTGGCGTTCGTCGGCGGTGACGCCGGCCAGGTCCGCGGGTTCGAACAAGGATGAATAGCTTGTTTGGGCGTGCTTGCGTGCCTCGCTGCGGTTGGCGCGGATCGCATCGAGCTTCGAGCCCGGCGCGATGCCAACCAGCGTGTCGATCACATCGGTCATGCGACTTGTCTTGCTCCCGCATTCATTTTCGGCGTCCAGCCCAGTGCCGGCGCCACCTTGTCGGCAAACAGCTCGATGGAGCGCAGGATATACGGATGCGGCGGATCAATCGAGTGGACCTGCATGGTGAGATCGGTCGCACGCCTCAGGGTGGTGTCCACCTGCAGTGAGGCGATGACCTCGTCCGGGGTGCCGATATGAGCGTCCATGGCGGCGATCAGGTCGCCGACCAGATTTCCCGACGAGAGGTTGCCCGTGGCCGCCAGCCGGTGGCGCATGCGCGACAGACCGATCTCGGCCAGCCGCATGGCTTCCGCCGTGCTGTCCGCGACGAAGATCGTGCGAGATGCCAGGATCCGTGGCTCGCGACCTTCGGGCAGAGCTTCCAGATAGGCATCGAGCATCGGATTCTGGATGTCGGCCAGAGATGACTGGAGTGCATCGGCTGGCCGTGGTTGCGTACGCGACAGCATCAGGCCGTCTCCCGCAGCCCCGGCGCGGCGCGCCCCTGCCACGGTGAAGGTCGCCTGCCAGATGCGATCGACCAGGGTCGGGCTCGCTGGATAGAGCCTGTCGCCGCCGGCAAGCTCTCCGCCCGACCAGGCGGTCTTCAGCAGCGCGAGATGGCGGTCGAACAGTCCGTGCCGGTCGTCGCTGTCGAGGCTGAAGGCGGTGAAGGCGGTGAGGTTGCCGCCTGGACCCACACCCACTTCGAGGCGGCCGCCGCTTAACAGATCGGTGACGGCGGCATCCTCGGCCACCCGGATCGGCAGCTCCAGCGGCAGGGTGACGATGCCTGTGCCGAGGCGAATGCGGGAAGTGTGGGCGGCGACGTGGGCAAGAAAGACGAACGGCGCCGGCAGGCCGCCTTCGCCTTCATGGAAATGGTGCTGGGCGATCCAGGCCGAATCGAGACCGTACTTCTCGGCCTGCACGATCTGCGCCGTGGCCAGCCGGTAGCGCTCGGCAGCGCCGGCCTGGTCGAGCAGGCGGGTGAAGAAGCCGAGACGCTTGATCGAGGGTACGGTCGTCATGGGCGCCGACGCGGCGGAGGCCGGCAGCCGTCCCATTCAGCCGCCGAGCAGGGCCGGTGCCGCCTTGATCTCCTGCCGCTCCACCTTCTTCACGATCTCGGTCAGCTTGCTGTGGGTAGGTGCGGGAACGCCGATGTAGGTGCCGCGGTCGGCGACGTAGCCATTCATGAACTCGATTTCGGTGCGTCGGCCCTTGCGGATGTCTTGGGCCATCGACGGGCGCTGGATGTCGGCGCGGGGGTTGGGATTGGTATTGGAGCCGGGGCGCAGGATGGTCTCGATCTCGTCGAGGGCGGCCTTGTCGCCTTCCGATGCCTTGGCCAGCGTCTCGGGCTCCATCTTGCCGATCTTCTCGATGTGGTAACCAAGGGCTTGGCCGACGCGCACGGCCTCGCCGCCGAGCTTGATCGAGAACCGGCGGATGGCGTCGTTGCGGTCGCAATCGGCACCTGTAAGTCCGGTGGCGGCCGAAACGCCGTTCTTCATGCCGTTCTGGCAGAGCTTCGACCAGCGCTCGCCCCACAGGTTTGTCGTCGTCTTGGCGCTGTCGATGCGGCCTACCATTTCGCGCAGTTCCTCGACGCGCTTGGTAATCCGGCCATGGACCTCGCCAACGCGGAACACGGTGTGCTTGTCGCCGCCCTTGGCGACGGTACGACGGATGCGGGCGGGTTCGTACATGTCGACCGAGATCAGAGACGCCACCATTCCCACGGTCTTGCCCCAGCCGACGACGCCGGCGATGCGTTCCTCGTTCAGGCAGTTCTGCAGCGATACGATATAGCCGTCAGGGGCGAGGTACTGCTTGATCAACGCCGTCGCCCATTCGGTGTCGTAGGATTTCATCGATACGAAGGCGATGTCGATCGGCTTCTGCCGGGACAGGGCTTCCACCTCGGTGAGATGCATGGTCTTGGCTTCGGTGACGGTGAATTTCTCTTCCGGCGTCACACCGTCGAGTTCAAGGCCGCGCGTGCGGATGGCCTCGATGTTCTCCGGCCAGAAATCGATCAGGGTTACGTCCTCGCCCGCCTTGGCGAGATAGCCGCCGACATAGCCGCCCAACGCACCGACGCCGACAACTGCAATTCGCTTGCCCATTTCCCGTTCTCCCTAAGCCGCCGGCAGTTTGGTGAGGAACGCCTCGACCGCCTGATTGAAAAGCGCAGGCTGGTGCAGATTGGCTGCATGGCCCGCGTCGGGAACGACCGCCTTGATCGCCCCCTTGATCTTGGCCGCCATGTAGTCGGTGGCGGCAAGGAAACCGGTATCGTTGGCGCCAACCAGAACCAGCGTCGGCACGGTCACCGTCTCGAGCGAGCGTATCACCCGGTCGTCCTGCTGGGCCAGCATGCCGCGCGCAGCGCCGGCGAGGCCTTTGGCATCGCGGTGGCGCGTGAGCTTGACCTCGTCGCTGGAATTGAGGGCCGCCAGCCCGCGGGCCTCGAGGTCGGCTGCCCGCTTGTGCGCGGTCGCGTTCCATTTGGCGCGTGCCTCGTCGTTCTTGAAGCCGGGGCCGGTGTCGAACAGCATCAACGCCCGCACACGGTCCGGATGGGCGGCGTGGAATGCAAGCGACATATAGCCACCCAGCGACAGGCCGGCGACGATCGCCGTCCTGGCACCCACGACGTCGAGCAGCGCGGCCATGTCACCCACCGTCAATGCCGCGGAATAGAGATCTGGGTCGGCCGGATAGTCCGAGTCTCCGTGTCCGCGCATGTCCCAGACAACCACCTGGTAGCGGTCCTTCAGCGCGGCGATCTGGCCGTCCCACATCCGGCAGGTCGAGCTGTAACCATGGCTCAGCAGAAGGGTGGGTCCGGAGCCATGGACCTCGTAGTGGATCTTCACGCCGGCACGATCGAGTTTGGCCATGATCTCTCCGTTACGGTGCAATGCGGTTTTCCAGCCGGGCCCGCTCGAGGTAGCGGTCGGCGTCTTCCTCGAGCAGCAGCCGGTCCTTCGTCAAGGCCGTGACGACGGCCTGCACCTTGGCGAGGTAGTCGGCATGGCTTGTATAACGTTCGGTGATCGAAGGACGTGGATCTGTCGCTGCCAGCCGCGACGCCTTGTCGATGGGGAAGGGAAGGCAGCTGCCGTCCCGGTCGGCGATCTCACCGGCAGGATAGGGCGGCTTGTATTCGTTCCAGCCGGTGTAGGTGGCAAGCGGCACGGCAATGTCGGGAAGCCGAATCCCGGCGGCTTCATTGCCATCGTCATCGACCTTGCAGACCAGCGTGCGATAAGACTCAGCCGGAGGCTTGGGATGCACCCAGTCTCCGGGCGGCGCGACCCGGTTGGTGGTGCGCACCACGGCAGCGCCTGGCACGGCGGGAAAGCCTGTCTTGTCCGGTTCGACCAGGGTGCCGCCGGTAAGCGTCGGCAAGCGGCTGGGCGGTGGCGGCGTGCCCGATACGACCCATTCATCGAGCGCCACCAGCAGGGCGCGCACCGCCGGCATGGGATTGTGGGGATTGCGCGGATTGATATCGGGTCCGGGGTCGGACGGCGCACCGGCACGTCCGCCGTGCTGGGTGCCGGCGATCATGTAGACGCGCGAATTATCGGGCAGAACGACGTCCTGGTGGCCGAGCGGGTCGGTGTGCAACAGCGAGGCGCCCTTCTGCCAGTACTCGGTCGACGTGTTGGTCTCGATCAACAGTGGATCGGTGGCGTCACCGCGAAACAACGACCCCGTTCGTCCGGTCAGCGGATCGGAGAGCGTCGCTGTCGAGAACGGAAATTCGTTCTCCGGGAAACCATGGTCCTCGTGCTGGGTGTTGGTGCGGGCTGGTTGGCCGAACGGCATGTTGAAGAAAAGGCGGCCGACCCCGGCGATGTGCGAGTGGATGCCGTCGAAGACTCTGCGGCCGCTCTCATCGCGGTTGAAGCCCTGGCCGACGTGGTGGCGTAGGTAGCGGCCGGCCTGCGAAAAGCCGATGGCCAGCGCATGGGTGATTGGCCGCCCCGTTACAGCCGATGCTGCCGGATCGTAGCGCAACCAGCTCACGACGTCGCGCGTGGCGGCGAAGCCGAGGCCGAGAACCTTGGGCTTGGTCGCTGGATAGTGGAATTCATAGAGGAAGCCTGGCCGAGGCTTGGTGCCGTCCGGCCGCAGCTTGATCGAACGATTGCCGACGAAACACCAGACCGCAGCCGGCAGTTCCTCGGGGGTATCGGTTTCCCGCTCGCGCACCGTCAGGCGCGCCTGTGACTGGTCGAGCGTCGCGGCTTCATGGGAGAGCTTGAATGCCTCCAGAATGCCCACGCGCGTACCTGACACGAACTCGTCGCGGACGGTCTTCACGATCGGTTGTCCGCCATCGGTGGCGACAGGTGCGGTGAGGGCAAGACCCAGGTTGGTGCGCGGTGCGTCCGGATCCCATCCCGACCAGACGATGGTGAAACCCAGGCGCAGCGGAAAACCATTGCCGAGATCCGCCGTTGTCTTGGGGTCGTTCACGCCCTGAGGGCCGTCGGCGATGTTGCCAAACAGCATCTTGCGGCCACGATTATTCACTTCGTAGAGGATGCGGCCGTTGCCGCGGGCTGGATCCTTGGGCCGCAGGATAAAGATATCGGTGGTGTACTCGACCCTCCCGCGGGTGTTGCGCGGTGCTTTGTCGAGCAGGGCGATGCCCTGGTTGGACGGATCCGCCGGGTCGATCTCGCCCTTGGCAACGCCGACCAGGCGCTCATACGCGCCAACGTCGCCGAACGCGACGCCATCGGCCAGCGGCTCGACGGCCTGAACGTCGATTGAAAGCAGCACGCCGCTTACTTGGTCATGTTCTTGGTGGGTGGGGGCGGCGGGAAGTTGATCTCCACGCCGACACCGTCGGGATCGTAGAGGAAAATCTGCTGCCCGCCGGTCCGTGGAATGGTCTGCTCGCGGAATTTCACTTTCTTGGCCTTCAGCTTCTTGCGCACGCCGTCGATGTCGGTGCCGGCGAAGGCGATATGGTCGAAACGGCCGGTGTCCTTGAACTTCTTCTTGGTGCCGCGCACGACGATGCCTTCGCGTGGCTTGCGCGGTCCCAGGATATGCACGGTGGCGACGCCGCCGGAATAGAGCCAGTTGCCGGGGAAGCCGAGGGGTGGACGGTCGCCGTCCTTGAGGCCCAGCACCTCGCAGTAGAATTTGACGGTCTTCTTCAGATTGGCAGGCTCGATGGTGTAGTGCTGGAGGGCGCCAAGCGGCATGGTCGGTCTCCTAGACCCAGGTTAGATCGGTTTCGGCGCCCATCATCCAGGCGCCGACGGTTTCGAAATGGCTGAGCCGGCCCTGCAGTTGCTGGGTCACGGTGTGGATATCGCGGAAGCGGCGCTCCAGCGGATGATTCTCGAAGATCGCCGTGGCGCCGGCGGCGTTGTAGGCGAAGTCGACCGCCTCGCGCGCCTTGTGGATGGCATTAGTCGAGGCGCCGCGGATGACGATGCGATGGTCGATGCTGAGCGCGTCGCCGGCCGAGACTTCCTTCCAGATCCGCGCCAGTTCCTGCAGGAGGTAAGCGCTGGCGGTGCGCACGCCGATCTCGGCCTGCGCGAGGTTGGTCTGCACCACGGCGCTGTCGCGGATCGGACTCTTGCCGCCGCGCGGGACCTTGGTCCTGGCCGTGTCGACGAAATCGTCGAGGGCACCACGGGCGATGCCGAGTGCCACACCGGCGAAGCCCACCTCGTAGCAGGTCATCGCCGACATGCGGTAGAGCGCGCCGGACTCGCGGCGTTCGAAGGCTGGCTGCGAGAAATCGCGGCTGAATGAGTAGCCGTCGGGCACGAAGAGGTCGGTGACGGCGAACTGGTCTGAGGCGGTGCCGCGGAGCCCAACGACGTTCCAGATGTCGGTCCAGGCGACGGCGCTCATCGGCACCAGGAAAGTGCGCTCGATCTGCCGGCCATCCTTGGTCATGACCGGCGAGCCGTCCGCCTGGAAGAGCGGCGAGTGGCAGCCGATCCAGGTGGCGTGACGGCCACCCGAGGCGAACGCCCACGTGCCGGTGACCTTGTGACCGCCCTCGCACTTGACGGCGCGGGTCTTCGGCCCCGGCCCCCAGGCCAGCACGGCGCGTGGATCGTCACCGAAGATGTGCTTCGCCACCTTGGGGTCGAGATAGGCCGCGGTCATGGCGCAGCCCCCGGCCTGGCTGACACACCAGGCTGTCGAGGCGTCGCCGCGGGCAAGGGTCTCGATGACATGGAAAAAGGTGATGGGGTCGGTTTCAACGCCATTCGACGAACGCGGCAGCAGCAGACGGAACAGCTGCGCCTCGTGCAATTTGTCGAGAAGTGCCGGCGGCAGCCGGCGCCTGTCCTCGATCTCGTTCGAGGCGGCGTCGACCGCCGGCAGGACGGCCTCGGCAAGCGAGATCACGGCCTGGTCGCCTGCGAGATCGGCGGAAGTCGGGATCAGCGTATCCAAGGTAGCCTCCTGCGCTAACGCTACGCCCGGGAGACCGGTCGAAACAAGGGTCAGGGGCTCGCGGTTTTGCTATGCAGGGGGCCAATCCAGGGAGGATCGACCGTCATGCATTGGACCGACCGCCGCCGGCGTTTCCGCGCGCTTCTTGCCGGAGACCGCTGCTATCACCCGGGATCGGTGTTCGATCCGATCTCGGCCCGCATCGCCGAGGATCTCGGCTTCGAGATCGGCATGTTTGCCGGCTCCGTGGCATCGATGACGGTATTGGGAGCTCCCGATCTGATCGTGCTGACGCTGTCAGAGTTCGCGAGCCAAGCCTATCGCATCAATCGCGCCGGCAACCTGCCGCTGATGGTCGATGCCGACCACGGATACGGCAATGCCCTGAACGTCAAACGTACTGTCGAGGAACTGGAGACGGCAGGGGTCAGTGGCCTCAGCATTGAGGATACCGACCTGCCGACACCGCACGGCACGCCCAAGCCGCGCTTGATCCCGATCGCCGAGGGCATCGGCAAGATGAAGGCTGCGCTGGCCGGGCGGCAGGATCCGGCGCTTTGCATCGCCGGCCGCACAAGCGCGATCCAGATCACCGGCCTCGACGACGCCATCGCCCGCGGCAAGGCCTACGAGGCGGCGGGCGTCGACGCGCTGTTCTTCGTCGGTATCAGGACTCGGGCCGAACTCGACGCCATCTCGGCCGCGACAAAGCTGCCGCTGATCATGGGCGGCGTGTCGGGCGAGTTGAGCGACCTCGACTATCTTTCGGCCCGGCGCGTGCGCATCGCGCTGCAGGGCCACCAGCCGTTCGCGGCGGGGGTGAAGGCCGTCCACGACACGCTGAAGGCGCTCCGCGAGGGCACGGCACCGTCGAAGCTACAGGGCGTCGCCGATGCCGATTTGATGAAGCGGGTCACGCGCGAAGCCGACTACGGCGGCTGGACCAGGGATTTCCTCGGCGGCTGACTGTCAATCCACCGGCACCAGCGTGACCTCGACGCTGTAGGTGTGGGCGTCGCCGCCCAGGATGACGCCGCGCAACGGACTCACGTCGGAGAAGTCGCGGCCCCAGGCGACGACGACGTGGTCTTCGCGCGCCACCAGGTCGTTGGTCGGGTCAAGGTGGACCCAGCCCGCTGCCTCGCCGCACCAGACCGCCACCCAGGCATGGCTGGCGTCGGCACCGCGCAGCGCAATCTCGTCCTTGGAATGAACGGTGCGGATGTAGCCGGACACGTAGCCGGCCGCGAGGCCGTGGGCGCGCAGGGCCGCGATCTGGACATGAGCGAAATCCTGGCAGACCCCGCTCTTGCCTTCGAAAACTTCGGCCAATGGCGTGCTGATGTCGGTGGCGCCCGGGCGGTACTCGAAGTCGGTCTTGATGCGCGTGGTCAATTCGCGGGCGGCTTCGAGGATCGGCCGCGCTGGCGTGAACGAAACCGCGCCATAGGCCCGAAGCGCGTCTACGGTCGGCACCAGAGGCGAGTCGTGGACGAATTCGCTGGCCTGGACCGCGACCGGGAAACCGCCGCCGCTTAATTCTGCCCTCAACTCCTCCCAAGGAGGGGTCGAGGCCGCAGGCGGCGGATCGGGGAAGCGGACATCAACCGTGGCGCGAACTTCGATGTCGAAGCGCGTGTGCGGTATGGCGATACGATAGATATCGATGTGGTTGCCGAAGTGGTCGAGGTGCTGGACCGCAAGTGCTGCATCGGGACTTGTCGTGACGTCGATCGACGTGACTTTCTGTCCGGGAAACGGGCGCGCCCGCAAATGGGCGATGTGATGCGCCGAGTCGACACTGCTGACATAGCTGTAGGAAGTTCGATGCGAGAGCAGGTACTGCATGGCCGGTCGTCCCGTTCAGCCGCCCGAGGAGCCGACGGCCTGTGCGGCCGGCAGGTGCGAGAAGTAGGCGCGGGTGATCGCCTCGGAAAGCGCCTCCAGCTTCTCGTCGGCGTCGGCGGCGACGTCGCGCAGCATGGCGAGCGCCAATCCCTCGTGCCGCCAGGCCTTCTCGTCACCGCCGAACTGGCGGACGACGGCCGTGAGGTCGCTCTCGAGCGACGCCGGAAACGCCGGTACCGGCACGCCCGAGGCGCGGGCGAGATAATCGAGATGTCCATTGATGGCCCGGAGCTGGAAGGCAAGCGCCCGTGGATTGCTGTCGTCGAGAACGACGAGATCGAGCACCGGCGCCGGTTGGAGTTGGCCAAGGTACCGGGTGCGGTAGGTGATCGTGCTGTCGCACAATTCCAGGGCCAGGCGCATCGCGGCCTCCCAGTCGATCGGTGATTGGGTGAAGGGACTGAGGGCGCCCGTCAGGATGAACTGCGCGCGCTCGAGGCGGCGTCCAAGGTCGAGGAAGCGCCAGCCGGTACCGCGGGTCATATTTTCCTGCGCCAGGCCCGAAAGAGTGGCGACGAAGCGGACGATCTCGTCGAGGGCCGCGAGCAGGAGGTCGAGATTGCCACGCGCGGCCAGGAGCCGCTTGCGCACTTCGGTCATCTCCGGCCCGGTTGCGATGGTCATGTCGGCGGAAAAGCGGTCGCGCATGGTGCGCGCCAGGTGCTGAATGGCATCGAGCACGGTGGCAAGCCCGCGATCGTCGGAGGCGACGGCCCCCAGATCCTGCTGGAAGGCCGCACTTTCCGGCGCCGACATCGCGGCGGCGGGGTCCATCAGATTGGCTCGGTGCAGCAGGCGCCCCAGCAGGCGCAGCTCGACGGAGTCGCGAGGGCCTACGGCGCCCTGCGCCACCTTGGTGGCAGCGGTGCGCAGCAGCCGCGCGTCGTTGTCCAGCCGCTCGATGTAGCGTCCAAGCCAGTAGAGATTGTCGGCAACGCGGCTTTGCAGGTCGGCGCCGCCTCGCTCGACGGCAAGCTGGTGGAACTGCCGGGTTGGCGGCAGCTCGACATCGGCGGCATCTTCGGTCAGCACCCAGACGTCCTTAAGGGTACCACCGAGCCGTCCGAGTGAACTCAATGCGGTGTCGCCCGCGGGCTCGCGCGCGAGGCCGCCCGGCAGCACGCGAAAACCGTCACCATCGGAAATCAGGAAGACGCGCATCACGACCGCCGCCGGCGCCAGGGCTTGGCCATCCCATTTCGGCGTGAGCGACGGCGTGAAGGGGTACTGTGCCACGAAGCGGCCGGGATGGGCGCGAATGCGGGCCTCGAGGGCCGCGCGCTCGGCGGGCTCCAGCATGCCGACGACGATCGGCTCGCGATCGTGACCGAGGCAGGGTCGCACGATCATGGCGTCGAGGTTGGCCAGAGCGAAGGCGAGCGCCGGCGGCTCGCCCAGCCACCAGACATCGAGCGACGGCAGGCCAAGGGGTTCGCCAAGCAGGTCCTTGCACAACCGTTCGAGGAACGGCATCAGGGCCGGTGTTTCAACCACGCCCGATCCCAGGGCATTAGCCAGGACAACGCGGCCGCTGCGGGTCGTCTCGACCAGGCCGGTGATGCCGAGCGCCGAGTCGGCGCGAAGTTCCAGCGGATCGACGAAGGCGCTGTCGAGACGACGCAGCAGCATGTGGACGGGCCGCAGTCCCGCCAGCGTCTTGATCGATACTTCGCCGTCGCGCGTCACCAGATCGCCGCCTTCGACCAGAGGCACCCCCAGTGTGCGCGCGAGGTGGACATGGCCGAAATAGTCGGCCGACAGAGCGCCCGGCGTCAGCATCGCCATGTTGGGGCGCGCGATGTTGCCCGGCGCCAGGGCCAGCAGCGAGTCGTGCCAGCGATCGACGAAGGGCCTGACGTGGCGCACTGGAATGGAGCGGAATGCCTCGGGCAGGCTGCGCGCCAGCACACGCCGCATTTCCAGCGCATAACCCACCCCGGCCGGGACTTCGGTGTGATCGGCCAGGACATGCCAGCGGCCATCGCCCAGGCGCACCAGGTCGACGGCGTAGTTGGTAAGGTGACGGGCTGGGGCCACGCCGTCGGTGACCCTGCAGGGCCGTAGGAAATGCCGGTTGGCATGGACCAACATCGCCGGCAGAAGCCGCTTCTTCAGCAGATCCTGCGAGCCATAGACGTCGGCCAGGATGGCATCGAGCAGGCGGGCGCGCTGGATCAGGCCGGTCTCGAGAAACGCCCATTCTTCGGGAGCGATGACGAAGGGCAGCGGGTCGAATGTCCAGCGTGGCGCGGCATGATCGTCCAGCAGGTTGACGGTCGCCCCCGACTCCTCGAGCTGCCGGCGCGCGCTTTCCACCCGCTCGCTCAGTCCGCCGGGGAGTGCGCGGATGACGCTCAGGATGCCTTGCCAGTGGTAGCGGATCGACTTCTGGCTGGTGACCAGCTCGTCGTAGGCGCTCGCCGGCGTAGTAAGGAGGCCGCGCAACGACTCCATGGGTCCGCTGGTTATTGAAGTTGGAAGGGCCAGAATCGCACAGGGGCGTGCCGAGGTCTACCCATCGCCGCCGGCCAGCGGGTCACGCCCTCGTTCGGCAAAGGTCTGGTCATGGCCGCGCGGCTCATTGGAACCTTGGCTTGCGCTTTTCGACAAACGCCCTGATGCCCTCGGCGCCATCGTCGGATACCGCGGCGCTGGCGATATCGCGGCCCTCCAGCTCCATCTGCTCCTCCAGGCCATTGCGGAGGGCGCCGAGCAGGAGCTTCTTGATGGACGAATGAGCACCACCTGGACCGGCGGCGAGCTGCGTCGCAATCGCCAGGGCCTCTTCCTGCAAGGACTCGTCGGGCACCACGCGCGTGACGAGGCCCCAGTCGAGCGCCTCGCGAGCGGACAGCGTCCTGTTGGTGAGCATCAGCTCCTGGGTGCGCCGCAGGCCGATGAGGCGGGGCATGAAGTAAGTCGAACTCCCGTCCGGGCTGAGGCCGGTGCGGGTATAGGCCATGGTGAACTTCGCCGATTCAGCGGCCAGGACGTAGTCGCCCGTGACCGCAAGGCTGAAGCCGGCACCGGCGGCGATCCCATTTACGGCGATCACGACGACAGCCGGCATCCGTGCAAACAGGGAGATCGCCTTGTGCAGCTCGTCGGCCAGTTCCTTGATCTTGGCGCCTGCCTGGTCGCCGAATGCGACGAACGCCTTGAGGTCGCCGCCGGCGCAGAACATCCGGCCTGTGCCGGTAAGCAGGACGACCTTGACGCTCTTGTCGTTGTCACAGATCAGGGCCGCCTGCGCGAGTTCTCTCGCTAGGGTGAGATTGAGGGCGTTCGCGGCATCGGGCCGGTCAAGCGTGATACGCGCAACGGCGCCGTCGATGGCCAACCGAAGGCACTCAAACTGCTGCATGCTTTCCCTCCGACAGCTCCTATATGCGTTAGTCGCAGTATCGCAATGAGTGATCAACGACGAATTGAGGAGTTGGTTCCCGTTGGGGCTGGCAACGGCCTGGGCCGGCAGGACATCAGGCGCGTCGGAGGTCGAGCGTCAGGGGGTGTTCGGGATTGTCCATCTTCCGGGGCTCGGGGGCTACGCCGGGCGTATGGCCGATCGGGAAGAAACGGGCGCGACGGCGTGCCTCGGCCTCATTGGCGTTGACCGGCACGCGGTCGTAGCTGCGGCCACCGGGGTGGGCGACGTGATAGGTGCATCCCCCCAGGGATCGCCCGCTCCACAGGTCGTGGATGTCGAAGGTGAGCGGTGCGTGCACGCCGATCGTCGGGTGCAGTGCATTGGGGGGTTGCCAGGCGCGATAGCGGACGCCGGCTACGTACTGGCCGGCCGTGCCGGTGGCACGCAGCGGCAGGCGCCAACCATTGCAGGCGATCACATGACGCGCGTCGTTCAGCCCCTCGACCTTTACCTGCAGGCGTTCGACCGAGGAATCGACATAGCGAACGGCACCGCCGCCGCCCGGCTCTTCGCCCAGCACGTGCCACGGTTCGAGTGCATGGCGCAGTTCCAGTCCGATACCGCGTTGCGCGATTTCGCCCAGCCGCGGGAAGCGGAACTCGAAGTGCGGCGCGAACCACTGCGGCTCGAAGCGGTAGCCGGCCTCGGCAAGATCGGCCAGCACCTCGCTGAAATCCTGCCACACGAAATGCGGCAGCATGAAATCGTCGTGCAGGCGCGTTCCCCAGCGGCTGAGTGGCCGCTCGTAGGGCCGGGCCCAGAATTTGGCGACGAGGCCGCGCAATAAGGCCTGCTGCGCCGCACTCATCTGCCAATGCGGCGGCATTTCGAAGGCGCGCAGTTCGAGCAGCCCGCGCCGGCCGGCGGCGCTGTCCGGCGTGAAGAGCTTGTCGATGCAGAATTCGGTGCGATGCGCGTTGCCGGTGGCATCGACCAGCAGGTTGCGGAACACCCGGTCGACCAGCCACGGCGGCGTTTGGCGGCCGGGCGCGATCTGGCGGAAGGCGATCTCCAGCTCGTGCAGTGCATCGTTGCGTGCCTCGTCGATGCGGGGATGCTGGCTGGTCGGGCCGATGAACAGACCCGAGAACAGATATGAAAGCGACGGGTGGTTGATCCAGTAACCCAGGAGACTTTTCAGCAGGTCGGGCCGGCGCAGCAGTGGAGAGTCCGGCGCCGACGGGCCACCCAGGACGATGTGATTGCCGCCGCCGGTGCCGGTG
The DNA here is from genome assembly GCA_937915145.1 of uncultured Reyranella sp. Lineage (GTDB taxonomy): Bacteria > Pseudomonadota > Alphaproteobacteria > Reyranellales > Reyranellaceae > Reyranella. Next base: position 41,644 of record CALDNT010000058.1, read on the forward strand.
TGACGTCCGTCGATCATGAACTTCTGCGCACCCAGCCGGGTGGCACGCGCTTCCTGGTAGACGATCTCGGTGCGCTCGACGAGTTCCGGCCAACTGGCGGCGGGATGGATATTGACCTCGATCACGCCGGGATCGGGCGTGACGCTGAAGCTCAACAGCCGCGAATCGCCGCTGGGCGGCGAATAGCCCTCGATGAACACCGGTTGGCCGAGTTCCTCGGCGGTATCCTCTACCGTCGTCACCAGTTCGAGATAGTCCTCAGTGCGCTCGACCGGCGGCATGAAAACGTACAGGTGCCCGTCGCGCGACTCGAACGACATGGCGGTACGGACGACGGCGCCGGCCGAAGTGCCGATTGCAGGATGGCCGGCGCCAGGCCGGCTGGCGAGGTCGGGTGCCAGCGCACGGCGCCAGGCTTCGCGGCGGGCGTCACCTTCACCGTTCTCCGGAGCGCTTCCACGTTCCTGGCGACGCAGCACCGGCGCACGGCGGAAGGCGTCGGGTGGTGGCAGGTCGGGATAGGCGATCATGGGGTCGGGGTCGGCGATGAAGTCGGTATCCGCTGGCGCCGCCCAAGGCAGCGAATCGAGCGGCAGGCGGTAGCCGAGGGCGGAGTCGCCGGGGATCAGGTAGCACTTCTCCGAGCGCAGGAACCACGGGCCGCTGCGCCAACGCCCGCGCCCCTCGCGCTTGATGGGCAGGACATATCCGGCAGCATCTTCGAGACCCTTCTCGAAAATCCGCGCCAGCCGTTCGCGCTCCAGCGGGTCCTTCACCTTGGCCGCATCGACCGCGACGTTGCTCGGCAGGCGCCGCTCGCGCCATAGGTAGTACCAGGTGTCCTCGAACGCCGGGAAGAGATAGCCGGGATTGAGTTGCAGCCGCTCGGCGACGGCGAGCGCGAAGCGTTGCGCCGCCTCGGGCGTGGCGCCGACGGGTTTGGATTCGACGGCGGTGAGATGCGGGTCGCGCCAGATTGGCTGGCCATCCTTGCGCCAGAAGCAGCCGAGCGCCCAGCGCGGCAGCTGCTCACCGGGATACCACTTGCCCTGGCCGAAATGCAGCAGCGGCTTCTTGGCGAAGCGGTCGGCGAGCTTGCGGAACAGCGCGCCCGCGAGCCGGCGTTTCTCCGGGCCCAGTGCCAGGGTGTTCCATTCGTCGCCGTCCATGTCATCGATCGAGACGAAGGTCGGTTCGCCGCCCATGGTGAGTCGGACATCGCCCTTGGCGATGTCGCGCTCGATCGTCTCGCCGACCTCGAGCAAGGTCGCCCACTGCTCGCTGCTGTAGGGCTTTGTGGTGCGCGGCGTCTCGCGCACGCGCACCACCGTCATCTCATGTTCGAAACTGACCTCGGACTTCTCGACTCCGCCCTCGATTGGCGCCGCACTTGATGGCTCGGGCGTGCAGGCGAGCGGAATATGGCCTTCGCCCGTCAGCAGGCCCGACGTCGGGTCGAGCCCAATCCACCCAGCGCCGGGCAGATAGATTTCGCACCAGGCGTGAAGGTCGGTGAAATCACCGGTCGGGCCCTCGGGGCCGTCGAGCGGCTTCTCGTCGGGCTTGAGCTGGATCAGGTAGCCCGAAGCGAAACGCGCAGCGAAACCCAGGTGGCGCATGATGGTGACCAGCAGCCAGCCGGTGTCGCGGCACGAACCCTTGCCCAGCGCCAGGGTTTGCTCGCAAGTCTGGACGCCCGGCTCCAGCCGCACGATGTAGCCGATCTCTTTCTGCAGCCGGGCGTTGAGGCCGACGATGAAGTCGACGGTGCGCATCTTCTTGGCGTCGACCTTGGCGAGCCAGGCCTTGAGCAACGGCCCGGCCGGTTCCAGCTTGCGGAACGGCGCAATCTCTTCGGCCAGCGAGGCATCGTAGGCGAAGGGCCAGGTCTCGGCTTCGGGCTCGAGGAAGAAGTCGAAAGGGTTGATCACCGACATGTTGGCGACGAGATCGACGACAACTTCGAACCTGTCGGTCTTGTCCTCGAATACCAGCCGGGCGAGATGGTTACCCTGCGGGTCCTGCTGCCAATTGATGAAATGCTTGGCTGGCGCCACTTTCAGGGAATAGGATACGACGGGCGTCCGCGAATGCGGCGCCGGACGCAGCCGCACGACCTGCGGGCCCAGTGAGACGGGCCGATCGTAGCGGTAGGTCGTTCGATGATGCAGCGCGACGTGGATACTCACCGGGGATGCTCACAACGACCGTCTTGTTTCGCTCCACAATACCTTAAGCAAGGCACATGCCACTGTCCAAGCGGACGGCCTTTCGCGCGCCACGCCGATATGGTGGAATCCCGCCATGAGCAACTATTTCGACCTCACGGGCAAGGTTGCCCTCGTCACTGGCGGCAGCCGCGGGCTCGGCCACCAGATGGTGAAGGCCTTCGCCGCCCACGGTGCCGACGTCTTCATCACCAGCCGCAAGATCGAAACCTGCGAGAAAGTGGCCGACGAGGTCCGGGCGATGGGTCGCAAGGCCGCGACCTATGCCTGCAACGTCGCCAACTGGCAGGAACTCGACGGGCTGGTCGATGCCGCCTATGCCGCCTTCGGCAAGGTCGACATCCTGGTGAACAACGCCGGCTCCTCGCCGTTGGCGCCCTCGTCGCTGGAAACCTCCGAGCAGCTCTTCGACCGCATCGTGTCGCTCAACTTCAAGGCGCCGTTTCGGCTGATGTCCCTGGTCGGCAGCCGCATGGCCCAGGGTGACGGCGGCTCGATCATCAACATTTCGAGCGCCGGTGCGCTCAGGCCTCGACCGCAGATCGCACCCTATGCCGGCGCCAAGGCCGCACTCAATGCCATCACCGAGGCCTTCGCCTTCGAATACGGGCCGATGGTGCGCGTGAACACCATCTCGCCGGGCCGCTTCCTCACCGACGTCTCCAAGGCCTGGCCCGAGGCGCACAAGGCCAACCCGACGGCGGCGCTCAAGCGCAGCGGCCAGCCTGAAGAGATCGTGACGGCGGCCCTCTATCTCGCCTCGAGCAAATCGAGCTTCACCACCGGATCGCTGGTCCGGGTCGACGGAGGAATCGCATGAAGATGAAAGCCGGCGTTCTCACCACCTGCGGCGCACCGCGGCCGTTCGCCAAATCCAAGCCCATCCAGGTCCTGGAAGTCGATCTCGATCCGCCCGGTGAGGGCGAGGTGCTGGTCAAGGTCGGCGGCGGTGGGCTCTGCCACTCCGACCTGTCGCTGATCAATGGCGACCGTCCGCGTCCCGTGCCGATCGTGCTGGGCCACGAGGGCTCAGGCGAGATTGTCGAAGTCGGCGCCGGCGTGCACGATGTGAAGAAAGGCGACCATGTCTGCTTCACCTTCAACGTGAGCTGCGGCCGCTGCCGCCGTTGCCTCGAGGGCCGACCCTATATCTGCGAACGGTCGGTCTCTCCGCGCGCCGCCGGCCAGCTGCTGTCGGGCCATCATCGCCTGCACATGGACGGCAAGCCGGTGAACCATCATTCCGGTGTCTCCTGCTACGCCGAATATGCCGTGGTCGATCGCGGGTCGATCGTGGTGATCGACAAGAGCTTGCCGCTCGACGTTGCTGCCCTGTTCGGCTGCGCCGTGGTGACCGGCGTGGGCGCCGTCATCAACACCGCGCAGATCCAGCCCGGCAGCACGGTGGCCATCGTGGGCCTGGGCGGCGTGGGTCTCAGCGGCCTGATGGGTGCGGTGCTGGCGGGCGCGGGCCGCATCGTCGCCATCGATCTTTCGGACGACAAGCTCGGCCTCGCGCGACAGCTTGGCGCCACCGACACGGTGGACGCCAAGGACGCCGATCACGTGACGCAAGTCCGCGACCTCACCAACGGTGGTGTCGACTATGCCTTCGACCTCGCCGGCACCATCAAGGCGATGGAGACGGCCTATCTCGTCACCCGCTGGGGCGGCACGACCGTCACAGCGGGTCTCTCGCCGATCGCTGCCGATTTCTCGTTCAAGCAGAGCGGCCTCGTCAGCGAGGAGAAGACCATCAAGGGCTCCTACATGGGAAGCTGCGTGCCGGTGCGCGACATCCCGCGCTTCATCGCGCTCTACCAGCAGGGCAAGCTGCCGGTCGACCGCATGGTCAGCCAGCGCATCGGCTTCGACGAGCTGAACCTGGGCTTCGACCGGCTGCAGGATGTGGCCACCGTGCGGCAGATCCTGGTGCCGCACGGGGCATGACGAGACCGTCGACGACCAGCAGGCCTTCGTGGTCGGGTGGGATTGTCTGCCGGGCTAGTGTTGTCCGTTCTTGCGGTGGGCGGCCTGATTGGCCGTGCCCATGCGGTCCACCAGGGCGATGCCGATCGCTGAAAGGATGAAGACCGTGTGGATGATCGTCTGCCACATGATGCCGGCTTCGGTGAAGGTGGCGCTCGGGCTCCCCAGATTTCCCGATTCGATAAACGTCCGCAGGAGATGGATCGAGGAGATGCCGATGATCGCCATCGCCAGCTTGATCTTCAGGACGCTGGCGTTGACGTGGCTCAGCCATTCCGGCTGGTCGGGATGCTTGTTGAGTTCCATCCGCGACACGAAGGTCTCGTAGCCACCGACGATGACCATGATGAGCAGGTTCGAGATCATCACCACGTCGATGAGCCCGAGGACGACCAGCATGATCTGCTGTTCGGTGGCCTCGAAGCTGTGTGCCACGAGATGCCACAGCTCCTTCAGGAAGAGAATCACATAAACAACCTGTGCAACGATCAGGCCGAGATACAGCGGCAGCTGCAGCCACCGCGAGGCGAAGATGAGCCTTGGCAGGGGACGTAGCCCGACGCGCGGCGCGTCCGATGTCGTCGTACTCGTGGTCATCGCATTTTCCCCTGTCTGCCTTCGGCCGAAGCAGCGCGGTCGGTACACTGGCGGGGCGCGGCTTGTCCACTGGCAACACGGGTCAAATCACCGGCCGGGCCGGGGAAGGCTCCGACTTCCAGCTCGGTGATGTTCAGTGGTCAGAAAAAGACCGGCAGCTTCGGTGTGACGGCGGCCCCGTCGCCCTCGATGTCGGGCGTGGCGTACTGGATGAAACTGTCGGGCAGGGTCGCCCCCCAGTAGGTGCCGGTGCCGCGCTCCTGTTCGTTCCACGTCACCGGCTCCCAGTCCGGTGCGAACACCAGATAGCTGCCGGAGTAGATTTCGATACGATTGCCGCCGGGTTCGTAGGAGTAGAGGTAGAAACCCTGGGAATTGTTGTGCTTGGCGGGGCCGGCTTCGATGAAGATGTGATTTTCGGCCAGGATGTCGGCGGCGCGCAGCACGTCCTCGCGATTGTCGACCCACAGCGAGAAATGATGCAGGCGTCCGTGCCCGCCCTTCACGTCGACGACGTAGGCGAGCTGGTGGTGCACCGCGGTCGGGCTCATCCACGAACCGATTTCGCGCTTGCCCTCCTCGAAGACCACCTGCTCGCGGAGCTGGAAGCCCAACAGTTCCTGGGCGAAGCGGCGGTTGCGGCCGACGTCGCCGGCGAGCAAGGCGAGATGGTCGGTGCGGCGCACGCCGATGCCGCGGCCGGTGTATTTTTGCGGTTGGTTCTTTAGCGTCGAGCGCAGCTCCGGCGGCGCCATGAATTTCTGCTCCTCGTAGTAGATCTCCATGAGGTGGCCGTCGGGGTCATGGAAACGATAACTGCGGCCTCGTCCGAAATCGCCATTGGTCCAGCCGACGCCGAGACCTGCCGCCTCGATGGCCCTGGCGCGACGCTCCAGCGCGGCCGGACTCGTGGTGCGCCAGGAGACGCATCCGACGCCGGGCTTCGCCGCCATCGTCAGCTTGAGCGTACTGGCTGCATGATCGCCATACCCGCGCAGGTAGACGCTCGGGCCGGCGTTGTGCACGACCTCCATGCCAAGCAGGTCGCGGAAATACCACAGGCTGGGGTCGGGCGGCGGCGTGAAGAGTTCAACGCCGCCGAGATGGGCGACATCGTTGAGGGGTTCCGTTGCCGCCATCAGCCGATCCCTTTCGATCATCGTCATGGTCGAGGATGCCGGGACGCCCCGGGACCTTGCCTTGATCTTGGTCAAGGAGCGCCGGTCTGGCCTCCGCGAGGTTCGGCCAGCTAGATCAAGGGAATGGCCCGAATTTCTGGTACAAGGCACGGCACACGTCGTGGTCCAACGAGGTGTGCCGGAATTCAGCGGATTTCGAACCCCAGCTTCGCCAGCGTCGCGCGGATCGTCTCGCGGCCGCCCATCGCCTTGATCGGCGCCATGCGGGCCACGATCCGCTGGGTCCAGGTCGTGGCCTGCATCTCGTTGCGCTGGGAGAATTTTGCCATCTCGGCGTCGTAGGCCGGGCGGTCCTTGGCCTCGGGGGTGGCATCGTAGCGGTCGTGGTGCAGCACGGTCGACTGCGGCAGCCGCGGCTTTACTTCGTTTTTTGCCTTGGGGTCGGCGTAGCCGACGCAGAGGCCGAACACGACGAAGGCGCGCGGCGGCAGGCCGAGCAGTTCGGCCACCCGTGCCGGGTCGTTGCGCATGGCGCCGATATAGACCGTGCGCAGGCCGATCGACTGGGCAGCCACGACGGCGTTCTGGGCGGCCAGCGCGGCATCGATGCAGGCGACCATGAAGGTTTCGAGATAGGGCAGGCTCTCGAACTTCACCTTCTCGGCTCCGGACAGGCGCTCGTTGCGCGACAGGTCGGCGACCCAGGCGATGTAGAGCGGGCACTGCTCGATGTGCTTCTGGCCGCCGGCGATCTCGGCCAGCACATTCTTCTTGCCAGGGTCGCTGATGGCGATGGCCGACCACAGCTGCATGTTGGAGCTTGTGGCGGCCGACTGCGCCGCCGCGATCAGTGTCTCCAGCGTGCCCGGCGGCACCGCGTCAGGCAGAAAGCCGCGCACCGAGCGGTGGTCGAGCATGGAGGCGATCGTCTCGTTCCATGGCCCGGCAGGCGGAAGCGCGGCGCCGTAGCGGCGGGCGAGGGCGTCGGGTTTCGTCGTGGCAGCGGGTGCTAGCGAATCCATGAGGCGTTAGTCCTTGGGCTTGGCGCGGGTGATCGCGGTCACCAGCGCAAGGAAGATGAATCCGACCACGATCATGAAGATCGCCCGCGGCTCGCCGCGGTCCATCAGCCAACCGTACAGCAGGGGCGCGAACATGCCGCCCAGGTTGAAGCCAGTACTGACGAAGCCGAAGACCTTGCCGAACGAACCCGGTGGGGTGACGGCGCGCACCATCATGTCGCGCGACGGCTGGATCACGCCGTTCAGCAGCCCACCCAGCGACATCACGCCGACCAGGACGACCGCCGGCATGTTCACCCAGGCCATCAGAATCGCCATGGCCGAGGTGAAGGCAAAGCCGACCGCGGCCACGCGTTCATGATGCGGCGTGCGGTCGGCGACGAGGCCGCCCAGCAGGACGCCGAAGGCGCTGCACAGCAGGAAGCCGGACAGTGCCACGTTGGCCACTGCAAACGGCGTATCGTGGATGGCGCCGAGGCCGACGACCGTAAAGGTCTGGATGCCGCCGTTGGCCATGGCCAGGCAGAAGAAGAACAGGAGATTGCGCAGGATCGGCACGCTGAGCAGCAGGCCGAGCCCGACCTTGGCATCGCTTTTTGCCGGCTGCTGACCGGGCTTGTGAACGACGCGCGGCAGGATGCCGCCCGCCACGATCACCAGCAGGCCGACGGCGAGAGAGAGACCTGCAGCGAACAGAAAGCCGCCGCGCCAGCCCCAGATGGCGGCGCAGGCGAGCACCATGGCCGGCGTCACGCCCGAGCCCAGGTAGCCGGCGAAGGTATGGATCGAGAAGGCCTTGCCGATCCGCTTGTGATCGACCGTCGCCGACAGGATCGTGTAGTCGGCCGGATGATAGACCGTGTTGGCGACACCCAGGAAGGCATAGGCGATGACGAAGAACCAGTAGCCTGGCAGCAGGGCCGCGGCGGCGATGGCCGCAGCGCCCAGCAAAAGCCCGCCGGTCAGCATGACGCGCGGACCGATGCGGTCGACCAGGAAGCCGGCCGGCGTCTGCAGCAGCGCCGAGGCGACGTTGAATGCCGTGAGCGCCAGGCCGATCTGGATGTAGCTGACGCCGAAGGCTTCGCGCACCTCGCCGAACAGCGGCGGCAGCAGCATGATGTGCACGTGGCTCACGAAATGCGCCGCGGCGATCAGCGCGATCACCCTGGTCTCGCGGCTCCATCTCGAACCGGAGGCGGTCTCGGCCGGCAGGGCGAGCGGTTCACTCGTCGACGACATTGACGCCCAACGTTCCGATGCCGGAAATCTCGACCTCCACCTTGTCGCCGCTCTTCATCCACAGCGGCGGCTTGCGGCCGGCGCCGACGCCGTCGGGCGTGCCGGTGGCGATGATGTCGCCGGGCTCCAGCCATGTCACGGTCGACAGATACTCGATGATCGTGGCGACATCGAAGATCATATGATCGGTCGTGTCATGTTGTACGATATTGCCGTTCAGGCGGGTCGTGAGCTCGAGCCGCTGCGGGTCGGCGATCACACTGGCCGTCACCATCCAGGGGCCAAGCGGCCCGGTCGCCGGAAAGTTCTTGCCAGCGGTCACTGAATGCTTCTGGAAATCGCGCACGCTGCCGTCGAGAAAGCAGGTGTAGCCCGCCACCATCGACAGCGCGCTCGCCCGCGACACATGCCGGCAGCGCGCACCGATCACGACGGCAAGTTCACCCTCGAAGTCGAAATCGATCGAAGCGCGCGGTCGAACGATATTGCCGCCGTGCGCCACCAGGGTGTTGGCAAAGCGCGAGAAGACACTGGGCACGGTCGGCAACTGCCGGCCCATTTCGCCGACGTGTGTCGAGTAGTTGAGGCCGACGCAAAGAATTTTGCCCGGCTCGGGGATGACCGGCAGGAGCTCGACGTCGCCGAGCTTGAAATCGGCCGCCGCGCCCTTGGCCGCCGCTGTGAGTTCGTCGAGCGCCTGCCCGGCGATGGCGGCGCGCAGACTGGGCCAACGCGCCGAAAGCCGGGTCGAGAGATCGACGATACCGCCGTCGACGATCATGCCGAATTTTTGCGCATCCGCATGGCGAAAACTGACCAAACGCATGCCGCAACCCTAGGGTTATCCGAGCAGCTTTGCGAGGCCCTTGGAGAGATGGATGCTTTCGACGGGTGCCGGTCGCGCCGACGAGCCCTTGCCGGCTTTCGCAGGTTTCTGCCGGGCCAGTCCCTCGGCCATGGAGATGGCGCAAGCAACCCCATCCAAAAGAGGGACATCGACCGCGCCGCGCAACTTGGCGGCGAGGCCCGCCAGACCCGCGCCGCCCAGGATCACCACGTCGGCACCGTCATCGCGTACGCAGGCGGTGCAGCCCTTGGCCAGCAGCGCCATCGAGGCTTTGGGGTTGCGCGCGATGTCGGCGCCGGTCGGTGCCACCGTGCGCACGGAGGCAAGACGTGAGGCGAGGCCGTGGCTGGCCACGAATTCCTCGAGCATGGATTTCCAGCGCTCGCCGCCGGTGACGATCGAGAAGCGACGGCCCAATGTGCAGGCTTGCAGGATCGAGGCTTCGGCCATGCCGACCACTGGCACGGGGCTCACCTCCTTGAGGGCCGCGAGGCCGGGATCGCCGAAGCAGGCCAGTACAACGGCGTCTCTCGATCCCGTGTCGTTGGCAAAGGCATCGAGCGCGGCATGGCCCGCGATGACATAAGCGGCGCGCGAGGCGATGTAACGCGGCCCGAAAGCACCGGTAAGGGCGCGCAGCTTCGTGTCCGGCCCGGCGAAGCGGGCGGCGGTCTTCAGCACCAGTTCGGTAATCGTCGCGGTCGTGTTGGGATTGATCAGCAGGATTTCGGTCATTCCTGCATCACTTCCTGCAGGCGCTCGACCGCATGGTTCTCGCCGATCGACAGCGCGCAGATGCGCGAGATGTGGGTGAGCGGCAGCCCGCTCTCGGTGGCCCAGGCGTTGATCTGCGCTTGCGCCAGCCGGCGATCCTTCTTCGATGTGCCTTTGTCGCTGATCGGCACGCCGCAATCTCGCAGGCAGAGCAGCAGGTCGTTGGTCAGGATGAAGGAGTCGCGGCCGAGGAAGCGCAGCAGATACTGGCCGCTGTTGCCGCCGAGGCGCGACCCCTGCTTGTCCAGGACCTCGAGCAGGCCGACCTGGTCTCCCGCGGGCCAGGCGGCGAGAAACTTGCCGAAGCTGCCGTGTTCGGCCGCGATGTCGCTGACAAACTTGGCGTTATCGCGCACCGACTTGATCTTCTGCGGGTTGCGAACGATGCGTTTGTCCGATGCAAGGTCGTGCCAGAACTCGGCCGGCTGGAACAGCAGCCGCTTGGGATTGAAGCCGAGAAAGGCTTCCTCGAAACCCGGCCACTTCTTGTCAATGACGCTCCACACGAAACCCGCCGAGAACACGCGCCGTGCCATCTCCGACAGAACGCGATCGTCGGTGAGCCTGGCCAGCGCCTTGTTGTCCCGCTTCTTCGGCAGAAGCGAGGCCAGCGCATTGTCGCCGCCCTTGCGTTTGGCGGCGCGCTCGCGAATGCGCTTGAAGGGCACCTTCGCCACGGCAGCTACTCCAGCCAGCCATCGAAGAAATCGAAGACGCTTGCCTTGAACAGTGGATGGCCGATGCAGGAGAAATGATCGCAGCCCGGCAGGGTCACCGCCTTGGCGCCCGGGATGGCATCGGCAAGTCCCTGCGGCGGCCCTGCAAGTTGGTCGCGCGCGCCGGCAACGACGAGGGTCGGGCGGCGGATGGCTGCCAGCGAGTCGGGCGTGAGTGGCAGGCGGGCGCCGCGTGAACAGGCCGCCAGGGCGAGGCGGTCTTCCTTCTGCTCGTCGGCAAAATGGCGGAAGCTCTTCAGCATCGGATCGGTGATCGAGTCGGGCGAGGCTGCTTCCATCGCCTCGGCCATGGCGCCTTCCTCGCGCGGTGGATCGAAGATCCTGGCCCCAACGCCTGCGACCACGAGATGGTCGATGCGGCTGGCGTCGGTGAGTGCCGCGGTGAGCGCAATGTGTGAGCCCATGGAAAAGCCCAGCAGATGCGCGCGTTCAACGCCGGCATGGTCCATCAGTGCAAATATATCGCGGGCCATCGCCTCGCGGTCGTACTTCGCGGGATCGTGCGGCTTTGCGCTTTCACCGTGGCCTCGGGCATCGAATGCCAAACCACACAGGCCCTTGGCGGCAATGGCGTCGTACCAGCCCATGCGCTTCCAGTTTTCATAGCGGTTGGCGGAGAAGCCATGCACCAGCACGATCGCCTTCTTGGCGTCGCGGGGGCCGAACGCGTCGTAGGCGAGGGAGAGCCCGTCGGAGATGAACTGAGCCATGACTTTCCCTAACCCGAGGCATGAACAGCGACAAGGTTGATCATGGGACGCTAGTGTCGGACAACCGACAAAACGAGAGGGAAACGCATGACGGGCAGGATCGGCAAGACGATCGTGGACTCCCAGCCGTTCTGGCCGGAAACACCCAAGCGGCCAAAGGGTGCCCCCAATATCCTGGTCGTGCTGTTCGACGACGTCGGCTACTCCGATCTCGGCTGCTATGGCTCGCCGATCTCGACACCCACCATCGATGCGTTGGCCGGCAAAGGGGTGTGCTACACCGGCTTTCACACCACCGCGATGTGTTCGACGACGCGTGCTGCCCTGCTCACCGGGCGCAATCATCATTCGGTCGGCGTCGGTTGTCTCGCGAATTTCGACTCAGGCTATCCCGGCTACCGCGGAAAGATCGCACGCGAGGCCGGTACGCTGGCGGAAATGCTGCGCCCGCACGGCTATCGCAACTACATGCTGGGCAAGTGGCACGTGACGCCGCTCACCGAATCGGGTGCCACCGGTCCGTTCGACGGCTGGCCGCTCGGTCGTGGCTTCGACCGCTACTACGGCTTCATGGACGCCGAGACCGACCAGTACGCGCCCGAGCTGGTGCGCGACAACACGCCGGTCGACCCGCCCGGCACCTTCGCGACCGGCTATCACCTGACATCGGATCTCGTCGACCAGGGCATTCGCTATCTCGCCGACCATGTTGGCGACAATGCCGAGACGCCGTGGCTGATGTGGCTGGCCTTCGGCGCGTGCCATGCGCCGCATCAGGCACCCTTCAACCTGATCGCCAAGTACGACGCCATTTTTGCCGAAGGCTGGGACGTCGAGCGCGAACGCAGGCTTGCCCGCCAGATCGAGCTGGGCATCGTGCCCAAGGGCACACGCCTGCCACCCCGCAACGACACTGTGCGGCCGTGGCCCGAAGTGGCGGAAGGCGAGCGGCGCATGTTCACGCGCCTGCAGGCCGCCTACGCCGCGATGCTCGATCATGCCGATCAGCACATCGCGCGACTCGTGGCGTTCCTCGAGACGGCCGGGCAACTCGACGACACCATGATCGTCGTGCTGTCCGACAACGGCGCCAGCCAGGAGGGCGGCCCGCTCGGCATGATCAACGCCATGGGCCCCTACAATCTCCGTCGCGAAACCCTGGACGAGAAGATTGCGCGTATCGAGGACATCGGTGGCCCCGACACGCATTCCAACTTCCCGCTGGGCTGGGCGATGGCGGCCAACACGCCGCTCAAGCGCTACAAGCAGAACACCCATGGTGGCGGGATTCGCGACCCGCTGATCGTTGCCTGGAACAAGGGCCTCGCCGCGCGCGGTGAGCTTCGCCATCAGTTCTGTCACGCCAGCGACCTTGTACCGACCCTGCTGGACGTCGTGGGTGTGAAGCCACCCAAGACGATCAACGGCCTGAAGCAGATGCCTCTTGAGGGCACCAGCTTCGCGCGCAGCCTGAAGAACAAGAAAGCGAAGTCCAAATCCAAGGCGCAGTATTTCGAGATGTTCGGCCATCGCGGCCTGGTGCAGGACGGCTGGAAAGCCGTGTCCTTCCACCCGCCGGGCGGCGATTTCACGCAGGACAAGTGGGAACTCTATCATCTTGCCCGTGACTTCAACGAGATCGACGATCTCGCCGAGCGCGAGCCGGAGCGGCTGAAGGCGATGATCGAGGAGTGGTGGCGGCAGGCCGAGACGCACAAGGTGCTGCCGCTTGACGACCGTTTCGGGCCGCGCTTTGCCGACAACGCCAAGCGTTTCCACGGACCGCGCAACCGGTTCGTCTTCCATGCCGGCATGGGGCATGTGCCGACCGACGTGGCGCCCGATGTGCGCAACCGCACCTATACGATCGAGGCTGACGCTCAAGTCGACGGTCCGACCACCGAAGGCGTCCTGATTGCCCACGGCGACGCCACCACTGGCTATTCGCTCTACATGAAGGATGGAAAGCTTGCCTACGACATGAACATCGGCGGCGAGCATCATCTGATTGTGTCCGACCGGCCGGTGCCGGCTGGCAACCGCCGCCTCGGCGTGCGCATGCGGCGCAACCAGGGCCGCAACATCGCCACCCTGCTGATCGACGGTGAGCCTGCGGGTGGCTTCGATACGCAGAACGGTTTTGTGAGTTTCATTTCCTGGTCGGGCCTCGATATCGGCCGCGACCGCTCGAGCCCTGTGTCGCACTATGCCGCGCCGTTCGCCTTCACCGGCAAGCTGCGCAAGGTCACCGTGGTCATGGATGACGATCAGGAACTCGATGCCAAGGCTGCTGCCGACGCGGCGCTTGCACGCGAATGACGGCTGCCGTCGACCGCTCCGGAGTCGACAGCCCTTACGCCTGGCGCCTGGCATTCGTCTCCATGTTCTGCATCGCGCTGGGCGGTGGGTCGATCTATCTGCCGGTCGTAGGCCTGAAGGAGATCGCCGCGGAGTTCGGCGACCGCCGTGCCGTGCCGTCACTTGCCTATATGGTGGGCTTCTTCTCGATGGGTGTGGGTGGCGTGTTCATGGGCTGGCTGGCCGATCGCACCAGCCCGCGTGTGCCGCTGTTGATCGCCGGCGTATCGATCATGGCCGGAGGCTGGCTGGCGAGCAGCGGCGGCGTGTATGCGCTCTATGCCGGCTATGCCATTCCGCTCGGCTTCCTCGGCAATGCCGCCACCTTCACGCCGGCCATGAACAACATCCAGGGCTGGTTCGACCGCCGCCGCAGCACGGCGGTCTCGATCATTTCGGTCGGACCGGCAATCTCGGGCTTCGTCTGGCCGCAGATCTATCGCTGGCTGCTGCCTGAGGTCGGCTGGCGCGAGACGCTGGCGATCTATGGCGTCACGGCGGGCGCGCTGCTGTTCCTTTGCGCCTTCTATGTGCGATCCTCGCCGATCGCGCGCAGCAAGGCGGCGCGGCTGGTCGAGGATCTCTCGGTCCTGCCGTTGCCGTCACCCGTGATCATGGTGCTTCTATCGATGGCGGCCTTGTGCTGCTGCGTGGCCATGGCCATTCCCTTCGTCCACATGGTGGCGTTCTGCGGCGACCTGGGTTTCGGGTCGGCGCGCGGAGCGGAAGCGGTGTCACTGATCCTGCTGACCGCCGTTGCCGCGACTTTCGTGATGGGCCGCTTGGCCGACTATATCGGCCCGATCAAGGTAAGCCTGCTCTGTGCCCTCATTCAGATCACCTCGCTGGTCGGCTTCGTCTTCGTCGAAAGCCTGTCGGGCATCTACACGCTCTCGGTCATCCACGGCATTCCCTATATCGCCATCGTGCAGGGCTATGCGCTCATCCTGCGCTATCTCTACGGTCCCACCATCGCCGGTTGGCGCCTGGGCGTGGTTATGCTGTTTGCCATGGCGGGCATGGCAGTCGGCGGCTGGCTGGGCGGCGCGATCTTCGATGTGACGCTATCATACCGGTCTGCGTTCCAGGCGGCGCTGGCATTCAATCTGCTGAACCTTATGCTGCTGGGTGCGCTGCTCTTTTCCCAGCGCCGCCGCCGCGGTTTTCTTATTCCGTCTTGATGCCGGAGCAAATCATGAGTGACGATCTTTACAAGCTGACGGCGGTCGAGGCGGTGGCGCGGCTGAAGAAGAAGGAGATCTCTCCTCTCGACCTGGTCGAGGCATCCGCCAGGCGAATCGCCGAAGTCGAGCCTGCAGTGAATGCGCTGCCGACCCTTTGTCTCGATCGCGCGCGCGACCACGCCAAACGCATCATGGCGGGCGGCGACGCCTGCGAAGCCTCCGGCGAGGCGGGTTGGCTCGCCGGACTTCCCGTGTCGATCAAGGACCTGGCCGATGTCGCGGGCGTGCGTACGACCTATGGTTCGCCGATCTTCGCCAACCATGTGCCGGCCACCTCCCATCCGCTGGTCGAGCGCATCGAGCGCAAGGGCGGCATCGTGATGGGCAAGTCGAACACACCGGAATTCGGTGCCGGCGGCAGCACCTTCAACGAGGTGTTCGGCCGCACGCGGAACCCCTGGAATACCTCGCTCACCTGCGGTGGCTCGACTGGCGGCGGTTCGGTGTCGGTGGCGACCGGTGAGGTCTGGCTGGCGCAAGGTTCCGACCACGGCGGCTCGCTGCGCCGGCCCGGCACCTATTGTTCGACCGTCGGTATCCGGCCCTCGCCGGGCCGCGTGACGCGCGGCACTTCGAACAACCTGTGGTCGCCGCAGTCGGTGCAGGGGCCGATGGCGCGGAACGTGCCCGACCTCGCGCTGTTCCTCGATGCCATGGCAGGTTTCTGCCCGCAGGATCCGATGACTTTCGATGCGCCCGCGGTGTCGTTCAGCACTGCGGTTGCCAGCCCTGCGGCCCCCAGGCGGGTCGCCTGGACGGCAGACTTCGGCGGCCGGTTCGATCTCGACAGGGATATCCGAGCGATCTGCGACAGGGCGGCGCGACGCTTCGAAGAGCTGGGCTGCATCGTCGAGGAAATATCGCCGGACTTCGGTCCGGTCGACGAGATCTTCATGGCATTGCGCAGCCAGCAGTTCGTCGTCGATCGCGAGCTGCAGATCCAGGAGCATCGCGACAAGTTCAAGCCGGACATCATCTGGAACACCGAGCTCGGCCTGAAGCAGACCACCAGCCAGCTCGCTTGGGCCGAGCGCGAGCGCGCGGCGCTGTTCCGGCGCATGGTCGGGTTTTTCCAGAAATACGACCTGCTGGTGACGCCGGGCGCGCCAACCGCCGCGTTCGACGCCAATCTGCGCGCACCGGAGACCATCGCCGGAAGGAAGCTCGAGAACTACATGGCGGGCTCGACGCTCAATTCGGCCATCACCGTGGCGGGCAGCCCGGCGATCGCCGTGCCTTGCGGGTTCGATCAGTACGGCCGGCCAGTCGGCCTGCAGCTTGTCGGCAAGCCTCGAGGCGAAGCGGCGCTGCTGCAGGCTGCCGCGCTCTATGAAAAGCTGCTCGGGCTCGATCGCCTGCTGCCCATCGACCCCAGGCCCGGAACCGTGCCACCATCGGCCTGAAAAGCCGGGGGGAAGCCATGCGGGTCGTTATAACGGGCGCGAGCCGCGGGATCGGTCGTGCGACGGCGCTCAAACTCGCGGCCGACGGTGCCGAGGCGCTGACGCTCTGCGATGTGGCCTACCTCGACGAACTCGAGGCGCTGGCGGCCAACCTGCGTACCTCGGGCTGCAAGGTGCGCACGCTTCGGGCCGATATGGCCAGGCCCAACGAGCCCGCCCGGGTGATCGCCAGCGCGGTAAAGGCGATGGGTGGGATCAGTGGCGTCGTTGGCAACGCCGGCATCGCCGCACCCGCAAGACTGGTCGATCTCGATGTCCCGACCTGGGATCGCATATTCGACATCAACCTGCGGGCCAACTGGCTTCTCGCGAAGGCGGCCCATCCGTATCTGAAGAAGTCGAACGGTTCGATCGTCATGCTGGCGTCGATGGCGGGCGTCATGCCTCAGCTTCCGACCGGTGCCTACAGCCCGGCCAAGGCCGCGCTGATCATGCTGACCGAGATGATGGCGATGGAATGGGCCCCCGACGGCATTCGCGCCAATTCGGTATGCCCGGGCTTCGTCCATACCTCGATGACCGACGCGATCTACAGCAAACCCGGGCTTGCACGCGACCGCGCCAGGCTGGTGCCGCTGGGCCGCGTTGCCAAGCCGGGCGATATCGCCGACGCCATCGCCTTCCTGCTCGGTCCTGAGGCCAGCTACATCACCGGCCAGTCCCTGCTGGTCGATGGCGGCCTCACGCGCTCGATCCTCAACCACGTTCCCGGGGTCGCCGCGACACCTCAGGGGAAACCCCCGGGACGCCCGAAAGGGAAATGACGGCGTCGTGAGTTCCGATATTCTCGTGTCGCCCGTTCGACGCCTAGACCGCAGATGCCGGCCGGTCCACACTCCTACAGGGCAGCTTCAAGACACGAGGGAACCGCAATGAAGCGATGGTTGGGATCGGCGATCGCCTTGATCGCCATGGGCTTCCTGGCGTCCGTTCAGGCGCAGACCGTCGTCAAGCCTGCCGTCATTTACAGCACGGGCGGAAAGTTCGACAAATCCTTCAACGAAGGTGTGAGCGCGGGTGTCGAAAGGTTCAAGAAAGAGACCTCGATCCCCGTTGCCGAGTTCGAGCCCAGCAACGAGACCCAGTTCGAGCAGGCGCTCCGGCGATTCGCCCAACGCAGCCAGGATCCGATCATCGCCGTCGGGTTCTCCCAGGCCGTCGCGCTGGACAAAGTCGCCAGGGAATTCCCCAACATCCACTTCACCATCATCGACAGCGTTGTCGACCTGCCCAATGTGCAGTCCGTGGTGTTCAAGGAGCAGGAAGGCTCGTTCCTCGTGGGCGTGCTTGCCGCACTTGCGTCGAAAACCGGCAAGATCGGCTTTGTTGGCGGCATGGATATCCCGCTCGTCCGCCGGTTCCAGTGCGGCTTCGAACAGGGCATCAAGTACGCCAATCCCAATGCCGAACTGATCTCCAACATGACCGGCACGACGCCGGCGGCCTGGAACGATCCGGGGCGCGGTGCCGAACTCGCGAAGGGTCAATTCGATCGAGGCGTGGATGTCGTCTATGCCGCCGCCGGCTCGACCGGTATTGGCATCCTGCAGGCCGCCAAGGACCGCGGCAAGCTCGGCATCGGCGTCGATTCCAATCAAAACCATCTGCACCCCGGCACGATGCTGACGTCGATGCTTAAGCGCGTCGACCTTGCCGCCTACAACAGCTTCAAGGAGGCGCAGGCCGGCGACTGGAAGGGCGGTACGCAAGTGCTCGGCCTCAAGGAGGGCGGCGTCGACTGGGCGCTCGACAAGGACAATGAGAAGCTGGTCACGCCCGACATGAAGGCCCGGGTCGACGCCGCCAAGGCCGATATCGTGTCGGGCAAGATCGTCGTCCACGACTACATGAGCAACAATTCGTGCAAACCCTGACGCCGGCCGCTGCGGCGATCGAGCTTCGGGAGATCGAGAAATCGTTCGGGACGGTCCATGCCGTTCGCGGCGTCTCGTTGCGGATCGAGAAGGCAACGATCACCGGCATCGTCGGCGAGAACGGCGCGGGAAAATCCACACTGATGAGCATTCTCTACGGCCTGTACCGCGCCGACGCCGGTGAGATCCGGGTCGATGGCCGGCCGGTCGGGATGGCAAGCCCACGCGAGGCCATCGGCCACGGCATCGGCATGGTTCATCAGCATTTCATGCTGGTAGACACCTTCACCGTACTGGAGAATCTGGTGCTGGGGGCCGAGGGCGGGCCGTTGCTGGCCGGCGGTATTGCCGCGGCGCGGACTGAACTGGCCCGATTGGCGCGGGAGTTTGGACTTTCGGTCGATCCCGATGCGCGCATCGCCGATCTCTCGGTTGGTGAACAGCAGCGCGTCGAGATCCTGAAGGTGCTGTTTCGGGGTGCGCAAATCCTCATTCTGGACGAACCCAGCGCCGTGCTGACGCCGCAGGAAACCGATCGGCTGTTTGGCATCCTTGCGTCGCTCCGCGAACGTGGCGTCACCGTGGTGCTCATCACTCACAAGCTGCGCGAGATCGTGGCAGTGACCGACCATGTCTGTGTGATGCGACAGGGCCGCGTGGTGGCCGAGCGGCGTACCGCCGATACCAATGTCGAGGAGCTCGCCGAGCTGATGGTCGGCCGCAAGGTGCGCCTGGATCTCGACAAGGCACCACCGCGCCTCGGTGAAGTCCTGCTTCACGCCGAGCATCTTACGCTGGTCGATGGTCGAGGCGTGCGACGGCTCGACGATGTCGGGTTCGAGCTCCGCGCCGGGGAGATCGTCGGCATTGCCGGCGTTTCCGGCAATGGGCAAAGCGAGTTGCTGCAGGTGCTGTCGGGCATCCGCGCACCCGATGGTGGCCGGTTGACGGTCTGCGGCCGCGTCATCGATGCCGACCATCCTGGCGATCCGGCGGAAATGCGCGTCCTTGGCCTGGCCCACGTGCCGGAAGACCGGTTGCGTCAAGGCATGGTGGCCGCATTCGAGGCGTCGGAGACGTCCATCCTCGGCTACCAGGACGGCGCGCCGTTCACGAACTACTACCTGCTCGATGGGCCGGCGGTCGGCGCCCATTGCACCGGCTTGATGGAGCGCTTCGACGTGCGTCCGCGATCGCCCACGCTGCGTTCGTCACAATTCTCAGGCGGCAACCAGCAGAAATTGGTGCTGGCGCGCGAGATCTCGCGCCAGCCCAGGGTGCTGCTGGTCGGCCAGCCGACACGAGGCGTCGATATCGGTGCCATCGAATTCATTCGTCGCGAGCTGGTCAAGGCACGCGATGCGGGGTGCGCCGTTCTTGTCGTATCGGTCGAGCTCGACGAGGTCCTCTCGCTTGCCGATCGGATCCTGGTGATGTTCGACGGGCGTGTCGTGGGCGAGGTCGGGTCGGGGCAGACCGATGAACGAGCGCTCGGTCTGCTGATGGCGGGCGCCGCGGCGGCATGACGGTGCTGCGGCGTACCGCGCCCGGACCGTTGCCGGCCTGGGCGGAGATCGTGCTCCTGCCGCTGGTCAACATCGCGCTCGCCTTCATCGTCGTCGGGTTGGTCGTGGCGGTCATCGGTATCGATCCGTTCCACGCGCTGCGGCTTCTGGTCGTCGGCGCGCTAGGGTCGTCCGAATCGATCGGCTACACGCTCTACTACGCCACCAACTTCATGTTTACCGGACTGGCCGTCGCGGTCGCCTTTCATGCCGGCCTGTTCAACATCGGCGGCGAGGGCCAGGCCTATATCGGTGGCCTGGGCTGCGGTCTTCTCGTCCTTGCCCTGGGCGACGTACTCCCGGGCTGGCTCGTGGTTCCGCTCGCAATTGCCGCGGCGGCTTTGTTTGGCGCCGGCTGGGCCGCCGTACCGGCCTGGCTGCAGGCCTGGCGCGGCAGCCACATCGTCATCACCACCATCATGTTCAATTTCATTGCCTCGGCGTTGATGGTTTACCTGATGGTGAACGTGCTGATCGCGCCGGGTTCGATGACGCCGGCGAGCCGTGCCTTTGCGGTCACGGGCTGGATTCCGGCGATGCACGATGTACTGCAGGCGGTCGGGATCACCGTGGCGCCGTCAGCCCTCAACCTGTCGATTGTATTGGCATTGGCGTGCTGCTTCGTCGTCTGGGTATTCCTCTGGCACACGCCAGGGGGCTATGCGCTGCGTACCATGGGACACAATCCCGAGGCTGCGGTCTACGCCGGCACCAACCTGCGGCGGACGACGATGGTCGCGATGTGTTTCTCCGGTGCGCTGGCCGGCTTCGTCGGCGTCAACGAACTGATGGGTGTGCACCATCGGATCGTGCTGGATTTTCCGGCGGGATATGGCTTCGCCGGCATCGCCGTTGCCCTGATGGGACGCAACCACCCGCTTGGTGTCGTGCTCGCGGCATTGTTGTTTGGTGCGCTGCAGCAGGGAGGTGCCGAACTCGCGTTCGAGATCCCGTCCATCACGCGCGAAATGGTGGTGGTCATCCAGGGCCTGATCATCCTGTTCTCGGGAGCCCTGGCGCAGCTGCCGCGGCCATGGCTGCAGTCTCTGTTCGCGCTGCGGGACTGAAGATGGATGAGGCGCTCACCTACGTTCTTCTGATGCTGGCATCGACATTGCGTGTCGCAACGCCGCTGGTGCTGTGTGCGATGGGCGGCCTGTTCGCCGAGAAAGGCGGCATTGTCGACATTGGCCTGGAGGGCAAAATGCTGATGGCGGCGTTTTTCGCGGCCGCGACGGCGGCAGTCACCGGCTCGGCCTGGGTGGGCGTTGCGGTGGCCATCCTCGCCGCTGTGGCGTTGGCGGTGCTGCATGGCTTTGCCTGCATCACCTATCGCGGCAATCAGGTCGTGAGCGGGGTGGCCATCAATATCCTGGCGGCCGGGCTCACGGTCGTCCTCGGTACCGCCTGGTTCGCACGCGGCGGCCAGACACCGCCTCTGACAGGCAGCGAGCGCCTGCCGCCGCTCTTCCTGCCGAACGCGGGCGACAACGTCCTGGTCTATGCCGCACTGCTGTCGGTACCGATCACTTGGTGGATCATTGGGCGAACGCGGTTCGGCCTGCGCCTGCGGGCGGTGGGCGAGGTGCCTATCGCCGTCGATGCGGCCGGCATTTCGGTCGCATGGTTGCGTTACCGCGCCATGCTGCTCTGTGGGCTGTTTACGGGTCTCGCCGGGGCCTACCTCTCGATCGGCCAGAATGCCGGTTTTAGCCGCGACATGACTGCCGGCCAGGGCTTCATTGCGCTGGCTGCCATCATCTTCGGCAAATGGCGGCCATTGCCGGCCTTCGGCGCCTGCCTGATTTTCGGCCTGCTCGACGCCACGGCCATCCGCCTTCAGGGGGTGAAGGTGCCAGGCCTGGGTGAAGTTCCGGTGCAATTGATTCAGGCGATGCCGTATCTTCTCGCCGTGTTCCTGCTGGCCGGCTTCATCGGCCGCGCCGTCGCGCCCAAGGCGTCTGGCGTGCCTTACGTGAAAGAGCATTGAGATGGACGACCTGATCCGTCTGGCGCGAGAGATGCAGGCGCGAGCCTACGCGCCTTACTCGCATTTCCCGGTCGGGGCGGCGCTGCGCTCGGCCGACGGATCGATCCATGGCGGTTGCAATGTCGAGAACGCTGCCTATCCCGAGGGGCTGTGTGCCGAAGCATCGGCAATTGCCGCCTTGGTAGGGGCGGGGCATCGCCACATTGTCGAATGCGTGGTGACTGGCCCCGGTCCGCAGCCCATCACGCCATGCGGTGGGTGCCGGCAGAAATTGCGCGAGTTCGCATCGGACGACCTGCCGATCCATCTTTGCGGCCCCGATGGGCGGCATCGCACCGTAACGCTGGGCGAGTTGCTGCCGCTGTCCTTCGGCCCCCAACACCTCGCCAGGCCATGAACGATGTGATCGCCCGCGCGGCTCCGGAGTTCCAGCCTAAGGTGGCGGTGGTGCTGGGCTCGGGTCTCGGCGGTTTCGCCGACGATGTTCGTGCTGTCGCCACTATTCCCTACGGCGATCTTCCGGGCTTTCCGCAAACCACTGTCGGCAGTCACGCGGGGAAACTGGTACTGGGTCACGTCGGTCCGACGCCGGTCGCCGTGCTGCAGGGCCGGGCGCACTACTACGAACGGGGGCGCGCCGACGAGATGAAGGGTGCCATCGATACCCTCGCCACCCTCGGATGCGAAACGCTGCTGCTGACCAACGCCGCCGGCAGCCTGCGATTGGACATGCCGCCGGGCGCGCTCATGGCGATCACCGACCACATCAACTTCACCGGGGTCAATCCGCTGTTCGGCGAAACCGGGGATAGCCGCTTCGTCGACATGGTCGATGCCTACGATCCGCGACTGGTCGAACAGATGCTGTTGGTGGCGCGGCAGGCCGGAATCGCCTGCCACAGTGGCGTCTATATCTGGTTCAGCGGCCCAAGCTTCGAGACCCCGGCCGAAATTCGCGCGGCCCGTACCTTGGGCGCCGATGCCGTGGGCATGTCGACGGTGCCCGAGACGGTCCTGGCGCGGCGGGCCGGGCTCAGGGTCGCCGGCCTCTCGCTGATGACCAACTATGCGGCGGGTCTCGGCAATGACAAGCTCGGTCACGAGCAGACGCT
Source organism: uncultured Reyranella sp. (assembly GCA_937915145.1). Taxonomy (GTDB): domain Bacteria; phylum Pseudomonadota; class Alphaproteobacteria; order Reyranellales; family Reyranellaceae; genus Reyranella. The sequence goes on from CALDNT010000058.1 coordinate 64,535, forward strand.
TGCTGTCGCCCGCGAGTCGGATAACCGGATGCGCCGTCTTCTGCGGCTCTTCATCGAGCAGTACGTCTAGACAAGATGCTGCCGCAGGAGATCATCCGCCGAAAACGCGACGGTCAGGAACTCTCGGCCGAGGAGATCGATTCGATCGTTCGCGGTATCCACGACGGCCGCCTGAGCGAGGGCCAGGTTGCAGCCTTTGCCATGACGGTCTTCTTTCGCGGCATGACCACGGCGGAACGCGTGGCGCTCACGCGTGGACTCGCGGAGTCGGGCACCATGCTCGATTGGGCCGATCTCGCCTTGCCGGGACCGGTGATCGATAAACATTCGAGCGGCGGCGTCGGCGACAAGGTAAGCCTGATGCTGGCTCCAATCGTGGCGGCATGCGGCGGTTTCGTGCCCATGATCTCCGGCCGCGGGCTCGGCCACACCGGCGGCACGCTCGACAAGCTGTCGTCGATCTCGGGCTACCAGACGCAGCCCGACCTGATTACTTTTCGCCGGGTCGTGCGCGAGGTCGGCTGTGCCGTGATCGGCCAGACCGACGATCTGGCACCGGCCGACCGGCGGCTCTATGCCGTCCGCGACGTCACGGGCAGCGTCGAATCGATTCCGCTGCTGGTGAGTTCGATCCTGTCGAAGAAAATCGCCGAAGGTCTCGACGGGCTGGTGATGGACGTAAAATGCGGATCCGGTGCATTTTGTGACACCGAGCCGATGGCAAGAGACCTGGCTCACAGTCTTGTCGCCGTGGCCAGCCAGGCCGGCCTGCCGACGGTCGCGCTGATCACCGATATGGACCGTGTGCTGGGCCGCGAAGTCGGCAATGCCCTCGAGGTCGGGGAGGCCGTGGCCTATTTGACGGGCGAGGGCGTGCGGGAGCCGCGCCTGCACGAAGTCACGATGGCCTTGGCCGGAGAGATGCTTGCTTTGGGTGGCCTGGCCGCCACCGCCGCCGCGGGCCAGGTCCGCGCCGAAGCGGCGCTGGCGGGCGGACAGGCGGCGGAGGTCTTCGCCCGCATGGTGGCGGCACTGGGCGGGCCCGTCGATTTTGTCGATAACGCCGGCGGTTACCTGTCGCGGGCGCCTGTGATCAGGCCGTGCACGGCCCAGCGCTCGGGCCATGTCGTGGGCATGAATGCCCGAGCGGTGGGAATGGCCGTTGTGGCACTGGGCGGCGGCCGCTCGCACGCCGACGACGCCATCGATCCATCGGTCGGATTGAGCGAGGTGGCCGATGTCGGGGTGTCGGTCCGGGCAGGCAGTCCGCTCTGCATCGTGCACGCCGCGAGCGAGGCCGATGCCGAGGCCGCCATCGCGCTTGTGCGCGACGCCATCCGGATCGGCGATGCCCCGCCTGTCGGGCAACCTGTGATCATGGAACGGGTCGTCCCGTGAGCCTTCTCGACCTGGCGGCCTATCAACGCGACGGCTTTGCGGTCCTGGAAGGTTTCCTGCCACTGTCCGATTGCGATGCCCTGCAGGAACGCGCGGCCGAGCTGGTGGCCGCTTTGGATGTCGACGCGGCGCGCCGCATTTTCTCCCCGCGCGATCAGGGTCACGCGCGTGATCGCTACTTCCTGGAGTCAGGTGCGGCGGTCCGCTTCTTCTTCGAGGAGGAAGCGACGGACCAGCCGGCGCGATTGGCGTTGAACAAGATCGGCCACGCACTCCACGATCTCGACCCGGTGTTCGACCGGATTTCGCGCCGGTCCCGCCTGGCCGATCTGGCCCATGTCCTTGGCCTGGTCCGGCCGCTGCTGCTTCAGTCGATGTATCTCTTCAAACAGCCGTGGATCGGCGCCGAGGTCGGCTGGCATCAGGATGCCGCCTATCTCCATACCCGGCCCTCGACCGTGATCGGGTTCTGGATCGCCCTCGACGACGCCGATCGCGACAATGGCTGCCTGATGGCATTGCCGGGCGGCCATCGCGGGCCGTTGCGCCAGCGCTTTCTGCGCGACGGCGACCGGGCGGTCTTGCGCACGCTCGACGCCGCGCCCTGGCCAAATGTCGAACCCGTGGCACTCGAAGCGCGACGTGGGACCCTGGTCATCCTTCATGGCCTGCTACCGCATGCCAGCGCGCCCAACCGCTCGTCGCGTCCGCGGCACGCCTATGCCGTGCATCTGATCGATGGCAGGGCCGATTATCCTGCCGACAACTGGCTGCAAAGGCCGGACTTGCCACTGCGAGGGTTCCCGTGATTCCCAAAGCCGAACTGCACTGTCATCTCGAGGGTTCGATTGCGCCATCTCTCGCGCGCGAACTCGCGGCCCGCAACGGCATCGATCTTCCGCATGGCCTGTTCGGTCCCGATGGGCATTATGTCTGGAACGATTTCCTGAGCTTTCTCTCCGCCTATGACCGTGTCTGCACGGTGCTGCGCCACGCCCGGGACTTTGGCGACGTGCTTTACACCTATCTCGCCGGGGCCGCGCGCGAGGGGGCGGTCTATGTCGAGTTGTTCTGTTCGCCCGAGCGGCCGGCGGCGCTGGGCATCCCCTACACGGCATGGCTGGAGGCGCTGGAGGAGGGCATCGACCGCGCGAGGGCGGAGTTTGGCATCGAAGGTCGCATTATCGTCGTCTGTATCCGCCATCTCGGGCCGGAGCGGGCGCTTGCCATTACCCGGAAGATGGTGGCCGAACCGCACCGCTACATCGTGGGTTTCGGCATGGGGGGCGACGAGGCGAAATTCGTTCCAGCCGACTTCGCGCCGGCCTTCCGGATGGCGCATGAAAATGGCTTTGGCTGTACCGTCCATGCTGGCGAGGTCCTGGGCCCGGAAAGCGTTTGGGCGGCCATCCGCGACCTGCCGGTGACCCGCATCGGCCATGGGGTGCGTTCGGCCGACGATCCGGCGCTGATGGCGGAGCTGGGGCGCCGCGGGGTCGTCCTTGAGGTCTGCCCGGGCAGCAACATCGCACTGGGGCTGTATCGTGACCGCGCCTCCCATCCGTTGCACCGCTTGATCGCCGCCGGCGTTCCCGTCACGCTCAACTCCGATGATCCGCCGTTCTTCCACACCACGCTCGGCAAGGAGTACGACGAGGCGGGGCTCGACGGACCAGCATTGAGACTTATCGCGCGAACGGCGATCGAGGCGTCGTTCGCCGATGATGCGACCAAGCGGAAACTGCTGATGGGGATCGAGCGATGATCGCAAGGACCATTGTGGCGCTCGGCGCCGCCGTTGCCATGACATTGTCGTCGGGTGCCGCCTGGGCGCAGGGAGGTCCTGCGCCCAACGACATGCTGCTGGCCACGCTGTGGGCACAGCGCTCGGTTGAGTTCAAAGGCAACGCCCTCACTGTCTTCGCGCTGGCGCGCATCCGGCTGGACGAGGCGCTGGCCGACAGGAACTGGACGGCGGCACCGGCCGAACAGAAGGGCGACTATCAGAATCTGCCGCCAGCCATCATTCTCGACGTCGACGAAACCGTGCTCGACAATTCGCGCTATCAGGCCTGGATGCTGAAGAACAACCAGACTTTCAGCACCAAGACCTGGAACCAGTTCTGCGCCGCGCAGGTGTCGACCGCGATTCCCGGCGCCGTCGAATTCACCAGGTACGCCGATACCAAAGGTGTGAAAATCTTCTACATCACCAATCGCGCTGCCGTGACGGAGAAGGACACGCGCGAGAACATGGACAAGCTCGGCTTTCCGATGGGCGGCAATGTCGACACGTTCCTGATGCAGAGCGAGAAGCCCGAGTGGGGCAGCGCCAAGGGGGCGCGCCGTGCCGTGGTCGCCAAGGATTATCGTGTCCTGATCAATATCGGCGACAACTTCGGCGACTTCGACGACCGCTATCGCGGCAGCGAGGCCGAGCGCTTGACGGCGTTCGACTCCGACATGGCCTACTGGGGCCGCCAATGGCTGATGATTGCCAACCCGGCCTATGGTTCATTCGACACGGCGCCGTTCGGCCACGACTTCAAGAAGCCGCGCGAGGAGCAGCGCAAGGCCAAATGGGATGTGCTGGAGTCTTGGGTGGGACCCGGCCCGTAGGCTAGATCGCCGCCTCGGTTTCAGCGTCGAACAGGTGGAGGCGCTCGGGCTTCAGCGCCAGCTTGAGCTTGTCATGGGAGCGTACGCGCAGCGTCGGTTCGACGCTTGCCACCATTAACGCCGGGCCGACGCGCATATCGAGCAGGATCTCGGATCCCAGCTGTTCGACGACCTCGACGGAGGCTTCGAAGCAATATTCCGGCGCATCCGCCGCGGTCGCGATATGGATGTCTTCCGGCCGGATGCCGAGCGTCGCCTTGCTGCCGATCTTGGCGCGGGCCCGGGCGGCCAACTCCCCCAG